>NZ_JAEMVE010000024.1 GCF_029216045.1 Sulfurimonas sp. MAG313 | reverse complement strand
GTTCGCTCTATTGAAAGACTCTCTTTAAAAACCTATGTGATTGCTAATAAAAAGATAAACCTCGGCAGCAAGTCTAAACTTATTGAATACCTTATAGTTGAGCAAGGCGCGGATGAAGCTGACCACCTTATAGTAGAAATGGCTGAAGTTGGCTACTTAGTTATTACTGCGGATATTCCTCTAGCCGATAGAATCATTTCAAAAAGTGCCCACGCCATAGACCACAGAGGCGAACTGTATTCTGTTGACAATATCAAGCAATACCTTGCCATGCGTAACCTTATGGAAAGTATAAGAGAAAGTGGAGAAATAACCGGTGGACCTAAGCCTTTTTCAACAAAAAATGCTCATGAATTTGCAAATCAACTTAATAGTTTTTTAACGAAGTATTGTAAATAAGGTCCTTAGTGCGTGATCTTTCTTAAATATGCATCTCGCATATATCGTAATTCACCACTGTTTTCCATTTGTTTTAAAATAGGGGTTAATTGAGGGATAAGATAGGCGTTTTTCTTGTGTACAAAATGATATAAATCAAGTTTTGCTAAGCTTGGACTCACAACTTTTATCTTTTGTTCTTTGTTTTTAAATATATTATACAGTCCAACCAACTTAGGCACAACAATAATATCTACCTCTTCATTGTTTATTAAATCAAAGGCTTCTTTGTAGCTTGAAACAAGGACTCTGTTAGAATTTTTTGTATTATGTTCAATAAATTTTACGCCCTTTACTATGGCTATTTTATAAGGGGATAAATCTTTCCAGTTATTTATTTTCAAGTCATTGATTTTACTAAAAGCTACCGCTTCAATGGCATTAATTGCTACTGGAACGGCTACTAAGTTTGGATACTTTTTAGAAATCTTTTTAATTCTAGAAACTTCTCCATCTACTTTTCCCAAATTTGAAAGTTTTAAGGCATTTGAAAAACTTGTTGTAATAAAATGAGGATGCCTACCTATACGTGCATAAGCCTTTGTTGAAATTTCTAATGAGACTTTTTGTATAACACTGTCTTTTCCTAAGGTAAAACGTAATTCTTTTGCATTTGCCTGCACTAAAATAAGCAGTATTATTAATAAAAATTTCATTTGATAAGAAAACTTCCTTTGATATGAGTAGGATTATTATATAACGTCTTAACCAAATAATATCTTATCTTGTAATAATTTTTTTGTTTAACTTTTTAGCCAGAGACTTATTAGGTAAATCCGATGAAGATTTTTGAAGAGCTTTTATCAACGAATTTCGCAAATCAACCTAATTAAATCATCTACCGATGATAAAGTTTAGAAGTCTTGCTTTTATAATTCGTGAAATTGGCGTAATTAGCTGATGAATTTTCTTTTTCTTTTTTTGTAGTTATCTCATCGGATTTACCTAGAGACTTATTGATATTTTATTCTTATAAAAAGTATTTATATAACTTATGGTATAATGCCATTAATATCAGCATCCTCGGTCGATGACTGACTTCGTTTTAACAGATTTTTTAAGTAAAATCTCAAAACAAACCCCCTTCAAACTAGACCGGCCTACCATTGCGTAGAAGGTTTGATCATAAAGAAAATATATTGAAATTTACAGACTTAGGCTTAAACGAGAACATTCTTCGTGCCATTAAAGATCAGGGTTATGATACCCCAACACCCGTACAAGAAAAGGCAATCCCTCTTATTTTAGAAGGAAAAGATGTTTTAGCAGGCGCGCAAACAGGAACAGGTAAGACTGCTGGTTTTACACTTCCTATGTTAAATCGTTTAGCAAACTCACCAATGCCAAGAGGCAAACATCCTGTTCGTGGACTTATCTTAACACCTACAAGAGAACTAGCGGCACAGGTTGCTGAAAATGTTAAAGACTATGGAAAATACCTTCCTTTTAAGTCTATGGTGATTTTTGGTGGTGTTAGTATTAACCCTCAGATTAATAAACTTAAATCGGGTGTAGATATTATTATCGCTACTCCTGGTCGTCTTTTAGATCTTATGAATCAAAGAGCAGTTGACTTAACACAAGTTGAGTTCTTTGTACTTGATGAAGCAGATAGAATGCTTGACATGGGTTTCATCCATGACATTAAAAAGATTTTAAAAATACTTCCAAAAACACGTCAAAACCTTTTATTCTCAGCGACTTTTTCTAAAGAGATTAAAACACTTGCAAGTGGTTTTTTAAATAACCCTTCATTTGTTGAAGTAGCAAGAACAAATGAAACTTCAGGTCAGGTTGAACAAATTGTTTATCCTGTTGATAAGGGTAGAAAACGCGAAATGTTAACGCAGTTAATTAAAGATAATAACTGGCAACAAGTTCTTGTATTTACACGTACTAAACATATGGCGAACCGTCTTGCTGAGCAGTTAGACAAAGATGGTATCAGCTCATCGGCCATTCATGGAAATAAGAGTCAAAATGCCCGTACCAAAGCCTTAGCTGGATTTAAAGCCGGTAAGGTAAAAGTACTTGTTGCAACAGATATTGCCGCGCGTGGTATTGATATTGACCAACTTGCTCATGTTGTCAATTATGAACTTCCAAATATTGCGGAAGATTATGTTCACCGTATTGGAAGAACTGGACGTGCTGGAAATTCAGGACAAGCAGTATCTTTAGTATGTGTTGATGAACACGACTACCTTAGAGGTATTGAGTCACTTATTAAAACTCGTATTTCACAAGTTCAAATTACAGGGTTTACGCCTGATCCTTCTATTAAAGCAGAAGCTATACAAAATGGTCGTGGTGGTAAACGTGGAGGCGGTGGCGGTGGTCGCGGCGGAAATGGCGGAGGCGGTGGAAACCGTAATAACTCTCGTGGTGGAAGAAGTAATGATCAGCGTAAACGCGGTGAAAATGCTAATGGAAACCCTCATTCACGCACAGCTAAGCCAAAGCCAAGAGGACAAAGATCACGTCACTCAGACTAAAGTCTTGTTATAATACTTCTAAAAAATTAGGAAGTATTATGAACCGACGTAAGGCACTTATTGTAGGAAGCGTTATCGCTTCTTCTGCACTTCTTCAAGCAAACACCAAAACCCCTATAATCATTAAACCATCTTATGGCTCAACACACCAGATTAAACCCCTTTCTTTTAATCCTAAAAGTCTTAAAGGCATTTCTGAAAAAGTTATTGTGTCACATCATGATAACAATTACGCAGGCGCCGTTAAAAAGCTAAATCTTATTCAAGGTCAGATTAGTTCTCTTCCGCATTCAGCCCATCCTATAGAACTAGGGGCCTTAAAAAAAGAAGAACTAATAGCTTTGAACTCTAAACTACTTCATGAATTGTATTTTGATAATTTAGGTGGAAAGGGAGTCTTACCAACTTCAATGAAAGCACTTCTAACTCAGGGTTTTGGCTCAGTTGATGCTTGGAAAAATGATTTTGTAAAAACAGGTAAAAGTTTAGGAGGGGGCTCAGGCTGGGTAATACTTTCTTATATCAAAGAAGAACAAGTACTTATCAATCAAATTGCAGGTGACCATTCAGACTCAGTGGCCACCGGCATACCCTTACTTGTGATGGATATGTATGAACATTCGTATCATATGGATTATGGGGTAAAGGCTGGAAAGTATATAGACGCCTTTATGGGTAACATTAATTGGAAAGAAGTGAGTTCTCGTTGGGAAGCCATATAGCAAAGAGAAGCTTTCTCATTAACGATTGACTTGAGAAATAGTTTCGCCCGCAGGGTAAACTATTTCTCTCCAAGGTTTTGTTATCTTTTAATTTTCGTTGTATCCAAACTCTCTACTATGCAATACAGACTTCCACCAACTCTCTCTAGAAATTATTAATTTATCCTCAACAGTTGATTTGAAAATATCAAGAATTGAATATTTAAAATTTTGTTTAATATGTTCATGTTCTAATTTTTTAAGTCCAAGATTGCCTCCATGATATGTCTTAGCATATGACTCCCATCGACCTAAAATCATATTTTCACCATATGCTGAACCAACATACATCTTTCCATTAGATGTGTCCGTAATTAGATACACTCCCTTTTGGTTTTGTAAGGCTGTTTTCCAATTTTCTTTTGAAATAATATTAGATAATTCTTCCCATGAAATATTTACATTATCATATCCTGGAAAAACATCATTATTAAAAATATTTGGTAAAATTTGGTCTACTTCACAATCTGATATAACAGATTCTGCTTTACGAACCATATTTTGCGATTTATTTTTAAATTTTACTATTAAGCGTCCGAAATATT
>NZ_JAEMVE010000191.1 GCF_029216045.1 Sulfurimonas sp. MAG313 | reverse complement strand
AGATATATCAATTACATTAAGCATATCAACCTCAAAATTTATATTTTCTTCTATTATAAGATAAAAAATAATATCATTTCTTTTAAATATATTTGTGTATTCTTGCATATTCTCTAACTGCTTTACGCTTATATTCAGGACTATACTAAAGTAGTTTTTGTCTACGTTAAGTGAACCATCTATGGTTAAAAGCTCCACGGGTTCTTCCAGTTCATATAAGTTTTGTGTATGAAAAAGTTTATTTAATTGGCTCCATGAGCTTTCTTTCCTTTGTGATATTTTTTTCAAAAGAAACTGATACATCTCTATAAAAGTATCCGGATACTGTTGTTCGAAAATATGCCAATTATCTAAATCTTTTGCTTCTTTATCCTCAGGAAATAATTCAAAATATCTTTGATAGATATTTTCCTGATTAAAGATAAACCCTAAAAACTCTAGTTTTAATACCTTTAAAGCTTCTTTTATTTGAGGGATACTAAATCTATGTTCCTGCACATTAAATATTAGATCACGCACACCAGATACACTATAAAAATCTATATAATTACTTAGCTTTTTCATGGAATTTGAGCTTTCTAAATGATATATATCTTCTCGGCATTGTCGTATATCTTTTACATTTGGCTGATATCCATTTTCTTTTATAAAGCTAAGAGTATCGACAACACTATTTCTTGCCAGCTCACTATATAAGCCAATTTTCATATAACCATCTTCTTCTAACACAGCTTCTAAAAGCTTCCAGCCTTCCATCGGATTTTTCATATGATGAATAACCCCAACACTTTCTACATACGAAAATTTTTTATTTATTAAATCAAGATCAAGTATATTACCTTGAATAAAATTTATATTTTTTATACCTAGTTCATTAACCTTTCTCTGGGCATAAGCAATACTTGTTTTACTTAAGTCTAAACACGTTAGATAAGAATTTTCAACCTGCTGTGCAACTGAAATAGGATGCTTCCCTGTGCCTGATCCTGCAATCAGTATTTCAACTCTTTTATCTTTTCTATCAACATCTATATTTTTTAGATACGGAAGTGCTATTTGAAAATGTTTTTCAAGACTATTTTTTTCTAGCTTTCTCATATTTACCCATCTGGGATAGGGATTTTCTTCATATTGATGAGCTACTTTTTTACTTACCTCATCATCTAAACTCTTTAAAACATTCATCCTCTTTTTAAGACGCTCTTCTTCTTTAGGTTCTTTAACTTGTATCTTGTATAAGGCTTTAAAGTTCGTGTTCTTTATAGATTCTTTTTCAATAAATCTATTATTAATAAATTTGAATGAATACAAAGGTTTATACATACCACATAAGGCTAAAGATAAAAATACTTTTTTATCTTTTTTATATAACTGTTCTTCTACAAGAATCACTAAACTATTAATAAGTTCATATTCTTCTTGCAGCATTACATATTCTGTCCAAAAGCATTGAATAGAAAAGGCATGTATAAAATTTTCTAGTCTATCTATCCAACTACTCGTACCACGGTTTTTTAAAAGATCTTTTAAAAGGTCTTTGCGGACTTTTTTAAGATAATATTCTAAATTAAAATTTGTAATTATTGTTGTTTTCAAAAGACACACAAAAAGTGAATTTTGCAAAAGTTCTTTAGTATTTTCATCCGTAAACTTTTGTTCTTGTAAATCATACTTATGAAATAAAAATCCTAAACAAGCAATCATATATATTTGTGATTCACTCTGCTTTGACATAAGAAGAACTATCAAAAGGTTTTCTATCTTATCTTGTTTCATAAAGACAAGGGGTAGAGTCTGTCCCTTGATTATATTTGCTAAATTACCTTGTAGTAAGGTGTGCTTCTCATTTATCAATAAGCCTTCAATATATTTTATTAAAGCTTCTTTTTTTCTTCCTATCGACTTATACATAACCCCTAAATTGTTATATACTTCAACCAACTTAGAGTCTAAAGACAAAGCCTTTTCATACATATTAATAGCTTGTTCTTTATCTGCTTTAGCATAATATATATCACCTAATTGGACATAAGATTCTATTACTTCAATATTCAATTCTATCATTTTCAAATAAATCTGCTCTGCCTGAAGTAAGTTATTTGTATGGGTATACACTATTCCTAGGTTATGATAGCATTCCTTTACGTTATAGTTATATTTAATACACTCAAGATAGTTTTCTTCTGCCCTACAGTAATCTTGTTTTTTATGCTGAGAAATAGCTTTAAGAAATGCATCATTTATGGGGGGTCTAGCTATACTCATCATACCTCTTTTAAAATATATTTATAAATGATTTGATTGTTAGATAAATACTTTATAAATAACTTTTTAGAATTATTCAAGTACAAGCTTCTACTAAAGAAACTTGTAACGATTAAGCACATGGCCCAAGCAATTATAAAAACCTCTCAAAAAATATTCTACGTAACCCCAGGTTACTATATCAGTTTACTGAAGTAAACTTAGAACGTTTTCAAGGAAATATTGCCGTTGCTAAGCAACTACTCTTTTACTACTGAAGTAGTGAAAGAACATTTTGTTGAATAGCATTTGCTTGACTCATTGCATACGATCCAGACTGAGCCAAGATATTTTGCTTAGCAAAATTAGCTGATTCGGCTGCAAAGTCAACATCACGTATTTGGGACTCGGCTGCTTTAACATTTACCTGAGTTACTGAAATATTGTTAATTGTTGAGATAATTTGATTTTGAACCGAACCAAGGTCCGCACGAACTGAATTAATATCTTTAATAGCAGTATCAACAATATCCATTGCTTGCATTGCACCCTCTAAAGTTGTAACATCAACATTTGCTAATGACTCAAAAGTTGTATTATTCAGCCCAACTGATCCTGAATTTTCCGTATTTGTTTGCAAAATTGTATTCGCAGCTAAGGTTGCAGATGGACTTCCTTTTAAAACCATATCTTCAGCTAAAATAATAATAGCTCCACTTGCGCGGTCTTGTTCTAAAACATCTCCTGCCTTATAGTTTTGTCCACCCAAGGTCATGTCTTGATTAATCTGTGTTCCTGCTGCAAAAACAGTTCCTGAACCAATAGTACTCCCTGCTTTAATCAACATATCTTCTGTAAAACTACCTGCAGCTATAGGAGCAACCTGTGTAGCCCCACCAATAGTAGACCCGGCTCCTAAAATAGAACCTGTTCTTAATGTACTTCCTGCTTTTAATGTACTCGTAGTAAAAATTGCTGTATCACCAGCAACTTCAACATCCCCACCCGTAGTACTTCCTGCAATTAATATCGAAGCATCTGCTAAACTACTTCCTACCTTTAAGATCATATCTTGAGATAAAATTACAGCACCTGTATTACTCGTTGTTCCACCTAAAATTGAACCTGCTTGCAGTACACTCGCCGCATCTATGCTTGCAGTACCTCCAGAAGTAAACTTGTTAGTCAGGTCTGCAGTTAAAGTAAGTGCCGAGGTGAGAGTAAAATCAGCACCTAGAACCTGTCCTACTACAAAGGTATTTGTACCATCTGTGAAGTTTTGAGTGATAATAGTTCCTGCTCCAAGAATAGTGTTCGTATCTAAGGTGGACCCTGAAGTTATAAAGGCATCTTGTGTTAAAGGAACATCTGTAGTTACTGTAACGGATCCACCAATTTCAGTACCAGCTGAAATCGTTGAAAGAGTAGCAATGGTACTACCTGCTTTCATTGTACTATCTAAAACGGAAGATGTAGCATTGTTTGTTGTAACATTACCTCCTACTTCTGAACCAACCTTTAAGATGGAAGCACTAGCATAAGTTGAACCTGCTGCAATAATAGAATCTTTAACCGTAACAACATCTGCGGCCGTTGTTAAGACATTAGTAACCGCTCCCGTACCAATACCTGTTATTTGAAATTCAGAAGCACCCGATTGAACAAGTTCAATATAACCAATAGTACTAATAGTTTTAGCGGAACCACCAATAACATCAGTAACACCACCGGTCACTTCAATAACGCGTCCATCATTTGCTTGTAACTCAAGTTTACCATCTGAACTTAGTGTGGCAGACACTCCCGTCTGAACCGTTTTCCCATTTATAGATGCAAGTAAGGTACCTGAATTATCATTATTTTCAACCACTATAGCACCAATAACAATTCCATTTATAGAAAAATCGCTTCCTGTAGAACCTGCTGACACGGAAGCATTTGAAACCGTTTGCACGATAGCTTCTGCTCGAATACCTGTATTTCCAGATTGTGAATTAATCTCTGCGGCTAAAGCACCCATTCCATTTTTAGGGTCATTATTGGCTTGTATGTCAACCTCTTTCATCACTACAATTTCACCCGTTAAGTTTGAACGTACACTTAATTGAACTTTTCCACCTTGGTCTGAGGCTAAAGCAAGTTCTGAGCGTGTTGTAAGCCCTACCTTCGCGGTTTGCGTTGATGAAATTGAAGCTTTTACTGATTCATTTGAATTCGCTCCAATTTGAAATTCTTTGTTGGTATATGAACCAGACAAAAGTTTTTGCCCATTAAAAGAAGTAGTCGTTGCAATATTGTTCAATTCTTCCATTAAACGCGAGATGTCTTTTTGAATGGCTAAACGTGAGTTTGTATTTTGACCATCCGAAGCGGCTTGAACTGCTTTTACCTTGATGGTATCAAGAATCTTTGAATACTCATCTAGTGCACCATCCGCTGTTTGAATGATACCTACTGCGTCATTTCCGTTTCTAACAGCTTGAGCAAGTGAATTAGCCTGAGTACGAAGACTGTCTGCAATTACAAGGCCTGAAGCATCATCTGCTGCCTTTGTGATACGTAAACCTGAACTTAAACGTCCAAGAGATTTATCTAATGCTCTATTTGTTAGTTCCGCATTATTTCGCGCATTTAATGCCGCAATATTTGTATTTATTCTAAAACCCATCTTATATCCTTTAATGGAATATGCATCCATGCAATTTTTATTTGATAAGGATATAAAGCAAGAGATGTTCCAAATCTATAAATACAACTTATAACAGGGTGATATTAGAAGATTTATGAAGTACTTAAAATTTTGTTTAAGGGGGCTTATTTGAAAAATTATAGGGAGAAGGGAGTTTTACATAAGATAGTGTAGCCTAAGGCTACACTATGAAGTTACTGAAGTAAACGAAGTATGTTTTAGAGAAACATTCTTCATAGCCCAAAGGCTATTTAATCAGATTACTGAAGTAATCTTAGAACGTTTTGCTGTACTGCATTAGCTTGAGATAATGCATAAGATCCTGATTGAGCTAGGATGTTTAATCTTGCAAAGTTTGCAGATTCTGCCGCAAAGTCAACATCACGGATTTGAGATTCTGCTGCCTTTACATTTACCTGTGTTACTGAGATATTATTTACAGTAGCAACAATTTGATTTTGAGTAGAACCAAGGTCTGCTCTTACATTATTTATATCTTTAATAGCCGCGTCAACGGTATCCATTGCTTTCATCGCTCCATCAAGTGTCGTCACATCAATATTTGACAAAGTTTGAAACTCAGTTTCACTTAAACCAACTGCACCAGAATTTTCTGTATTGGTTTGAAGAATACTATCTTGTCCTAAGGCAGCTGTTGTACTTCCAACAAGGACCATATCTTCGGATAATACAAAGGCCTCTCCTGCTCCAACTGTTCTATCTTGTTCTAAGGTATCCCCCGCCTTATAATCCACTCCAGCAAGAGTTACATCTTGATTAAGTTGCGTACCACGTGCAAGAACCGATCCAGATGCAATTGTACTTCCTGCTTTAACTAGCATGTCTTCTGTAAAACTACCTGCTGCAATTGCGTCAACTGTCACAGCCCCACCAATAGTAGATCCTGCACCTAGCACTGAAGCATCTGCAATACTACTTCCTGCTTTTAACGTAGCATCTTGAAAAGTTGCTGTACTTCCAGCAGTTGTCATATCTCCACCTGCTGTACTACCTGCTAATAGAACGGAAGCAGTTGCCAAGGAACTTCCTGTTTTAAGAATCATATCTTGAGAAAGGGTGACCGCGCCATTGTTTACTTGATCTGCTCCAAGGACTGAATTAGCTTGTAAAGTAGATGCTACCCCAGTTTGCATAGTTCCACCCGCAGTAAATACATTAGTCATATCTGCTGTTAATGTTAAAGTTGCTGTTAACTGAAAATCCGCACCTAAAACTTGACCTTTAGTAAATGTATTGGTTCCATCTGTAAAATCTTGTTGAATTACGGTACCTGCTCCAAGTATAGTAGCGGATCCTAATGTAGATCCCGTTGTATAAAATGCATCTTCCTTTAACACTGCAGTAGCATTTGTTGTAACAGAACCGCCAATTGTACTTCCTTGATCTAAAGTAGATGCAGTGGCTATTGTGCTTCCTGCTTTTAATGTACTATCTACAACAGATGCAGTGGCACCACTAGTTGTAACATTTCCACCTAGTTCAGAACCAACCTTTAAGACTGTACCTGCTGCAAGAGTTGAACCTGCTGCAATAACAGAGTCCTTAACCGTAGTAACGGCGCCATTTAATGTTAAATCATTTGTAACCGCACCAGTACCAACACCTGTAACTTGAAATTCTGAAGCACCTGCTTGAACTAATTCAATATATCCTAGCGTACTCATAGATTTACCTGAACTTCCAGTTACTCCGGAAATACCACCCGTCACTTCAATAGCACGACCATCATTAGAATCTAATTGTAATCTTCCATCTGTTGTTAAAGAAGCGGAAACACCTGTTTGTGTTGTTTTTCCATTAATAGCTGCAAGCAAAGTTCCCGATCCATCATTTGCCTCAACAACTACTGCTCCAATAGTGATTCCATTTACTGAAAAATCTGATCCTGTAGAGCCTGCCAATATAGCTGAACCAGAAGTAGTAGAAACAATAGCTTCTGCACGAATGCCCGTCTCACCTGAATTAGCGTTAATTTCATTAGCTAAGGCACCCATACCATTCTTAACATTGTTATTGGCTTGAATATCAATTGCCTTCATGGTTACTTCTTTACCCGTTGAAGCTGAAGTTACTGTAAGCTGAATCACACCACCTTGATCTGAACCAACATCAAGTCTTGAACGTGTAGTTTGTCCAACCTTAGCTGTTTCTGTAGAATTGATTGAAGCTTTTATTGTTTGATTTGAATCTGAACCTAATTGAAATTCTTTATTTGTATAAGAACCACCAAGTAATTTTTGTCCGTTAAAAGAAGTAGTTGTTGCGATAATATTTAACTCTTCCATTAAACGGTCAATATCTTTTTGGATTGCTTGACGAGAGTTGGTGTTTTGACCATCTGAAGCTGCTTGAACGGCTTTCGTTTTGATTGTATCAAGGATTTTAGAGTACTCATCAAGAGCACCATCCGCTGTTTGAATGATACCAATTGCATCATTACCATTTCTAACTGCTTGAGCAAGCGAGCTAGCTTGTGTACGTAAACTATCTGCAATAACAAGACCAGAAGCGTCATCTGCCGCTTTCGTGATACGTAGACCTGAGCTTAAACGACCCAAAGAGTTGTCTAACTGTCTGTTTGTCATTGCTGCATTTCTTTGTGCATTCAATGATGCAACGTTTGTATTAATTCTAAAACCCATGATAAATCCTTTTATCTGAAGCGTAATGCTTCGGTATGTTATTCAGCGTCCATGCTGTTAAGACTAGTATCGGCGAAAGTTCTAAAAACATTAGAAAATTTTACTAAGCCTGGCCTCTTTTTTCTAAAAAGACTCACTCCCTTATTTTTAATGACTGAACTTAGGCGCTATGCATAGTTCCTATAGCTCAGTTATTAAACAAAGTAGTCTAATTTCAAAATTTTATCTATATTAGGGTTTTTTTTGTTACACTTTCGAAATTAAAATATATTTTACATATATAGATAGAGTAAAGGCGAACATTGAATTTAATCATTGTGGAATCACCAGCAAAAGCTAGAACCATTAAAAATTTTTTAGGCAAAGACTATGAGGTTATTGCTTCTAAGGGTCATATCCGTGATCTTCCTAAGTCACGTTTTGGGATAAAGGTAGGCGAAGATAACATTCTTACCCCTGAGTACTCCGTAGCAAAAGAAAATGCTCCCACGGTTAAAAAGATACGTGATCTTGCAAAAAAAGCAGATATCATTTATATCGCGACCGATGAGGATCGCGAGGGTGAAGCTATTGGCTGGCATATTGCCCACGCCATTAAAAAAGACCCTACTGAACTTCCACGTATTGTCTTTCATGAGATTACTAAGACCGCTATTGCTCACGCCTTAGAGTCTGCACGTACGGTTGATATGGACATGGTAAATGCCCAGCAAACACGTAGACTTCTTGATCGTATTGTTGGATATAAGCTCTCGCCTTTACTGTCTTCTAAGATACAAAAAGGACTTTCAGGTGGACGTGTTCAGTCCTCTACTCTTAAAATTATTGTAGACAAAGAACGTGAAATTAAAGCCTTTGTTCCTCAAGAGTATTGGTCAATTGATTCTATCTTTAACACAACAATCGATTCAAGTTTTCATAAATATAAAAATGAAAAGATGGATAAGCTTTCTATCTCAAATGGGGATGATGCTAAGAAGATTGTTGAGACTTTAAAGGGCGAAGACTTTATAGTGGACTCTATAGAAACTAAAAAACGTAAGTCTTCAACGCCTCCACCTTTTATGACATCAACGCTTCAACAAACGGCTTCATCAAAGCTTACCTTGTCTCCAAAAAGAACAATGATGATTGCTCAAACTCTATATGAAGGGGTTAAAACTCCTGAGGGTACGTCTGGTGTAATTACTTATATGAGAACAGATTCATTAAATATGGCAGCAGAAGCGGTTGAATCAGCTCGTGAACTTATCCTTAGTAAATACGGAAAAGAGTATCTACCTCCTGAGGCTAAGTCTTATGTTAAAAAAGCAAAGGGCGCTCAAGAAGCGCACGAAGCTATTCGCCCAACTAATCTTGAGTACACACCTGAAATTGCTTCAAAGTTTTTAAAACCTGAAGAGTTAAAGCTCTATAAACTAATTTACAACCGTTTTGTTGCTTGTCAAATGACGGATGCTCAGTTTGAACAACAAAGCATCATCTTTAAATCTGAAAGTTCGGAATTTAAGGCAAATGGTCGTAAGTTAGTTTTTGATGGTTTTTATAGAGTTTATGGAACCGATGATAAAGACAAACTTCTTCCTATTTTAAATAAGGGTGAGAAAGCAGAATTATCTTCTCTTAAAACAGAGCAACACTTTACTGAGCCTCCTTCAAGATACTCAGAAGCGTCTTTAATTAAGAAGCTCGAAGCAGAAGGTATAGGTAGACCATCAACCTATGCACCTACTATTTCTACACTTCAAGCACGTATGTATATTGACATTGAAAAACGTCAAATTATTCCTACTGAGGTTGCCTTCAAGGTAACGGTTATGCTTGAAGAACATTTTGCAGACATCGTAAATGCTGAATTTACTTCAAATATGGAAGAAGTACTTGATGAGATTGCTGAAAATGGAAAAGACTGGCAACAAGTTTTACATGAATTTTATTTTCCTTTCATGGAAAAAATCGCTGAAGGAAAAGAAAAGATTGTTTCTCAAAAGCTTGCTAAACCTCTTGGGATAAACTGCCCTAAGTGTGGGGAAGAGCTTCTTTTACGTGGTGGTCGTTACGGAAATTTCATTGCATGTTCTGGATTTCCTAAGTGTAAATACACTGAACAAGTTGAAGAAGATGGAGAAACTGCAGCAGGTCCTGACTCAGAAAAAACAGATGAAAAGTGTGACAAGTGTGGCTCCGATATGGTCATTAAGAACGGGCGAAATGGTAAGTTCTTAGCCTGTTCTTCTTATCCTGATTGTAAAAATACTAAGCCTATGGATGATGCGAATGCACCTACTTCAGATGTTCCTTGTCCTGATTGTGGGGGAAAACTTGTTTTTAGACGTTCTAAACGTGGTGCTTTTTGGGGATGTGAAAAGTATCCTGATTGTAAATTTATTTCTAAGTTTGAACCTACTCTTAAAAAATGTGAAGAGCCAGAATGTGGTGGAGCACTTGCTAAGCGTACCTATAGAAACAATGAAGTATATGAATGTGTTAAGTGTAAGAACCGTACTCCTCAAGAAGAAGAATAAACAGATGAAAGGTTTCACCATTTACCCTTTTCTTCAAGATAAGGATTTATTTTGAAAATAGGTATTTTATCCGACACCCATACTAAAACAGGTCGCGCTAAAAAAGTGATTGACTTACTCATTGAAAATGGGGCGCAGTATCTTATTCATGCTGGTGATATTTGTGAGGTAGAAGTGTTACAATATTTAGCCGCTACCAAACTTCCATATATTGCGGTATATGGAAACAATGATGCGCACATGGTAGAACATCATAGAAAATTTAATCTTGTTCAAGAGCCTCATCTTTTTAAAATCGATGATATTAAGTTTAAACTTATGCATTTGCCTTATTATTTAAATCCTGATGATGCGGATATCATTATATTTGGGCATACCCATATGTTTGAATGTGATTTTAAAGCCGATACTTTGTTTATAAATCCTGGTGAATCTTGCGCACGAAATAAACCTGTAAGTGAATGTGTTTTACTTGAGATTAATGATGATAAATATTCTGTCACCTCTTTTAATAGAGCCTTAAAAACAAAAATGTGGAACACACAACATATGAATTTTGAAAGACTTGCCTAATGGATCTTATAAAATGAAAAAAAGTAAAATATTTTTATGTTCAATTTGTAATATAAACAGTGGAACCTGTAATGAAGACTGTAAATTTTGTTCACAAAGTGTAAAATATAGTGCGGATATCGAGCGATATAAACAAAAACCTTTAGAGTCAATTTTAGAAGAAGCCAAGGCAGCTGAAGCTTCAGGTGCCTTAGGATTTTGCCTCGTTACTGCTCAAAAAGGATTAACTGATAAAACCTTGAAATTTGTTTGTGAGGTAGCTAAGGCAGTCAAAGCTGAAGTCCCTAGACTTAGACTTATAGCGTGTAATGGAACGGCTTCTTTGGAGCAATTAAATATTCTTAAAGAAGCTGGTGTTGCTGCTTATAATCATAATCTTGAAAGCTCTCAGCGATATTACGCTGAGATTTGCACCACTCACGGATGGGAAGAACGATATGAAACCTGTGAAAATGTGAACAAGGCAGGTATGGTCTTAATAACGGGTGGAATTTTTGGAATGGGAGAAACGCAAGAAGACAGAGTCTCTATGTTAAAAGCTTTGGCTACTTTAAACCCTACCTCTGTTCCTATTAACTTTTATCATCATAACCCGGCCCTTCCTCTTAAGCCAAATACACTTACAACAGACGAAGCCTTAGAGCTAGTAAAACTTACTAAAAAACTTATTCCTAATGCAGATAGAATTATGATTGCAGGTGGGCGCGAGATGATGTTTAAGGACAGACAAGCGGAAATCTTTGACGCAGGAGCAAACGCTATTGTTATTGGAAACTATTTAACTACCTCAGGTAGAGAAAAGTCTAAAGACTTAGAAATGCTTGCGAACTTAGGCCTACACATTGCACAAAGTCCTGAGGATAAATAGAAGGTATCTCTAAACTTAGTAGGCCTTAGACAAACAAATGTTATAGTCTATTATTAAAAAAAGGAATTGTGCATGGGTGATACCATTAGTCTTGTTTTAACACTCAGCGCTATTATTGCTTTTTCTCCTTTTTTAGCCAAACTTCTAAAAGTACCCACTACACCTTTAGAAATTATCTTAGGTTCAATTCTTGCTTTTATGGGTCTTCTACATGACCATGAACTTTTTGCACTTGTGGCTGAATTTGGTTTTTTATATCTAATGTTTATTGCAGGTACTGAGATAAACATCAAAAAGATTATTAAAATTGATAAAAGTATTTTAAATCGAGCCTTTATTTACCTTTCTTTATTGTACTTTTTATCTTATATCATTTCTATGTATTTTCAACTTTCTAATGTATTTATAGTTATATTACCTCTTATCTCAGTGGGTCTTATTGCTACCCTTAAAAAAGAGTATGGAAAAGATACAAGTTGGTTGCCTTTAGCTATGGTAGTTGGTTCTATTGGTGAGATTGTTTCTATTGCCGTATTAACTGTCGCTTCAGAGGCCTTTCAAACCGGTCTGAGTATTATTCTTTTAAAAACAATTTTCACTTTAATCTTTTTTATCTCTATTATCTTAATCCTCTTTTATACTCTTAGAATGATTTTTTGGTGGTACCCTGAACTCGCTTCATATTTAATGCCGCATTTGGATAACAAAGAACAAGACTTTAGACTCTCCATGGCTATTCTTTTTTCTTTTATTGGATTGATGTTGTACCTAGATTTAGAACTTGCCTTTGGTGCCTTTATTGCAGGGATGTTTATACCCACCTTTTTTCAGCATAAAGAGCAACTTCCAGATAAATTAGAGTCTTATGGATTTGGCTTTGTTGTTCCTATATTTTTTGTACATGTGGGTACTTCTTTTGATCTTT
>NZ_JAEMVE010000190.1 GCF_029216045.1 Sulfurimonas sp. MAG313 | reverse complement strand
ATCTGTTTTGCTATGATTAAGTATATGTTTCTCATCTTCTTCCTTTTGTTTTGATAAGGGGAGTATATCAGAGTGCGGTGACAAATACTGTTACTTAAAATAAAGGAGATAGGATACTTTAATATGAAGGAATAGAACCGAAGGATTAATAAGTTTTGGGTCAGATAAGGACAATAAAGTAAAAGGAGGATACTTTAAAAATAAGAAAACTTGTTTTATAGCTATTTTTTCTTTAATCAAGGCGGAAGTTTGCGAAGTGTACATCGGTACTCGAGTAAGCTGACAACAATGAGTAAAGTAAAAAGAGTGTTGAAAGTGGTGGACAGCTAGAGATTCGAACTCTAGGTGGATTGCTCCACACTCGCGTTCCAGGCGAGCGCCTTCGACCACTCGGCCAGCTGTCCATTGTTGAAGACATGCTTATTTAAAGAGATATAAGCTTGTAGGCCGGAATTATAACTAAATAAGTTTAAACCTAGCGAAATCGGTTTTTACAGAGTAATTAAGTTTCTCTAGGTGCTTAAGCCAATGCATATCCTCTTCAGTTCTCAGCGATTAAGCCTCCGCTGATACCTTCGGTATAACAACTCTGGTTCCGAAGCTAAGAAGGAGAAGCAGTTTTCCTCTTGAAACTTAACCCTTCTCATCATAAACAACAAATTCATCCTTGCCTTCTCCGCAGTCAGGGCACACCCAATCATCTGGCAAATCTTCGAATGCTGTTCCTGCGGGGATATCTGCTTCACTGTCGCCTAAGGCTGGGTCATATATGTAATCACATGTTGGGCATTTGTACTTTTTCATTTTATCTCCTATTTAAATACTTCTTTTGATTGTAAATCAATTTTTATTAATTTACACGATGGATTCACGATTAGTTTGTAGTATTTGGAATCTTAAAAGATAAGGATTCGATAATGAAACAACTACTAAAAATCATTTTGATAGGTGCACTTTTGGGAAGTGTAGGGTCTTCCGTATTAATGGCGGATATTAAAAAAGGGCAAAAGGCGTATCTTAAGACATTTAAGTCTAAGTTTAAGATGAATGGAACTAAGTTTGCGACCCTTCATACTCAAGATGAGTGGAAAGAATTGTTTAAAAATAAAGGAGAAGGTTTTAAAAAAGAGTTTATTAAGAACTATCCAAAATCTGAAAAAACTCTTTTAAAGAAGAACATTTGGAAAAAACTACAAGATGTTAAAGATTTTGCGATTGAATATGCAAATGACTCAGGAAATATACCCTCTTGTGGATAAACTCACATTAGGATTAAAAATCGTACTTAAATAGGAGAAAATAATGAAAAAAAATACTACTAGGACTAACACTAATTTCAACAATAATGTTGGCAGCTGATGGAGCTTCCTTATACACAAAATGTGCAGGTTGTCACGGAAGCCAAGGAGAAAAAAAAGCTCTTGGTAAATCTAAGGTGATTAATGAAATGAATCAAGAAGATTTAATTACTGCTCTAAATGGATATAAAGACGGCTCTTATGGTGGAGCGATGAAAGGCCTTATGAGAGGGCAAGTTTCAAAACTAAGTGTTGAAGATATTACAGCTATAGCTCAACATATATCTAAAAAAGGAAATTAAAATGTTAAGAAGAAATTTTTTAAGTCTAAGTGCCCTAGTAGGACTTAGCACCATCACACCGATATCACTTCAGGCTATAGACTTTAGACAAACAAAGGTAGATGTATGGAGTGCAAATACCGTTGATGATGCTATCAGGGCAATGTATGGAACAACACAAACTATAAATACTGGTGTTACCATAACAACACCAAGTACAGCGACTCGTAGTGCTTCAGTACCACTAAATATCAAATCAGATTTACAAGCTAAATCTGTAGCAATCTTTCAAGATGCAAATCCTGAGGCAGCCGTTGCTGTATTTACTATTCATGGTAATACAATAATAGATTATGATTTAAAAATTAAATTACAATCCGATGGTACACCTATTACTATCACTGCTATTGTCGAAGGCGAAGATGGGAAACTATACTCAAGCACAAAAATTTTACAGGTTGCTCTTGGCACCTGTGATGGATAAATAAAAAAGGATCTACTTATGGCAAACATTAAAATTAAAGCAAAAATCAAAGATGGTGTTATTAAGGTTAAGGCCTTAGTTAAACATGAAATGACCACCTATAATCAAGCTGAGAAAAAAACAGGAGATAGAAACAATGCAAACTTTATCACGCATATCACAGCAAGTGTGAATGAGAGGATAATTTATGAGGCATCAACGAGTCAGTTTTTATCCAAAAATCCTATTTTTAAGTTTAAATTTAAAGGGGCCAAAAAAGGGGATATTATTTCTATGACCTATACCGATAAAAAAGGAAACACTAAAACCGATACGGGTAAAATCAAGTAAATTTATTCTATAATACAACATGACAAAAGATGAACTACAATTTTGGATGCTTATCGCTTTTGCGGTGGCATTCCTTCTAAGCTCTTATAAAATTTATTCTATATTTTCAGCTCCTGCTGAAGGTAAAAGTACTCAATCTCAGCATTTAGAACTTCAAGACATTATTATTGATTTTTTTAAGAATCTTGAAAAAAATGATTATGATGAAAAAGAACTTTTTGAGCAACTAAGTCATTTAGATATATTACAAAATGACGCCTATAAAAATTTTAATTTAAATCGTTTTTATCAAATCCTACAAGGACTTTATTTAGACAATGAGGTATCTTCCCTTCCATCCTTAATTTCAAAACTTAAAAATGAACAATAAACAAGACCTCATAATCATTGGAGCGGGGCTTAGTGGCTTATATTTAGCCACTCTTTTACAAGACCAATATAATATAATAATTTTAGAAGCACGAGAGCGTCTTGGTGGACGTATCTTAACTCAAGAAGGCCATGATTTAGGTCCTTCTTGGATATGGCCTCATCAAAAACATATACTTTCTTTAGTGAAGGAACTTGGACTTCAGACTTTTTCACAATATACTAAGGGAGAGGCTCTTTATGACACTCCCGCATTACTACAAAGGTTTAATGCACCACCATCATCTCCTTCTATGAGAATAAAAGGAGGACTCATCAAGCTAATTGACGCATTAGTGCAAAAACTTCCTCCTTCTCTCATTCATATAAATCAAGAAGTTTTATCTATGACAGAAAATGACAATAAAATATCTATTAAAACCCCTACTAAAAACTATGAGGCTGATTATGTACTTTCTACTCTTTCTCCTAGACTCGCGTGTGAACATATATCTTATGAACCTCCCTTTCCTGAAGATATGAAACAAGAAATGTTAAACACACATACTTGGATGGGTCATACTGCCAAGTGTGTTATAGAATTTAAAACTGCTTTTTGGAAAAATGAAGGGCTTAGTGGATTTGTGTATTCCCAAGTAGGCCCCTTAGGCGAAATACATGATGCTAGTACAAAAGACAAGGCTGCTCTTTTTGGGTTTTTACAGGCTCATGCTTCTACAAAAGATATCATTAATGATGTTAAAGCTCAAATGAAGCGTTTGTTTCCAGTTAGGGTTGAAGATATTAAAAATATATATTTTGTAGATTGGAGAAAAGAAAGATTTTCTTCTAATGCCTTAGACCATAAGGGTTTATCTACCCATCCAAAATATGGACTGAGCCTTAGTCATTTTAATAAGAAACTTTTATTTATAGGTACAGAAACGGCCTATGAAAATGGAGGATACCTAGAAGGTGCCCTTATTTCTGCTCAAGAAATTCTTAAAATACTGGAAAATATTTCTCAGGCATAAAACGCATTAGTCCTTTGAGAACGACAACTAATACTAAAAGATAACTTTTAATTATATTACTATGAAAAAGTTGTATAATAAATAATCTTTGCACTTAAAGGTTGTTACTATTAAAAAAATTGAGAGTACAAGAAGAACCTATAATCGTTTAGTAGCAGATGAAACACTTGAAGATTATTCACTTCGATATACTCCAAAATCATTTAGAAAATGGTCTGAACTTTTAATAGCAAATACAGCCCTTGGAAGTATCTCGTTCTTGGCCCTTGAAGCCATTGGTGCTTCTATTGCCATTAGCTATGGCTTTTCAACAGCATTTTGGGCTATTCTTACAGCAAGTATCATTATCTTTTTAACTGCCATCCCGATTTCTTACCATGCGGCCAGGTATAACATAGACATTGACCTTATAACACGAAGTGCTGGGTTTGGATATGTTGGTTCTACTATTACCTCTTTAATTTATGCTTCTTTTTCTTTTATATTTTTTGCCCTTGAAGCTGCTATTATGGCCCAGGCGCTTGAACTTTATCTTGGACTTCCATTAGCTTTGGGTTACCTTCTAAGCTCAGTTATCATAATTCCTATTGTCTTTTATGGAATCACCCTCATTAATAAACTACAAATGTGGTCCCAGCCAATATGGCTCATCATGATGGTCGCACCCTTCATTGCTGTTTTAATGAAAGAACCACAAGCCATCGAAAACTTTATAAATTTTAGTGGAACGGTCTCTCTAAGTAGTGAGTTTAACGTCTATCATTTTGGTTTTGCTATTGGAATTTCACTTTCACTTATTGCTCAAATTGGAGAGCAAGTTGATTATATTCGTTTTATGCCACCTCTTAAACAAGATAACAAGTTCAAATGGTGGACTTCTATGCTATTTGCAGGCCCTGGCTGGATTATTTTAGGATTTTTGAAACAAATAGGTGGTATTTTTTTAGCTTCCATAGTTTTACTATCTGGACTTTCTCTTTATGAGGCAAAGACGCCTATTCAAATGTATTATATTGCCTATGAGTATATCTTTGACAACCCCGAAGTTGCCCTAGCTAGTGCTACATTTTTTGTTATTATTTCTCAAATTAAAATTAATGTTACAAATGCCTATGCGGGTTCTTTAGCCTGGTCTAATTTTTTCTCTAGGCTAACGCATTCACACCCCGGTCGCGTTGTTTGGATGGTATTTAACATTTCAATTGCCTTAATGCTTATGGAATTAGGACTTTTTGATGTTTTAGAAAATGTTTTAGGCCTTTATTCAAATGTTGCGATTGCTTGGATTGGCGCTATTACTGCTGACTTAGTTATTAATAAACCCCTAGGACTAAGTCCTAAGATTATAGAATTTAAAAGAGCTTACCTTTTTAATATTAATCCTGTTGGCGTGGGAAGTATGGGCATGGCCTCTGTTGTAAGTATAATCTCTTTTATGGGTGTTTTTGGGGACATAGCACAAAGTTATTCTTCAATAATAGCAATGACATTAGCCTTTACACTTTCTCCTTTAATAGCTTATTTAACAAAGGGAAAATATTATATTGCAAGGCATAATGGCCTCATTTCAGAAGAGGCTATACTTCATAAATGTGGTGTATGCGATAACGAATATGAAAAAGAAGACATGGCATTTTGCCCTGTTTATGATGTTAAAATATGTTCTTTATGTTGCTCCTTAGATTCACTTTGCCATGATGTATGCAAGAAAGAAAGTAAGCAAACCTTACGTATTCAATTGGGAAAGTATCTAAAAAATCTTTTCTTTAATAAACTATCAACCAGTGCCTCTTTAAGATTATTTGACTTCTTCACTTTTTCATTTATAATTTTATTTATTCTTGCTGTTACGATATGGATGGTTTATTCGATGCAAACACTGCATCTTGATACAAACGGCAGTATTTATCTTCAAGATTCTTTTATAACACTGTTTTTTATTATATCAATTTTCATATTTGTACTTGTGGGATGGGCTTTACTTATGAAAGAGAATCGAGAATTAGCAGAGAAAGAGCTTTTCGAACAATATAAAACCTTGGAAGAAAGTAGAATAATAATAGACTTCCAAGCCAATCATGACCACCTAACAGGAATTGGAAATAGAGTTTATTTTAACGACAGGCTTTCAAGCGCCATCAAAAATGCAAAAATAAACAAAACAGATTTTGCCCTATTTTTCATAGACTTAGATAAGTTTAAAAACATTAATGACACTTTAGGTCATTTAATAGGAGACAAAGTGCTAAAAGTGGTTGCGGATAGGTTGTGCAACCTAATCCGCACGCAAGATACCATTTCTCGTTTAAATGGGAATGAGTTTGTTCTTATCATTAATCAATGTAAAGATCAAGAATATGCCACTATTTTAGCAAAAGCAATTTTAAAATCTTTAAATGAGCCTATTCTTCTTGGGAAAGAAGGCATAGATATATCATGCAGTATTGGAATATCTTTTTATCCACAAGATTATATATCACAAGACAAACTTATTATGAATGCAGATCTTGCTATGCATGATGTCAAAAGTGATGGTAGAAATGGGTATAAATTCTATGAAAAAGACATGACATCAACTCTAAGTAAAAACATGTCAATCGAAAAAAGTCTTAAAAATGCTCTTATAGATGAAGAGTTTTTAGTTTATTATCAGCCCCAAGTAGATATTAAAACACAAAAGGTGACAGGAATGGAAGCCTTATTTAGATGGAAACACCAAAAATACGGCGTATTAGAACCTGATCAATTTTTAAACTTAAAGGATGCAACAGACTTAAGCGTAAAAATTGATAAACTCATTATGAAACAGGCTATGTATGACTTTACGCTTTGGCATACATATGACTTAAATCCTAAAAAGTTATCCTTTAACATTAACATTAAACAACTTCTAAAAGAAGATTTTATAAAAGAGCTCACTCACACAATGAATGAGCTTAGATTTAAACCAATATGGCTGGAATTTGAACTCACAGAAGAGCAGCTTATATTCAATGAGAAAGGCTTAGAATCAAGGCTTGAAGAAATTTCCAAGATGGGCATAACATTAGCCATAGACAATTATGGTACAGGGTATTCCTCGGTACAGCAACTAAAAAAGTTTAATATTAGCAAGATAAAAATTGATGCATCTTTGATACTTGATTTATCTGAAAAAGAAGTAAACAAAGACATTATAAAAGCTATCATAACGCTACATACAACCTTAGGTCTAAGAGTAATAGCTCAGGGCGTAAATACAAAAGAGCAAAAAGATTTTTTACAAGACAATGGATGTGAAATTATTCAAGGGAGTTTATATTCCAAACCTGTACCAGCTGAGATGATGAAGACATTTTTAATTAAAGGTTTATAATGAGACCACTTCACAATAGATATATCATCAGTAAAAGAGATAGTTTCTAAGCTTGATTAGCCTTAGGACGCGTGTTCTTCAAGAAATGATATATTTCTGTATACGTTTCCCATGGGGTAGCTGTAATATAAGTTATCTCATGTTTTAGACAAAATTTTTCAGTAATTGTTGCTGCTTTAAGTAAATAAAACCGTGCGGCCTTTGGATATAGATGATGTTCTACCTGAGTATTTAATCCCCCATAAAACCAATGTATAAGCCAGCCACCACGAATGTTTCTTGAGGTTCTATTTTGTAATTCAAGCCAAGTGAATTCTTTATATTTCTCTTCTGGAAACATTTCTAATCCTAGATGGTTTGTAATAATTACCGCTCCAAACCAAGCACCCCATAACAAGTACATACCAATAACAGTCGCCACACCAACCCAACCTAACGCATAAATAATATAAACAGGAGCCATAAAGTTAATTGTTAATAAGGCTAATTCGCCCCAATACTTTTTTTGAATCACCCAAGCAACAGACTGAACCCAAAACACACCATATAAAAGCGTAAGCATAGGCCAAAATAGTATGTGCTGATACGTATGAAACCATTTTGGATAAAAATGAGTTCCTATAAAAGCACCACCAGCCGCATCTATATCCATATCTTTACCGATAATATTTGTAAAAGTATGATGCAAGAAGTTATGTTTATTTTCCCACCATGAACGAGAAATACCCATAAAAACATTTGCAAAAAGATACGAAATACTTTTATTTTTATCCCGAGAAGAAAAATATTGTCTGTGAATAAGATCATGTGCAACAAAGGTCGTTCTCATAACAGTTGTAGCAAATAAAACAGCAGTTATAACAGGATGAAATGCAGTAACTGAGTATATAGATAAGACGACTAGCGCAATTACAATTGCAAATTCAGCATAGGCACGACGAGGACATTTGGCGTATAAACCTGCTGCTTTTATCTCTGCCTTTAGTTCGGCAAATAAAAAGTTAAATTCTTCATTTGTATGTTTCATGTAAACCCTTATAAAATAAAAAGCATTCTTTTAATCTAATAAAAATTTATGAGAAGTATAACAAAGATAGGGGATGTAGTTTCTGAAGTTCAGTAAAGAACTTCAGAATATATAGACTATTTGTAACGGTATGTAATACGGCCCTTATCAAGACTATATGGAGTTAGTTCAAGTTTAACCTTGTCTCCAGGAAGAATCTTAATATAGTGCATACGCATTTTACCGGCGATGTGACATAAGATTACGTGGCCATTTTCAAGTTCAACTCTGAAAGTTGCATTTGGAAGGGCTTCAACAATCTTTCCGTCAACTTCAATAACGTCAGCTTTAGACATATATGTTCCTTATAAAGTTGATAGAATTTCAGCTTTTCCATTGATAACGGCGACGGTGTGTTCATAATGTGAACCTCTAAAACCATCTTCGCTAACAACATCCCAGCCGTTTTCTAGTATTTTTGGTTGGCCATCTTTTTGGCATATCATCGGTTCCAAACAAAAAACCATTCCATTTTTTATCTTCGGTCCCTGTTTTGCATTTGGAGAATCCAAATAGTTAGGGATTTCAGGTTCTTCATGAGGTTTTTTACCTATACCATGTCCACAGAAATTGCGTAATGGTATATATCCACGAGACTTTATAAAGTCTTCTAAGGCTAAGGATAATTCTTTAAAACGCATACCTGGCTTAATAACCTTGATCGCATGATAAAGGCTATCTTTTGCACAAGCAATCAAATCTTCATCTTCTTTTGATATCTTACCCACACCAACGCTTATAGCAGCATCACCAAAGTATCCATTAAGTTCTGTACCGATATCAAAACCGATTACATCACCCTCTTTTAACTTATAATCCGTAGGGATTCCGTGAATGATACATTCGTTAAGTGAGCAACATACAGAAGAAGGAAAACCGTAAAGGCCCTTGAATGAAGGTTTTGCTCCTAAATTGCGAATATACTCTTCCGCCATTGCATCTAAGTCAGACAAAGATGCTCCAACTTGTGCATGTTCACGCATTAGGTTCAAAGCGCCCGCAACAATTTTATTTGCTGCGCGCAGTTTCTCTATTTCAGCAGGCTTTCTTAGAGCAATTGCCATAATTAAAGACCAACCGCCGAAAGTGTTTCATATTTTTGCATATAAACCTGAGCTTCAATTTTTCTCATTGTATCAAGGGCTACTTGAACAACGATAAGAACTGCCGTTCCTCCAAAGAAGAAAGGAACACCCATACCTTTTACAATCACCCAAGGAAGTGTTGCCACTAATCCTAGGTAAATTGCTCCAGTAAATGTCAAACGAGACGCTGTTTCATTTAAGAATTCAGCGGTGCTCTTTCCTGGACGAACACCCGGAATAAAGCCACCTTGACGTTTAAGGTTTTCAGATATGTCTTTTGCATTAAATGTAATCGAAGCATAAAAGTATGCAAAGAAAACAACAAATACAAAGGTAAAGACGTTGAAGAAATATGAATTTGGATTCATAATATCTGCGATCATCTTCATTGCATCTGAGCTATCTGCTGTAATTTGTCCCGAAAGAATAGTCCCTGGAAACATTAAAATAGCAGAAGCAAAAATAACTGGAATAACACCAGCAAGATTTACCTTAATTGGAATATAGTTCATTACACGCTTATTTTGGTTTTGCATCATTACTTTTTTGGCGTAAGTGATAGGCACACGGCGTTCACCAAGCTCAACATAAATAATAGTACCAACCGTAACAAGAATAACAGCAATAATACCAACAACCATAATGAAGTTCATTCCACCTGTATTAAGAAGTGTAATTGTTGAGCCAATTGCAGAAGGAATCGAAGAAACGATACCTGCAAAGATAATTAAAGAGATACCGTTACCGATACCACTTTGAGTAATCTGCTCACCAATCCACATTAATAACATTGTACCAGCAAGCATAGAAACCGCTGCTACAAGTAAGAATTCATTCATATTTGCCACTAAGATAGCTGAACCACCATCAGGTCCTGTAAGATTTTGAAGTCCTACAGACACACCAATAGCTTGAACAATAGTAATCGCAATGGTTGCGTAACGAATAATCTGCATATACTTAACCATACCATCACGCTCTTTTTTCATTTGACCTAGTGGTGCAAAAGTTGCAGCAAGAAGTTCCATAATAATAGAAGCAGTAATATAAGGCATGATACCAAGTGAAATGATAGATAGACGCTCAGCTGCGTTACCATTGAACATATTAAAAAGTCCAAGTGCATTATCAGAGTTGCTGTCGAAGAAAGATTTGATTACCTCTACATCCACACCCGGTACTGGCACATATGCCAGTAAACGGTATAGGAATAAGAAGCCAAGAGTAATAAGAATTTTATTAACTAAAGACTTGCTCACTGTTATTTTCCAGTTACGGTTACGTTCTCGTCTTTGATCTTACTAGCAAGCTCTTTTGCAGAAGCTCCAACTAATTTGATCTTACCAACAGAGTTAGCAACTTTGTGAACTGAACGGATAGTTTCCATTGTAATTTCAGAAAGCTCAGCTACAGCTGTAACACGCTCAACGTTGATTACATAAGGCTTGATTTTTCTTGAGAAGAAACCAGTCTTAGGAATACGCTTTGCAAGTGGCATTTGACCACCCTCAAAGTTACGTTTACGGCTATAACCTGTACGAGATTTTTGACCTTTTTGACCACGTGTAGCAGTTTTACCCCAACCTGAAGCTTGACCACGACCTACACGTTTTTTGCTGTGAGTTGAACCCTTAGCAGGTGAAAGATTTTCTAATGACATACCTTATCCTTTTAAGCGATCAAGTGCATTAATAGTTGCACGTACAACCGTATTAGGGTTGTTTGATCCAATTGATTTAGTTAAGATATCTTGAAAACCTGCAAGCTCAAGAACTGGACGCATTGCACCACCGGCAATTAGACCTGTACCTTCAGATGCTGGACGCATAATGATTCTTGAACCATTAAACTTCTCTTCGATATCGTGAGCAATAGTAGTACCTTTAATACTTACGTTAGTAATGTTTTTGAAGGCATTATCTACTGCTTTTTTGATAGCGTCAGGAACTTCTTTCGCTTTTTCGTTTTACTGCACTTATCGTAGTTGGTAACAAAAATGGTCAAGTTGGCTATGGTTACGGAAAAGCGAAAGAAGTTCCTGACGCTATCAAAAAAGCAGTAGATAATGCCTTCAAAAACATTACTAACGTAAGTATTAAAGGTACTACTATTGCT
>NZ_JAEMVE010000189.1 GCF_029216045.1 Sulfurimonas sp. MAG313 | reverse complement strand
CTTTCCCGGTTTAACGACAATGCGTTTAATCTTATACCCAGGAACATCTTCTAAGATAGTATATGTTCCCCATGGTCTATGGGCAGTTACATGGATATTAGGTAAGTCAGACTTTTCATCTTTAAGTCTTTGAACCACTTGCTTAACTTTTTGGGAGCTTCCCTTTTTACTAATAAGAAGAGCATCTTCTGTATCAATAATAATCAAGTCTTGCACATCAATAGTGGCTACGGTCTTGTTAGAGCCTACAATGAGATTATTTTTACTGTCAATAGAAATATGTTTTTCTTTAAGGGTATTCCCATCACTGTCTTTTTCAAGCTCCTCATATAAGGCATCAAAACTTCCCAAATCAGACCAAGAGATATCACTAGGAACCACCTTAACCTTAGACGACTTTTCCATAACCGCGTAATCTATACTATCATCAGGAATATTCAGCATATCTTCTAATTGTATGCGTGTCATATCTTTTGTCTTGGCATTTTCAAGTGCTTTCTTACATGTACTATACATCTCAGGTGAAAACTTTTGAAGTTCTTCTAAAAAGACACCTGCTTTAAAACAAAACATACCACTGTTCCAATAATAATTTCCCGCTTCAAGATATCTACTTGCCGTCTCAAAGTCTGGCTTCTCATGAAAGGCTTTTACATCTTCGCCATCGGCTTCAATATATCCAAAACCTGTTTCTGCAAAATCTGGTTTAATTCCAAAGGTTACAAGATTATCCTCATCGGCTAATTCTATAGCTCTTTTAACCACCCTAGCATAAGAGTTTTCATCTTTAATGAGATGGTCACTCGGCGTGATTAATACGATTTCATCTTTATCAAGTTGTAAACACGCTAAGGCAATTGCAGGAGCAGTGTTTCTACCTACAGGCTCTAATAAATAAGTACTATCATTAATCCCCAACTCTTCAAGATGATCCTTGGCAATAAAATACTGATCAGCATTAGAAACAATACATTCTTTCTCACATATCTTTTTATTACGCTCAACGGTCAACTGAAACAAGGATTTATTATTAAAAAGTTTATTAAACTGTTTAGGCATTAAAGACCGACTAATTGGCCACAACCGTGTACCATTACCACCACATAAAATAATATTTGTCATCTTAAAATCCTTTAATATATATAATCATATTTTATATTATCTTCATAATCATCTTTTAAAAGTCTGGCCTGATGCTCTTTGACTAAATCTATCCAAGGTTTTTGAATCTTTTTATGAAAGGGGTATTTAAACGTAATATGTATATCTTCGGTTATTTTTTTTTCTTCTTCAATAAAAGTGTTAATTTTCGACATTTCTTTGCCTTCAAGGTTAATCAATACTTGGTAATTTAAAGCCTTACTTTGCTGACTTGTATTAAAAATATTTTCATCTATATATGTTTCCCATATACTTATAAAATAATTTCTATCTGCAGAGCTTTCTGACATGGTTCGTGTTCCATTTTCATAATGAAAAAGTTCTACCTTAGGTGTATAAATACACTGATATCCTTCTAAAGCAGCTTTAAAACAAAGATCAATATCTTGGCATTCTTCAGCGTATGCTTCATTAAAGCCACCCACTTTATCAAAAAGTTCATGGCGCATTAATAAACAAGCTCCTGTAACTGCTGGCATAATCTTTGTTATATTAGCATCATAAACGTTTTTGTCAAAGGCACTATAAGGATGCCAACCCACATATCGATAAGGTTCGCGTGTAAATATCTCAACACCCGCGTGTTGTATAGTTTCATCTCTAAATAAAAGTTTTGGACCTACAATACCCGTTTCTTTGAGAGAAAAAGGCTTTATCATCAGATCAAGCCAGTTTGCATTGATAAGCTTTGTATCATTATTTAGAAACAGTACAAATTCACCTTGTGCCTTTTGAGCTAAGGTGTTGTTATTTTTAGAAAAATGATAAAAATTAAGATAATGTAAACCCACCCTTTCATCATCTAAATTTTTATAAAATTCTAATACTTGAGGATCTGTACTTCCTGTATCACCTATTAAAATTTCTATCTTATAATCATCTGAATATTGTAGAATTGATTCTATACACTCACTAATATACTCATATTTATCTTTTGTTAAAATACATATTGAAACTAAGTCTTTAACATAAGCACCAGGCTTTACATCACTTCCTTGTTCAAACTTCTTATAACTTTGCATAAGAGTATCTGCCAACTTATCTACATTTTTTTTCCAAGTAAATTGATCTATAAAATCTTTTGATTTCTTACCTAAATTTTTCAAACTTATTTTATCTTCTTTTTTAATACTACTTACTAAGTTTTCTAAGCTAACATAAACATTCTCACATACTTCAGGATGAGCACAACGATCAAGGGCAAAGGCTGGTTTTGAAAAAGTCTGAGCTTCAACAAGAGGAAGGTTAAAACCTTCCCATTTTGAAAAACTAACAAATAAGTCCGATATCAGATATGTTTTTATCAATTCTTCTCGGCTCGCATTAAGAATAACTTTAATAGATTGTTTCTCTAAGGCTAACTTATCCGATTCTTCACCCTTTCCTAAAACAACAAATTCATACTTATTTGAATCAAGCAAGGCAATCATATCAAGAAAGTGGTCCAATCCTTTATAGTTAGATTCACCTGTCCCTAATCGTGTAACATTAGAAATAATAATTTTTTTTGTATCAATATTATATTTATCTACAAGATTAAGAGTATCTATACTATTTTTATTATTTTCGTAATATCTTAATAGATGGTCTGAACCGTTATGAATTACCTTTGAATTTTTCCAATGAATATCTTCAACAATAAATTCACTTATAGCTAAAACCTCATTCACAATAGGGTATACTTTTTTAAGCTTATAATCTTTAATTGCCTGACGTGCCTGTACTTCTGATGAACCAAATAATTCAGGATTAGGATCTCCATGTTCATAAGCAATAGTATAAGTGTCTTTTCGCACAGAAGGAAGTAACTCAAAAAATGGTGTGGTATGAGCCATAACAACATCATACCTTTCGCTGTTTACTCTTTTAATTACCTCGTGTGCATCACTAACCTCATATACGCAATACTCACTTCCATCAAAATAATCATCTTTTTCAAGAGTGTAAATATCTACATGAAAACCATTAGCCGTTAATAACTTGGCTTGTTCGCTAACAACAAGATCAACGCCAAAACCTTTTTGCATACGAATACATAAGATAGCAATACGCAGATATTTATAAGTGTTTGAACACGAAAGCGAATCAAAGTTATTTACTAAATTTATATTAAAACAAGGATCACCATTTTTTAATATCTCATGGTGTGTTTCAAGAACATAAGACACTTCTTTTGAAAAACGATCTTTTTCTTCTTGTGTTTTATCTTCCCCTCTACTTATAGATTCATAATGATAGGCTTGGCAATAAGGAGTCATTATATTCTAATACCCTGATTCTATTACTTTTTAACAAAGGTCAATATCATTAAATTTTACAGGTAACTCGACATCATTAAACATGCCTACCTTAGTAAATAAATCTTTCTCTATCATTAAACACGCGGCGGTTACTGCAGAATAATTATTCATGACACTTAAACGATTATCGTATCCACTCGCATGAGAGGCACAGGTATTCATAATATGTGAAGCAAACCCTTTTACTCCAAGGGTTACACCTGCGTGTTGAATAGTTTCATTTGGATAACGTAGCTTCGCGCCTACACACCCTATCTTTTCTAACTGAGTAAGACTAAGTAAAGACTCTATCCAATCCTTAGATATAATTTTTATATCATTATTTAAAAAGAGAATGTACTTTCCATTTGCGTATTTTTCAACCGCTATATTATTAATTTTTGAATAATTAAAAGGTATATTCAACTCAAAAAAACTAATATTTTTATAGCTATTTTCAAGTTTTTTCATACTATTAAAGGTTCTCTTGTCGGTGCTATTATTACTTATCCCAATCACTTCAAAATTTTCATACGAGCTACATTGATAAATAGATTCAACACAGCTTTCTAATAATTCGTGTTGGTCTTTAAATGGGATAATAATAGAGACTAAAGGTTTATCCTTAATCTCAAATTCAAGCTTAAAAGTGTCTCGAAGTTTATCTTCATTAACATGAGATTTATGAAGGTTTTTATTTAAAAAACTTTCTATTAACTGGGCTTTACCTTTGTCTTCTTCAAGGACTTGATAAGACATATTTCTTTGTTCATGAGACAAAATTTTAGGGATATGTAAAATATTATTTTCTTTGGTATCTTCTAAAACATCCAGAACTAACTCAAAAGATGTTTTTTCTTTTATATTTGAAAGAGCTGTCACTGCAAAAAATAAGGCATTACCCAAATAGTTGTAAGATAAAAAGTATAACAAAGAAAAATCTGTCTTATAATGAGGGTTGACATATTGTCCATTTATGCTAATTTCATCATGATCACAATATATGACACGTGCATTAGCCTCAATTTTACATACAGACAAGTTAACTTCATACAGACAGTCTCGTGTTAATAAAGTGCCTTTTTCTAAAAGTAAAACATAATCAATGTTTTTTTCTTTTAATAAATCCACACATTTATCCATATTACTTTGAACAATATGTATTCGGGTATCTGTACTAACAATCTTGTTTTTAGTGCCTTTTATATCTGAACTTAAAACGTAAAGTGTCCATTCACCATAAAGTTGCTCAAGAATATTGTGAATCATCGCATTAATTTCTAGACTACCCTTGTCCTTGATTATAAAGGCGAACTTGCATTTTTCATGTGACTGTATCTTTTCAAGTAGCTCAGTCTCTTCAAAGTCTTCAATATAACGGTAACCCGTCTTTTTTTCTTTGTCGCTTTGTTCTTGCATGTCATATATAATATCTTCTGTTTCTTGTAAGTTGGACAGCCTTTTCACACTTTTAAAAGTCGCAGACAAACCCTTTTTACGTAGACTATCGAACCCTTTTCTTATTAAATAACGGTTGTTTTTTATAAGTTTTAAAAACTTCCAAAGCTTAGATGGTATAAATTTCCTAAGTATGCTTTTCATTCTATTTTTAATTCGCATAGACTGAGAAAGAGCTTCTAAATGCTTTATCATTAATACATTTTTTTCGATTTTCTGAGCCCTAGCCAAAAGTTCGGAATCTCTTAATTTAATGATTTTTATTTTTTCTTGCATAAGGAGCTCTTGATTTGAAAAAATCTCTTTTAATTCTATTTTTAGAGTATTAATCTCATTTACTTTTTGCTCAAGACATTGTTTGTTTAAAAACAATTCAGCATCTCTTTTTTCAAGTAATTTATGGCTTAAGTTTAACTCATTTTTCAAAACACTAGTACATTCGTCTAGCATAGACTTCACTTCACAAAAGGAGGTATTCATATCTTTAGCAACACTACCTTGAGCCATTTTATCTGAAAGATTTTTGTGAGTTCTAATAATCTTATTTCTAATAAGTCCATCATAAAACAAATGCTCATTTAAAGCTGTTTTATCTGTATTTGCGTAGTTATCATTCACTCTTTTATGATACGAAATCAGTACCTCAGGTACAATACCAATATCATACTGTTCTATAAAGCGTATATTAAACTCCCAATCACCTAAAACAGGGTACAGTTCATCATACAAACCCACTTTCTCTAAACTACTTTTTTTGTATATAAAAGCATGTATAGGAAATTGATTATGCTTTAAAATATCCATTAGAGTAAGACTATTTGGCCGAATCTCAAATGGTTTCTTATCTAAAATACGTATCGTACCTTTTACAACTTCTTCATAAATATACTGACTATATGAAATAGCCCCTCTAATAGACTCAATTTTGTTGTTTTCAAGATAAGTAATCATCTTTGAATAAAATGATTTATCTATGGTATCGTCATCATCTAAGATATTTATGTAGGTGCCATTAGCATTTTCTAAGCCTAGATTAGTCGCTGCTTCCATCGTAGTAGAGTTTTCTTTATAGACATACTTAAGAGTAAAACCTTCATCAGCTTCTTTTTCATACTGCGCTATTAGCTCAGAAATATCTTCACCCGCATCATTGACTACAATCCATTCTATAGGACGATACGTTTGTTCAAGCAGACTTTTAAACACCCTTGGTAAGAATACTTGTCTGTCTTTAGTTCGGGTTATTACTGAAATCAACTGTATTTTCCTTGATTTTGATGAGGAAAGGATTGTGATGGTATTTCTTTTCCTAAAAAGGCACAGACTTCTTTCCAACCATCACCCTTAGACCAATTGACTATTAACAAGTCATTGGGTCGGTGTTTAAAATATGATTTCACTTCTTGTATATGAAACTCATATCGTGCTATCAATTCTTCATTTCTTATATTAGGAAAATCTAAACTGTATAAAAAGCTTCGTCTAATATTTGTTTGATCACTCGCTTTACCTTCATTTTTCAACATGTTTCTATAACTTTTAATCCATGAAGAAGTGTCTCGTATCGTTAATATAAATTTAGAATTTTCAAACATCGCGTCTAATTGTTTATATACTAACAACCAAGGCCAGTCTTCAAAACTATCGTGTTCTATAACACTTTGTTCAATCCCTTTAAAATCACCTTGCACAAGTTGATCCACTAGGCTAAAGTCTTGAGGTCTATGTTTATATCCTAAAATGGTGAATGCCTGTCCTAAACTTGTGGTTCCAGTTTTAGCCCAACCTATCCCAAAAACCTTATTTTTTCGTTTTGAGCTTTGTAAGATATTTTCTATCATTGCATGAACATTCATATCTCTTTGTTTTTGCCTATACACCCCTACAACTTCGGTGTCTTTTATCTCTTCAAAGGCAAAGTCCAATACCTTCTTATCTAAAACACAGCTAAGCTTATCTAGCCAAGACCCTCGAGCATCTTTTCTTTGTGCATTTAAGTCTACAGGTTTTTTCTTTTCTAATAAATCATCTAAGCTATACTCATCTAGACCTAAACCTCTTCGTTTTTGTTCATAATAATCATTTCCGGCAAACATATGAACCTTATATCCTATCATTTGCATTAACATAGCCGTATGGTACGAAGTAGCTAAACAAAGTGCATTTTTATCCAATGTCACCTTCGTCTTTTTTATATCTTTTAGCGAGATAGACGCTAGATTTAAAATAACGGCTTCATCACTATCAAAATGATAATCTAAACTTCCTATCACCCCTAAGGTATCAATAATCGTCAAAATCCTAGAATCAAGATAGGTTAATAAGAGTTTATATTTTGCCTTTGGGTATCTAACTTTTATTGCGTTAAGCGAAGCATTAAAGGTATCTATCATTGCATATAAGTCATCACTCACATAAGGCGAAAGATTAAAATGTATGTATATAGCCTGCTCATTTGTTTCTTCAAAAATAAACTCATTTTTCATGTTCTCTAAGGCTTCAAAAGCATCATCAAACGAATACGAAGCTTCTATACCTTGGTTTTGAAGATAGCCTAAAGATTCTGCATCTCTCACCCCTACAAGGGACGGAACATAGGTTTTAAAATGTTCTTTTAGTTTTATCGCCCCATGTTCATCAATTTGCTGCCCTGAAAGTACATAGTTTTTAACTTGAAAGTACCTAATAAGCTCTTCACATAAAGAAATAATAAGTTCTGCCCAGAACGTATTAATCATACCGCCTCCATAAAGATGAAAGTTTTCAAAAGCATATTGTTTCGCCGGTTCTAATTTATATGAACTAACATCTAGGTTATTTTCGGAATAAAAGATAAATCCTTTAACATCAAACCATTCATAAAGTTTAGTAATAAACCCTTCATCATATATCGCGTCAAGCCGTATCACAACAACAACCTCTCGGCCTTGTTCTTTATACCAAGTAATCATACTTTTAAGTTGTAGAACATCTCCAAAATTAGCATGACCAGAATAGCCTCCGCTAAGTAAAATGTCTTGTGAAGAAATATTTAAATTTTTGTCTTGAAAAAAGTGCATAATTATTAAGTTACCTCTATATTAAAATTCTTTTTGACCTTAAACCATTGTCGGTTTATCATATTTTTACTCAAGGTAAATTTTCCTGCCTGCTCATTTATATATAAAAGAACATTATCGTTTCTGTCTTTTTGAGTAATTCTGTTAATACGTACTTGAACAAAATAATCATCTTCAATAAACTCTGACATAAACGAAAAACTAAAGACTGTATTTTTATCTTTTTCTAAGGAAATAACCTTGTCAAACTTATTAAAAGTACTCTCGCCTGTTACAAGCATCCCTCTTTTGTCCACAATCTCTACCGCAATACTAAGATTACTTATATCATAACACGAAAGAAGGCAAATTTCAGCATAAAGAAGCTCTCCCGAAGTACAGACATCAAAAGCCTTTTTATCTTTATTTAAGACCTTCACATGTATATCTTTAAAGATATCTCCACCATCTAAGGATTTTGAGGCGGCCACGATCAAGGAAGAAAGTATATCGTCTTCTTTTATATCATTAAAGGCCTGTGTTGCTAATGCACTTTGCATGTTTTGTTTGTTTACACTTCCAAACAGTCTTTGATTATATTCTTTGGTGACTTCTTTGGTTTCACCCACCATAATTAAAGAGCCTTTGTCTAGTAAAACAGCTCTATCACATAGTTGAATCACTGAATCCAAAGAGTGACTCACAAAGAGCACAGTTGCCCCTGAATTAGTTAAAGATTTTAAACGAGTAAAACATTTTTTTTGAAAGGCAGCATCTCCCACACTTAAGGCTTCATCTATAATCAATATATCAGGGTCCACGTTAATAGCAACTGAAAAAGCAAGTCGTGCATACATACCACTTGAGTACGTTTTAACAGGACGATTAATAAACTCACCTAACTCAGAAAAGCTTATAATGTCTTCTAACTTTTCAGATATCTCTTCTTTAGAATAGCCTAAGATAAGGCCATTTAAATAAATATTTTCAAGACCATTAAGTTCAGGATTAAAACCTGTCCCTAGTTCTAAAATTGCAGATATTTTTCCATGAACCTTAACCTCACCAACACTCGCCTTTGTTACATCTGCAATAATTTTTAATAAGGTTGACTTTCCTGAACCATTGGTTCCAATGATCCCAACGGTTTCACCCTTATTAAGACTAAAACTTATATCTCTTAAGGCTTCAAAGATCTCGTGACGAGTTTTAAAACCGAAATTCAACGCATCTTTGAGCCTGTCCATAGGATTTGTATAGATATGGTAAGTTTTACCAATCCCATCTACTTGTATAGCAATATCACTCATTATAAAACATCCACAAAATGAGGCTTTAAACGATTAAAGATTTTAAATCCAAAGACTAATAGTACAAGAGTAGGAATCCAAAAATATAGATTAGCCATTCCTCTTTCCCAAAACCATACCTTATCTATCATACAGTCCCTATACCCTTGTATCAAAAAGGCAAAGGGATTAAGCATAAGATAAAAATGATATTTTTCTGGCACTAAAGAAAGGGCCCAAAAAATAGGTGTTCCCCAAAATCCAAACTGAATCAGTATCGTTACAAGATTTTTAACATCTTGAATAAAAATCACAAAAGAAGCTAAAATCCAACCAATACCCATCAAAAATACTGAAGAAGCAAACATATAATAGATAAGTTGTAGCCAATAAATATCCAAAGAAATCCCATATAAAAGAAAGACAAAGGCCAAAATAAACATCATAAACAGATGTAAAACAAGGCCTGAATATATTTTAATGAAAGGCAATAAGACGCTAGGAAAAGAGATTTTTTTAATCAGGTACGACTGAGAAATAATAGAAGAGGCAGTTTGTTCTAGTGCATTAGCAAAAAAAAACCAAGGAAGTAGTCCTGAACTTAACCACAAGATAAAAGGAACATCATTAATAGGCTTAGATTTAAAACCAACCTCAAATACAAACCATAAAACTAAAATAACACTAAGTGGCTGAATAAAAGCCCACACAAGACCGAAGGAAGAGCCTATATACTCTTTCTTGATGTCGTTCAGCACCATACCCTTTACTAACCGCTTATGTGAGTTAAAATAGTTCATAGCGCTAATTTTCAAACAAATTCCTAATATGCAGTTGTATTTTGCAAGGTAGATAAAGGATACAAAGGTGTTTGCTTATCTTCTTTCCATAAGTTAATACACGCGCCAGCAAGAACCTCTAAATTTTCTCTGCGTATATAAAAATTAGCTTCTTGAAATATTACTAAATTCTTATCTAAAAAAGGTTTTATCGCTTCATCTTGAACATCTTTTCCCTTTATATACTTGCTAATGCATTCACCTGGCTTTGGAAAACTTTGAATAACAACTACCGTACCTTCAACATCTTTAATACTTTCTTTAATATCGGGCATCCATAACATTTGCTTTTCTATTTGGCTAGTATAGAAAAAGTTCATACCATTTTTTTCTAAGCTTATTACCGTTTCTTTATAATGCGCTTGTTTAATGGCTTCAAATACACTAAAACCATAAGTTTTTTTCTTTGATTTAAATATAATTTCTGAGTCTTTAAAACCTTCGGGAATGGGGAGCACATTTGAGATAGGAAATTTAATCACATCACTCATCTTAATAGAAGCAAGTAACTTACTTACTCCTTTTTTTTCTTCAACATTTAATGACATATTATTTACCTATTTTTTAGAATTATAACATTGCAAGCTTTATACAAAGTTCTTTTATTCTTGTTTCACCTTAAATTTATCGAAAAATTCTAGTGTATTTAGTCTAAAACCTTTAGTATCTACAAGACCAGGAAGTTGGTAAACACCAACAGTAACTTGCATCTGTTGCGCTTTTAATATTTCTGCATTATTAACATATGTTTCTTTTCCTAATATTGTTTGATTTAAGTCTACCTTATGATTTTTAACGTCAAATAAAATTTTTATTCTATTATCATTATAATCTTCTCTATAGATAAGATCAAGTAATTTTCGTTCATCTTTATCTTTACTTTTTAAGGGAACAACATAAATATAAAAAGTCACTTCTTTTATAAACTTATCTAACTCTGATAAAAATTTACTACAAAATTTACATGCTGGCGAAACAAATAAATAATATATATCAGGACCTGATCCGTAGGTTGCAAAAGCACGTGTTTGAAGTTGCTTATTATTGAGTGATTTTGGCTGAATTTGTTTAAAGGTTTTTCCATTTTTGTATTCTGTAATAGATTCAATATTTCCATCTTCTAAAAACACTTTAACAATACCCTCAACCTTATCATTAACAAACACGGCATTATAATTGAGTTGACCATTTTTGTGCCAACCTTTAACATTTCCAACCTTTTTACCATCTACCATATCTGCTTCATAAGATTTTTCTCCACTCTCATAAAACAATCTATGCTTACCCATTCTCTTACTGTCAATATAATCGATAAGGGCATGAATCTTTTGTGATCTATATAAAAGCTTAAATTCTCCATTTATAAGACCTTTATCTAATGGAATTATCTCTTGTACACTTATATTATCGTCATAATATATCTTATACACACCCGTAGCTTTTTCTAAACTTCCTTTTTTATACGCAATATAACCATTCGTTTTGTTAATGTCTAACATATCTGTTGTAAACTCTGAGGCACCTAAAATAATCGTACACAAAAAAAGAAGTAAAAATTTCATATAATTTCCTAATAAATATCTAAAAAAAAGCAAAAAAAAAGCAAAAAAAAAGGTGTGTGAGAAAACTCACACACCTTAAATCAAGCGAGTAAAAATAATCTGTTTAGATTAGTTCTTACCACCACCTGTAGCACCAGAAACTGGTAGATAACGTTGAGAATTTGAGCCACCATCTAATTGGTAAGCAACCGCATCAACATTTCCAGATGATTTAACATATAACGTTACGTTAAATCTCTGACCAAGACCAGTAAAACCAGCATCTGTAACTGAACGTAAGATGTCAGCACCTTCAACAACTAAAGCACCACCGTTAGCAGTAGTTAAAGCAACAGCAGAACCATCAGCTTTTGTTACAGCAGTACGGCTAGAAACAACACCATCTTCAGTAGTAACAACAGCGTCAACAGAAGCAGGCTTATCAACAGATACACGTACAAATGAACGGTAAGCTGGATTAGCACTCATGTAAGAAACACCAAGTTGCTTACCTTCTTCTTTAAATTCCATAAAGTCAGTGATTGTATCAACAGCTAAAGTACCGTTAACCTTTGCAACCATGTTAAACTTGTTTGGAGTAATAATTGAAGTTGTATCAGCAGTATACGTTACAAATACATTATTATCATTAGCAGCATTGATACCTGTAGTTAATGCAACAGATGCAGCTTGATTACTTGAAGCAATTGTAAATGAAGACTGAGCTGCAGTTTTAGCAACAAGTTCACCCTTAATTGAAGCAAGCTCACCCATGCTAGCAACTGCACCATTTGTAGTAAGATCAATAGATGTAAGTGTTACACCACCGTTAGTTAATAAATTAACACCATTATATTTAATTGTAAATGCGCCATCACAAGTATAATCAGTATTTAATGTTGTGTCTGTACACGTTGGACATTTCGCAGTACCCGCAGCTGTAGCAGAACCAAATGCTAACTCAGAATCCTTAATTGAAATATTACAAGAAAATGTCGGACAGAAACCAACTGAAGCTGTAAAACCATCTACATTTGCTCCACCAGGTTGAGCACCAAGTTCAATATAAACACCCTTAGTAACTAATACACCTGTACTAGATGGACCGTTAGTATTTGGAACTTCAAATAATTGACCAGATTGATCTTTTGAATTAATAACTTCTAAAGTTACATTCTCAGCACAATCAAGACCTGCATTAATCACAAGACCAGTTGCCGTAGTTCTCATACCAACACCAGCGTCAGCATTAGCAGTTGTTAAAGAGCTATTTGTTTCAAAGTTGTTTACAAGAACAAGGTTTGAACCTGAAGCAACCGTTGCAGTAAACTTGAATGTTAATTCTGAATAGTTTGCACCTGAAGCAACAAAATCAGTCATGGAAGCAACAATTGGAGCACCAGAAGCATTATGCTCGCCTGTACTGTTTGCATCAACTAACCAAAGTTTATTGCCCGAAGAAGAAAGAATAGCGCCGTTATTTACTCTAACAGTAATAAGGTTACCATTACCTACTTGAATATTTGGATAGTAACTAATGAATGAATTAATATTTAATAATCCAACATTTTGTACTGCTGTAATGTTTGATTCACTAGCATTAATTGTTGTTGTTGTAGCAGCAATTTTTGCACTATGGACTGAACCGTTAATATCTGAACCAGCTATTATTACTGAAGATCCAGCTTGTAGACCACTTACTAGTGCTAATGAAGCAATAGTTGAAACTAAAATTTGTTTTTTCATTTTCTCTCCTTGAGAAGTTATAGGGTATTTCGCGCGAAACTAAATGTTTCTAGCACGCATTATAGAATGAATAAACTTAACTGATTATTAATTCACTATCTATCACTCATTTTGGCTTGAGTTCTTTTTAGTTTTAATTAGTTTCGTAACAAAAAATCTATAACTTTTTATATTAACTTCAACCTATATAGTCTACAATTATGAGATATTATTATAAAAGGTAAAATATGCATACATTTATTACGTTACTTATTAGTTCTGCGCTTAGCCTTCAAGCCCTCAATATTGAGGGAAATGAACTTATTTTAATTAAAGCAGGCGAATTTTTTATGGGTTCCAATAAAGGGGATACAGATGAAAGGCCCATCCATAAAGTTCGAATTAATTATGATTTTTATTTAGGTAAATATGAGGTGACCCTGGGTGAGTACAATCAATGTGTAACATCCAAAGCCTGTAGAGAACCACTAAAGGATGAGGGTTACTCATTTATGTGTGTAGATGACAATTGTCCTGTCATGAAGATTTCTTGGAATGATGCAAAAGATTATGTCAAATGGCTTAGTAAAATCTCGGGGAAACATTACCGTTTACCCTCAGAAGCAGAGAGAGAATATGCAACTAGAGCACATACCATAACAACTTATAGCTCAGGTGATACTAATGAAAGTCTTAAGTCTTATGCTTGGTATAGAGAAAATAGTGGTTATACCACCCATAAAGTTGGAAGTAAAAAACCGAATATATGGGGTTTATATGACATGCACGGAAATGTTTGGGAATGGTGTGAGGACGATTTTGAAAACTATAAGAAAACACCCACAGACGGAAGTGCTTATAAATCGAAATCACCAAGTAAAAAGGTAGTACGTGGAGGTTCATGGTTTAATATCTCAAAAAGTCTACGTTCGGCTAATAGAGGTGCTTTAGCGCCTGATTTCAGAAATTATTATTTTGGATTTCGTATCGCTAGAGATAGATAAGTCATTTCGACTTATTTACTTTTGTATATCGGTTAAGGCAGAGAATGCTTTTAAGATAGAGTCACTCTTTTTTACTCTATCTAGGATATAAGGTTTCACAACAAAAACTAGCTCTGTCTTATCTAAACCGACAGAATACGTCTTAAACAACTCTCCTATCCAAGGAATATCACCTAAGATAGGCACCTTTGATACAGACTCACTTTCATTCTCTCTTATTAAACCACCTAAAACAAGTTCTTCACCATGTTTCAAAACAACCACTGTCTGTAAAGATCTTTGAATGATTATAGGGGAAGAGATATCTGAGGTATTATTGTTTTGAGCCTCAGACACGGTTTGAGAAATATTTAAAATAATACTATCGTCTGCTGTAATCGTAGGTTGAATAGAGGTTGTAACACCGGTATTAACATACGTAACATTTTGCAGCACGCTTGGGCCGCCTATACCAGTACCAAGGTCTGGCGCTGATGTTTGTGAAGTAATAATAGGAACTTGAGTACCTGCAGTAAAACTAGCTGTTTCATTGTTTAACACTACAAGTTTTGGTGAAGACAAGATACTTAAAAGATTTTCTTGAGCTAAAGCATTAAAAACAACTTGAACATTAGTCCCTGTTATTATTCCAGAGAGTCCTCCTCCTCCAAGGTTTAGTGCACCTGCTGTCCCTCCTACAGTAGTTGCAGAGCGCCCTCCTGTCTGCAAAGCCCATTCGACTCCGTATTGTAAATTATCTTTTAGTGATATCTCAGCAATGGTCACTTCTATAAGAATTTGCTGAGCTCTTGTATCTATGGTTGATAATAAGCTATGCACCTTTTTATATTCAGAAGGAAGCATGTAAAAGATTAAATTATTTCTTGCCTCATCTAAAGTCACCTTTGTTTCTTTAGGTAGTGCCGATGTAGATTTTTTATTCTTTCCTGCTACTGCTAAGTTTGATTTTATTAATACACCATCTGAATTTGGAACCTTTTGTTTCTTTTTGATATCAGATGCACTGGACATTACTTCATCTAAAATCTCTTTTACCTCTTTTGCTGCTCTATTTTTTGTGTGATACACAAAAAGTTGTTTATTATTTTCTAGTTCTGCCAAGTTATCCAATTTAGACTTCCAGTACAAAATTGTTTTAATTAGTTCTGGCTTATCTGTAATTACAAATAAGGCATTAATATCTTCAATCATTAATGTTGTAATAGGTTCACCTTGTATATTTGAAGCTACATTAATGTTTAGAACCTTAAATACTTTTTTTAATTGTGCATCAAATTTTTTAACACTAATATGTTCTAAACGTATAAGTTTAAAAATTTTCTCTCGTAAATAAGGCTTATCAAGAGTAGCTAAAAGTCCCAGTCCTCTACGAATGTTAGAAGCAAAGTCTTTTATTAATAAGGCATTATTTCCTCTCATGTTGTAAACTCTAGATCCCGTTTTTGATAATGCAAATTCTTGCAAAATATCTCTAGCCTTTGCTAAACCAATGTAATCTATAGGAAGAATTTGAAAGATCATTTCATTTTCAGGAATATTTCTATACTGAATCGTTTTTCCAAACGAAATCTTGTAATCAAGTTTCTGTTTGCTGACTTGATTTCCCGACGAAACAAAGAGCACGCCATTTTTATTTTCTACTTGTATCTTATAATTTTTTAAAATTCCTTCAATAACACTATATAACTCTATAGCAGTAACCTTATCATCCATGCGCATTGTAACCTTATCCTTACGCTTTTCAAGTGTTTCAGATACGGAATAATTTAATTTAAACACTTCTCCAAAAACGAGGTGAATAAACTTATTAATAGGAATATTTTCAACAGATATTTTTAATTTTTTATTTGGTTCTTTTAAAAAATTCTTCTTTTTCTGGCCCATTCGTCTTGGGAGTTTCCCCGCTTTTATAAAGGTGGGAACATCTTCTACAACGGACAGAGGCTTATCTATAAAACTTAATTCATTTTGGTGTGCACTTTGATTCTTATCAGAATAAACAATCTCTTCAACTTTATCACTTCCTTCTATCTCAAGTTTCAAGCTGTATTTGTCATAATGTATAGGTTCAACTTTTTTTGGAGCACACGCAGTAATTAAGAGAATAACTATTAGAAGAAAACCCTTTAGTCCTAATTTATTAAATGCATTCATTTTAATATCCTTTTTCTGAATTGTTTTGTTAATCATTTTTGGTCTCCTCTATCTCTTTCGGTATATATAACGACGTATTTATATCAAAGATTTTAATAAAAAAACTTTGATTTAAATCATTATCAAAAAACTCGATGTTTTTATTATCTTGTTTTTTAATCTCTATTCTATCACTTAAATTATCTCCAACCTTTATATGAATAAAACCTTGTACCCCATCACTCTTCTTACCAAAAAAAACAATAGTATTAGTAGAAAAAGCAATGAATTCATAACAATCTTTTTTTTGCACAAATGGTGATAGGTGACTTTGTTGTATCAACTTTTATAGCTATTACTTCATTTCTAAGCTTTGCGGCAAGTGCGGCTTCTTCTTCAGCAGTAAGCTTTTTCTTTTGTGACACCACTGTCCATGCACTATTTTTAAAGACATAGTTTTCATCTTTAAATACCACTTCAAAAACTATGGCAGGTAAAACTTGATAAGAATTATCTCGAGATAACGAATCTTTACCTTGAAGGTTATCAAACATTATATTTACAGCATACAATAAAAAGAAAATAAAAAGGGAAAGATAAACTTTTTTAGAAATAAGATGTCTATTTTTCCAAAACTCTGTCATTTCAAACTTCCATTTTTATATAAGTTTACTTGCATATTTATAATAATCTTATTTTTATTTTTTACAAAAAATGCTTGTTCTATAGTAATAACCTTTGAGCTTTTAAAAAGCTCATTAAAAAAATTTACTGTATCACTAGGCTCTATCTCTAAAATAAAGGTAAATGGCATAATGGTATATATCCCACCTTTTTCACTTCTTGGCTCACCCCATAAGACATTCACTACTCTCGCATCAAATCTTTTTACCAAATTTTTTATCTTGTTTTGTGTTTGATTAAAGATAATAGAATTTTGTACGTTTTCAGGATGCATGAGATAAGTGTTTTGCTCTAAGTTCTTTTTACTTTCACTTATAAAAAAGGCCATCTCTTTTTCATTATCTAAGAAGTATTGTTCGGCTTTTAATTTTTGTTTGTACAAAGACAACTTCTTAATATCTTTATTATTACTTTCACATAAAGGTGTGTATACATTTATATAAGCAAAAATCGCTAAAAGAAGTACTAGTAATTTTTTACTATTTACCATTTTACTTCACCGTGTATAATTACTTTTTCTCCAGAACCACGTCTGTTTTTAACCGTACTTTGTATTTTAAGGTCTGCAAAATAGCCTGTGTTAACAATTTGTGTAAATATCTTTGATGTTTTATTGGTATCAATCTTCATTCTAAATTCATTTTCTGATAGTTTCAAAAATAAAAAGCTTGCATTAGCATCTTTAATAATGTCAGATATAGCGTCCATTGAACTGATTAATTTTGTATTATTTTTGAACTCAATTTTTAATGAACTATATTTTTCCGATATATCTTCAATCTCGTTTATATTTTCTCTTGTTATTTGTGTTTTTTCTTTTATTATTTTATATTGCTTAGTCACTTCTTCAAGACTAGATTGAAGATAAGTATAATTTAAACCTTCCATAATTAAAAGTCCAAAAATCAATATACTTAAAGGAATAGAAATCTTCTGAACAAAAACATCTATTAAATTTTTATAATTGAATTCAAAACTGAAAAAATCCAGTATATCTTTAACACTAATATTTTCTATAGCCTTATTTAATTCTTGTTCGTATTGGTCCTGAGTATATACATGAGAATCCTCTACATTAAACTCTTTTTTTAATAAGCCAATCTCATATTCAGCCACTGTATTTTTTGAAAACTGTCGTTTTAAAACACCCTCTTTAATCACTAAAAGTTTTTGAGGAGACGTCTCAAAAAGTATAATTCCTTCAATATTATTTTTAATAAAGTACTGTAAAAATATGCTTGATTCAGGCAGGACTACAAGTGAGTCAAAATTTTTATCTGTAAACCAAAGACTCACCTCTTCATTTTCTAGTTTATAATGTATGTCAAAGCTACTATAAGGAGAATGTTCAGCATAGTTTAGTAAAACAACATCTTTAGTAAGTTTTTTACTTTTTTTAAGTGAAAAAGCATTAAAATAGCTTTCTTCAATTTTTAAGATATCTAATAGATCAAATTTTTTTAGATAGTTGAATAGTTTTATTTTCATAAGTTATATTAAGCTTTAATTAACAAAGGAAGGAAATAAAAATGTATAATTAAATAAATAAGTCTATCCTTTCTTGTTTTCTTTAGCCGAATTATATCTTTTTATGCTTAAGTCTTAAGTACGTTCAAATTCACTCATCTAAACAAAAAAAGATACTAAAGAAACAATGTGTGAAATTATGTGTGAAGCATGTTCTTAATCATACGAGAGTTGATTTTTATAGGTTATATAAGGTCTTTTATAAGACGTTCTAAAAAACAAGTTAACTCTTTTCCCAACCCTTGCCTTATTATATGTAACTATAATTTCTCCATCTATAATCTTTGTAGCTGTCTCATTTGCACCTTCAAGCTGATTTCTTTTCATATGCATTTTTAAAAAAGTTTTATATTTTAAAAAATCTTTTTCATACCATTGAACTAACTGTAAAAATTCAAAATCATTTATCTTCATATACTTTCTGATATTTTCCGGACTAATTGCTTCTACATTCATCCCCCCAGCATTCACAAAATGAAAATTACTTATAATTTCTTTTTTTATAGATTTATTTATGTCCTTAAAGTTTTTTAAAAGAAACAATTCCTCGGGGTGCTGTATTACGCCTCTATTACTTGGTTTATACGCCTTTGTGAAAATAAAATAATAACCATTTTCTGCCCCATTTAATAAATTACTAGAATCCAAATCAAGCCAGTCCATATAAGGGTCAATATAATTCCTAGTATCATGAGTATACGATTTAACCAAATTATCCAGTATTGATAAATTACTCGAATATATTGAAAACATTTGACCGCCCGCATTGAGTTTAAAACTGATATTATTGTCTATCTTTTGCAGTTGATTTTTTAAACTAAGTTTTTTAGGGAAGTTTTTTAGATGATTTGTTATACCTCCTCCTTGAAACTTACCGGTTAAAGCGTAAAATTTCAATCGCTCAATTGAGGTATCACATAAAAGTTCTGCTTGAAGTTTATCATTTAATATAAAGGCGTTATTAACACTTTTTTTATACATACCTAAAAGATAAATTGTAGATGCCATCAAAATAGCACTTATCCATAGAACCATAGCTAAGGCAAACCCTGATTTTTGCATTATTGTGTTATCCTCTTGCTTTTTAGGTACTGCTTAAGGTAATAAAAATCGTACTTTATATCAAATATATACGTATAAACCTGTCCATTCTTAGAAAATTCCAATTTAACTAATTTAGGGATTTTTGAAGTAATATCTGAAGGTAAGTCTATAGGTGCTTCATAAGAAAATTTTGGATTTTCCATCTTTAAAAAAATTATATGCTCCACCGCATCTTCAAAAAAATCTGGTTTTTTATAATTTTGTTTTATATCATAAATAGGACTTTCTTTATAAATCAGTTTATTCTCAACAAGTTTCAATTGAACAAGACTAAGCCTTTGGCTATAAATAGGGGCATCTGAAACAAAGGTTATTTCATCACTGCTTTTTTCAAAAAGATACTCATACGTAAACAGTTCATTAACAATAAACCTTTCTTCTTTTTCTTCTATATAAAAGTATGTCGCATTTAAAAGGTTTTTAATCTGAGTAAAACGCATAGCTTCATCAAAACCTACGCCACTTTGCCTATCTATCTGGTTTATGGCCAATTTAAAAGAGAACATGCCTGTAGTAGTAATAAGACTAACAATAACCATAGCAACTAGTACTTCTATAAGAGAAAATGCCCATCTATTCATGTACAGGAACCTTTGTATACTTGAGCACATCAAAAGTAGACTCTGAAAAAGAGTTATTTTTTATAAGTTGTAAAACACAAGTGTATAAATATATATAATACGGTCCATAATTTCCTTCTAAAGCAGCCGTTTCACCTACAACATATGTTTTTTTATTTTCAGAAAGCGTATATTTCATTTCATATTTTAAACCATTAATTTCACCTGAAAATTCTCCGCCTAAAGGATTAAACCTTCTATTTTCAAAGAGTGCTTTCAGACTTAGAACTGTTGAATAGTTAATCTCATATTTTTCTTTTTTTAATTTAAATAAATTCATGGTACGAAGAGAAGATGTTGTTAGAACTACTGCAGAAAACATTATAATTAAAGCAATAAGAACTTCAATCGTTATTATGGCTGGTCTTATTATCAAGATAGTCTACTCCTAGCATAGAGATATTATAATCAGGATTTGAGGTTTGCGTTGCAAAGGCTTGAAATTTCAAGTCTTTAATTTTTTCAGCCTCTGCCTTAGTATTTAAATACTTCTCAAAACTTTCATATAGTCTATAACCCGTAGGAGATACAACTGAAATGATGAAGGCAATGAGAATGATAACAACTAAAAGTTCTATCAAGGTAAATGCCTTCATTTTTTAAGAAAGGTCACTTATTGAGATTACTGCTAACATAATAGACACAACAATAACAGCAATGAAAATACCCATCAAAACGATAATGGCGGGTTCTAGTAAGGCTAATACACTCTTAGTTTGTTTTTGAAAACTTTCTGAAAACCTAAGGGCAAGATTTAAAAAAACTTCATCTAGTTTGGCACTGTTTTCACCAACACTTACCATAGAAGCAACCTGAGGAGGTAAAAGAGCATGACCGGCTAAGGTATCACTGAGTTTATTTCCTTTTTTAATCTCAAATAAACATTCTTTAAAAATAGCCTTTAATTCGTCTATCTCGGTAAGACTTACGCTTTGCTTTAAAGCCTTGTCTATTTTAATGCCTCCTTGAAGCATAATTCCAATAGAATTAAAAATACGTGAGAGCTCTATATATACTGTTAATTTTCCTATCATGGGAATTTTTAAAATAAATCTATGTAAATTCTTTTTAAACAGCCTAAAGGCAAAAGGTAAAAGGGCAACAAAGGCACCCATGCTCATTAAGACTATGGAAGAATGTTCATTTACATACAATCCTGCCTTTAAAACCATTTGAGAAATAGCAGGTAGATTATCTAACTCTTCTGGGCTAAAAATTTCTGTAAACTTTGGCACAATAAAAAAGAATACAAAAAAGACCATACTTGTACTCATAATTATTAAAAAGATAGGATAGGACATAGCTTGTTTAATTTCAGAACTAATTTTTTCTTTAAAAAGCAAATATTCACTTAGTGTTTTTAAAGCGCCTGCAAGAGCACCCACTTCTTCTCCACTTGAAATAACAGATAAGGCAAGTTTATTTTTTTCTAAAGAAAGTTTTTCTTGAGTAAGTTCTATGGATCTAGATAATTGTTCACCTGTCTTCAAGTTTTCTAAGATTGTTTTTATAAATTCACTTACTATCTCTTTTTGAGTATTTTTAAGAAGGAGTTTTAATGAGTCATCTATCTTCATTCCAGAGCCAATGAGATAATATAATTCTTCTACAAAAGATTGAAAATCGCTTCCTACAAATTTACCAGATTTCAATCTAATTTTTTTTTCTTTATACGATAAAAGAGTTATATCTTCACTTTTAATAAAGTGCTTAAACTGCTCTTTTGTCCCCTTATATACCCCACTTAAATGTTCATCATTTGAACTAAGAGCTTCATAAGTAATCTCTGACTTACTCATTTGTCACACTTATTATCTCTTCAAAGCTTGTCTTACCTTCAATAACTTTAAGCATTCCATCTTCGTACATATTTCTATAACCAAACTGAGACAAATCACTTTGTGTAACATTTTCCCCTTCAAAAACGGCCTGAATATTTTCATCAAATATCGCAATCTCGGAAATAGGTAAACGACCAATATAACCACTTCCATTACACTTAGAACATCCCTTAGACTTTGAAAAGTTTTCTTTGATAAAACTATATTTTTTCAATAAGGCATCAATCTTATATTTTTTTCTATCTTCTTGTGAAAGTATTATTGGTTCTGCGCAGTCAGCACAAGAACGTCGCACTAGTCTTTGCGCCATTAACCCAACAACAGAAGATTTAAGAAGGAAATAATCCACACCCATATCTAAAAGACGTGTAATTGCACCTAACGCAGAGTTCGTATGTAAGGTAGAAATAACCAAGTGCCCTGTAAGCGCTGCTTGAACAGCGATTTGAGCCGTTTCAAGGTCACGAATCTCACCAATCATGATAATGTCCGGATCTTGTCGTAAGATAGAACGCAAGGCATTTGAGAAGTTAAATCCAATGTCTGCTCTTACTTGTATTTGTGAAATTCCATGAAGTTCATACTCCACAGGGTCTTCAACCGTAATAATCTTGGTATCTTCTTAACAACAGGTCCCACGGGTTCAGGTAAGACAACTACTTTATACTCGTAT
>NZ_JAEMVE010000188.1 GCF_029216045.1 Sulfurimonas sp. MAG313 | reverse complement strand
TTAAAAACAGAGAGTAAAACAGGACAGATCCTCGACTGCGGCCACCCGTAGGTGTCAGGTCCGTATCTCAGTACCCACGTTGGGGAACAGGCTCTCACCTCCCCTACCCGTCATAGCCTTGGTGAGCCATTACCTCACCAACTAGCTGATACAATAAAGGCTCATCCCGAAGCGAAATTCATTTCCCTTTTCCCCTTGAGGGGAAAAGGTATATGCAGTATTAGCGTCCGTTTCCAGACGTTATCCCGCTCTTCGGGGCAGATTACCTATACATTACTCACCCGTGCGCCACTTAGCTGACATCCTAGCAAGCTAGGACCGTTCTCGTTCGACTTGCATGTGTTAAGCACGCCGCCAGCGTTCATTCTGAGCCAGGATCAAACTCTCCATAATTGGTTTGTTCAAATCCTATTGACCCAAGATTTTGTTGTCTAACTCTATCTCTAAAGTTATTCGAATCTCTCTGGTTTATAGAAATTGGGTGTTGCTTACTTGCGTAAGCAACATTGTGTCGAACTTACTGTGAGATAAGTTCAACGGTTTTTTTGTATTCATAATTTGATTTCAAGTAAACATCTCGTTCACTATCTATTTAGTTGTCAATGATCTTCAAACTCTGTAATCTCGAAAGATTGTGACCTTCAACTCGAAGCGTCTCATCGTTTGTGGACGGGAATTATAGGGCAAACAGGGATGGATGTCAAGGGTGTTTTGAGGGAATTGTGGAATTTGTTGATTTTACTGAATACATATATAATGTAAGTATATATAGAGATTTTGTCCTTACATTTATATCCTTCATTTTTAGCCCCTGAAAGCCCTCATTATACCTTTTGTATTTTTATGTTGCAAAAGGTTACAATAGTACTTATAATTATTATAATTCGTTTGTTCTGTTATTTCATTTAGAGGGTAAAATTCTATTTACCTTTATTATGCTAGAATACTTTTACACTTAAATATAATACACAAGGAAATAAATATGGCTTTATATGATCGCGATTATGCCCAAAATCATTCATTTGAAAATCAAGCAACACAAAGTGATACTGCTTTAGTATCTTTTATTAAAGAAACTTACAAACTTTTTGGTGCTTCAATGCTTGCAGGTGCCGTTGGTGCTTATGTTGGTATGGGTATGGTTAATGTTGTTGCAGAAAACAGATTTATGCTGTTTATTTTAGAGATTGCTTTGCTTATTGGTCTTTTAGTTTTAAAAAAGAAACCAGGTATTAATTTATTACTTCTTTTTGCTTTTACTTTTATGACTGGTGTTACTTTAGCTCCTTTATTAACGATGGCTATTGCTGTTAACCCTGCTATTGTTGGAAACGCTTTTGGTATGACTTCATTTATCTTTGGTGGCATGAGTTTATTTGCTATTAAAACACCTAAAGATTTCACCTCTTATGGTAAACCTTTAATGATTGCACTTGTTGTTGTTATTGTTTTCTCTTTAATTAACACATTTATTTTACAAAACTCACTTATGAGTAGTATCATTTCAGGTGCTGTTGTTATGCTTTTCTCTGTTTTAATTGTTTATGACACTCAGAACATCATTAAAGGAAACTATGAGCATCCAATTGACGGAGCAATTGCTTTGTATCTTGACTTTTTAAACATCTTTACTGCTTTATTGCAGTTAATG
>NZ_JAEMVE010000187.1 GCF_029216045.1 Sulfurimonas sp. MAG313 | reverse complement strand
TCAAGTTTCATCTCGCCCTTGATAAAAGAACCTTCTGTGATAATAGTGGTATTGTTGTTGTTTGGTGTAGGCGCGTTGTCGCTGTGATTAAAGATTGCCATGGTACTTTTTTCTCCTTCTCAAAAATTGAGTTATAAGAAGCAATATTCCACTTAACAAACCAAAATGGGTTAAGTGCTCTTTGAACAAATCTTACTTCATAATGTAAATGAGGACCATTTGACATACCGCTGTTTCCAGTATAACCGATAAGGTCTCCACGCTTAATAAACTGACCTGATTTTACCACAATTTTGTTAAGGTGACCGAAATATGTCTTAAAGCCAAAACTATGGTCTAATATAATAAGGTTCCCATACCCACTTCTTTTGTGTTTTGCCGCCCACTCAACCACTGCGTCTGCTGTTGCATAAATAGGTGTTTTCATAGATGCTTTCATATCTGAGCCTCTATGAAATTCTTTTCTTAGTAAGGTGGGGTGGGTTCTATATCCATATTTAGAAGTAATTCCTCTGTACTCAACAGGAGAACCATTAGGAATATGTTGCATTAAGGCTGCCATTTCGCTTGAAGTAACAGTGGCTAAATCAACTCTTTGGGCTAAAGTCGTTCCTTCATCCGTAGAAAGCCCTATCAACTGTTCTATATCCGAAAGTTTATCTGTAACCGATATAAGCTCATCTTTTTTAAGCTTTAAAGTATCTTCAGTTTGATATACGATGTTTTGAAGCTTTTCATTTTTATCTTTTAAAGAAAAATACGCATTTTCCATCTCATTTTTTTTATTTTGGATTGTATTAACACTTATATTTAAATACGTGATAGAAAAAGCGGATATAGCAAAAATCGACAAAATAAAAGCAAGTAAATAAATACCAAATTTCTTAACAATTTGATGAAAGTTAAATTGCTTTACACCATGTTCATCATGAATAGTTATCGTAAATCTATCATGCATATCATCTCCCCATTAAAACCTAGTTTTAAAAGCTTCTACTACACGAAAAGAGCCAAAAACTAAATAGTTCTCATCTTTATGTATGGTTTCAAATTTTTTAAAACTCAGATTATTTTTACAAATGGCAGCTTCCAAATCCTTGCGAAGGGCCATACGTTCATCATCTATATCTATTATTTCTACCTGCCTAATTATTGGAGCAAGAATAGATAGTATCGACAAATAGTCTTTGTCTTTGTAACTATTATAAACTAAATTTATGGAATTGGGAGCAAAACTATGTGAAATTGCTTCTGCTGCAAGAGTATTATGTCCCACATCTAACCATATATTTGTTTGTATTCTTTCCATTCTACCCTCTAATGGCTGAGAGTTAAATAAGTTTTTCTTAATTTCATATCCCAATTCTTTGACAACACTCATGCAAAGAAGCAAATTATCTTGTAAATAATGTGGTAATTCTTTTTCTTTAACAATCACTTCTGAAAGATAAATGTCTTCTTGCGATAGTTTGTCTTTATAATAAATAAACTCAACCGAAGATGTTCTGGAAATTTCATTTGCAACCTCGAGCACTTCCTTAAATCTTTGTTCCCCTAAGATAGCCTTAGAACTAACACTTCTTAATTTAGTTTGCGCTATTTCTTTAATACTAGAGCCTAAAAACTCTTCATGATCTAGTCCAATAGGAGTGATAACAGACAAAATCTTTTCAAAGGCATTGGTTGCATCATATTCTCCACCAAGACCTGCTTCTAAAATAATATAATCACAGTCTTTATAGACTATCATCGCTAAAAAAGTGGTGTATTCGAAATAACTCAAAGTGTTTTTAAAATCTTCTGAAAGTAGTGTTTGCAATATTTCATGAGCTTTTTCTAAGATACCCTCATCGCAATTTTTTCCATTAAGCCAAATACGTTCGTTAAACTCTTTGATATGAGGAGAACTATAATGTCCTACCTTAAAATCTAAAGCACTTAATGCATTGGCTAGAAATCGTCCTGTGGTACCCTTTGCATTAGTACCCACTAAATGAATAACAGGAGGGATAAAAAGTTTATCTTTTATAGAAGCGTAGGCACGAGGCATTCTTGTATAGTCAATTTTTTTATAATACAGAGGTTTTTTTTCTAAAAATTCATTTAATGTCATTGAACTATTTGGTTTCGTCCATTTTCTTTTGCCTGATAAAGTTTATCATCTGCGCTCTTCATCATCTGCTTAATAGACGGAAATTCTTCTCTATAAGCAATACCCCCACTAATAGTCACTTTTAGTTTTCTCCCCTCATGTATAAAACGAGATATTTCTAGTTTGGCCCTCACCTTCTCAGCGAAAACTTGCGCACCCTTATGATCTGTTTCAGATAAAATGGCTAAAAATTCTTCACCCCCATATCTTCCTACAATATCAACATTTCTGGCTAGTTTTTTAAACACTTGAGCAAAACCTTTTAAGACAATATCACCGGCATCGTGTCCATAGGTGTCATTAACTATCTTAAACAAGTCTATGTCAAAGAACACTACACTATAAGGTTTTTTATACCGTTTAAATTCGCCCTCTCTAATTTCTAAAAACTCATCTAAGGCGCGTTTGTTATAAAGCTTAGTCAGGGCATCTTCACGGGAAGCTTTTTTGGCTATAGTCAACTCTTTTTCTAAGGCCTTAATCTTATTTTCCATCTCAGAAACTTCTTTATTATGTTCTTTTAACTCAAAACCAAGGAGTTTGGTTTCTTCTTCTAAGGAAGAGGCTATCGTATAAAGTTTTTTATGTGCCGATTTAAAATCATCATTTTCCCCTATCTCTAAGTTTTCAAGATTCTTTTTAATATTTGAAATTTCTTTACCCGAATGGTCTGTCCTATCTATCAAGGCCAAAATCTGTATGCTTAACTTTTCTAACACGCTATCAAGAGCAGATAACATCTTTTTAATATGTGCTTTATCTATAGATATTCGAAGTTTGATAGCCTCTTTAATACTAGACATCATGGCCTGTGTATTTAAGCTTTGAGGGTTTTCGCGTATTTCTTGAGATAACTCAGCGAGTTCTTCATTTACGGATGAAGCAATAGAAGGGACAAAAGAAGACACAAACAAAAGTGCTAGATTTTGATAGTCACCAACATTGCCTGCTGTTTTAGAATCCATCTTTAAATTTTCTAATGTATTTTTTATATCATGTTTATTCACCTTACCATAAGGCTTAAGGATGTCTAAAAAACTATCATCATACGAGGTTAAAAATACTACCCAATTATCTTTTATTTTTTCTATTTGATTTGCATTTGTTACTAAATCTAAATCTTTAATGGACTTTGTTGATAGGGCTGAGAGTTCAGCATTATGCATAGAAGCTATGGTTTGCAAGATACGTTTAAGTAAGGTATTTAAGGCAGTGTTTTGTGAATTTGATTCAGCAGGATTAGTTCGGTTGAGTTTAGCAACAAAATATGTAATAAGTTCATTTAGACTTTTAACTCTATACTGTTTCAATTCATCTTGCAAGGATTTATCAAGCTTACTTGTATGTTTTTGAACTTGATTACAATCTTCAACAATAATACCTGCCGCCTTAGCCTCTTTACAAAAGGCTTCTCTATAAAACTCAGGAGTAATTTGTTTATTTTCTCTTTTGAGTCGTTCAAGTGTACGTTTGATAATCTGATTAATAGTCATATCTCACCTTTAGATTCACAATCTTTGAAGTTCATTTTAACATAAAAAGAATCTAATACTTTATAAGGTACTACCTTCAGCACCTACTTGAGCAACAAAAGAATCTAGAGCCTTTAAGGAGGCCTGTGTTATCGCGTTAAAGCGTTGATTATCTGTTATCACCGCATTGGGCTCAATTGTAAAATCAAAAATTCCCTTTGACCGATATATTTTTTTAGAATTCCCTCTTTTCCGTGTAATATTAAGACTTATAATCGCTCGATAAACAGCTATATACCCATTTTTGTCATATTGCAAGGGTACAAAACTAATATTAGACAGTTTTACCAATAATGTTGTTTTTGCCTTAGATGCAGAAACTAAGGCAGAATGAAAACGTGTTACGACCGCCTGTCTTGTTGCATCTTTAATAATTACAGCATTTTCAGGGTCGTCCAATGGAACTACTACTTCTACATAAAGACTTGCACCGACTACTTTTCTAGCTTGTTTTGAGGCAGGAAGATATCCACAACCTGTTATAAAAATAAAAACTAAAAAAATATTAAAGAGTCTTTGCATTGTTATTTAACCACCAAGTTTACAAGCTTATTAGGAACTACTATTTCTTTAACGATAGTAAATCCTTCAAGCCATTTAGCCCCAGCGTCTTTAGCCATACTTATAATCTCTTCTTTAGAGGCAGAAGGGGACACTTCGATTTGCGTACGGTTTTTACCATTTATAGAAACACCAAGCATCACCGTATCTACTGTAAACACTTCTTCAAGTACTACTTGTTCACTAAGATTTTTTCTGTTAAACAGTTTATCGGATACTTCCCAAGCAAGGTGAGGGACAATAGGCTCTATTATCGAAGCTATGATCCAATAGCCTTCCGTCCATACATCGGCATTATCTTGTTCATTTAGTGCGTTCATCGCTTCCATAACACCTGCTATGAGTGTATTAAAGGTATGACGCTGGGCAAAAACTTCATTAGCACGAACTAAGGCTTCATACACTTTTTTACGTGCGGCTTTTTCGCTCTTTGAAAGTTCATCATGTTTAATACTAGGAAGAACATCACATGCATAAGCATTTTTGCTTCTATCTGCAAAACGTTTTAAGAATTTAAAGGCACCTTCAACAGCTTGGTCGTTCCATTCTAACTCTTGAGTAGGAGGCGCTGCAAACAAGATAAATAGTCTCGCGGTATCTGCTCCATATTTTTCAACAAGGGCGTCAGGATCCACCGTATTGCCCTTAGATTTAGACATTTTTGTCCCATCTTTAAGAACCATGCCTTGAGTTAGAAGATGCTCAAAAGGCTCATCTTGATTTACATATCCTAAGTCACGCATCACCTTAGTAAAGAAACGTGCATATAAAAGGTGTAAGATAGCATGTTCAATCCCACCAATATAATGATCAACACCCATCCAATAATCTAATTCTTTTGAATCAAAGGCCTTATCTTCCCAAATAGCAGGGCTAGCCGTATATCGTAAGAAATACCAAGAAGATTGAACAAAGGTATCCATAGTATCCGTTTCTCTAATGGCGTCTTTCCCACATTGGCTACATTTACAATGTTTCCATGTAGGGTGATGATCAAGTGGGTTACCCTCACCTGTAATTTCAATATCATCAGGAAGAGCAACTGGAAGGTTCTCTTTTTTCTCCATAACTAATCCACAGTCTTCACAATGAATAAATGGAAGTGGTGCACCCCAATATCTTTGACGACTTACACCCCAGTCTTTTAACTTAAAGTTAATGACTTTTTTACCTAAGCCATTGGTATCAAAGTGGTGCATAATCGTGCCCTGTGACTTTTTAGAAGCCAAACCATCAAACTCACCTGAATCAAAAAGAATGCCTGTCTCAGTAAAGGCCTTGTCAAGAGGAAGGTCTCCCTTCTTAGGCTTAATAACAGACTTAATCTCTAAATCATACTTTTTAGCAAAGTCATAATCTCTATCATCATGAGCAGGAACGGCCATAACCGCGCCTGAACCATAATCCATAAGTACAAAGTTAGCAATCCATACCGGGATGCTCTTACCCGTTAAAGGATGAAGTACAGAAATATCTAGTGACACACCCGATTTTTCTTTTTGTCTATCTATAGACGAAGCATTTTTGTAAAAAAGCGTGCATATAAAAGGTGTAAAATAGCATGTTCAATCCCACCAATATAATGATCAACATTCATCCAGTAATTCATCGACTCTTTATCAAAAGCTTGATTTTGTGCCAGTTTTGGGTTCGTTACGTATCGTAAAAAATACCAACTAGATT
>NZ_JAEMVE010000186.1 GCF_029216045.1 Sulfurimonas sp. MAG313 | reverse complement strand
TTTGATGATTATCATGCCTTTTTTACCAAGCTTTTTAGTTTCAGAAGTGGGTGGAGCCAAACGTTGGATAAAAATTTTTGGTTTTTCCTTAGCTCCTGTTGAGTTTTTTAAGGTGGGGTTTGTTTATTTTTTAGCATGGTCGTTTACACGAAAACTTAATGACCATCACAGTCAACTGAGTTTAAAAGACGAGTTTTCTAGATTTATGCCCTATGCCTTCATCTTTGTTTTAGTAATGTTTTTAATTGCTTTTATGCAAAACGACCTTGGACAAGTTGTTGTATTAGGGTTAACTCTTGCTTTTTTACTCTTTTTTGCAGGGTCTTCTTTTAAGTTCTTTTTATCTTTGATCTCACTTGCCTTTATAGCCTTTATCTTTTTTATTGCAACTGCAGAACATAGAATTATCCGAATTAAGTCGTGGTGGGCTTCCGTTCAAGGTTTTGTGTTGAGCCTTTTTCCTGATTCTATTGCCGAGCATTTACGTATAACCGTAAGAGAAGAACCGTATCAAATAGGACACTCCTTAAATGCCATCCATAATGGCGGCTTTTTTGGAGCAGGTCTGGCGAATGGAACCTTTAAATTAGGCTTTTTATCTGAGGTGCATACGGACTTTGTTTTAGCTGGGCTCGCGGAAGAATTTGGTTTTATAGGGGTGCTTTTTGTGACGATGATTGTTATTGTTGTCTTGCAGCGTATTTTTAAGATTGCTAACCGAAGTGAAAACCATATCTTTTATCTATTTTCTGTGGGAATTGGTCTGCTTTTTGCCTTTGCATTTTTGATGAATGCTTATGGTATTAGTGGATTAACTCCTATTAAAGGGATATCTGTTCCCTTTATATCTTATGGAGGCTCTTCTATGTTAGCGGCGAGTATAGGTATGGGTATGGTCTTAATGATTTCTAAAAAAATGAAAACAGAGTGAAGTTATTAATCACGGGTGGGGGCACAGGTGGACATTTAGCCATTGCTAAAAGTTTAAGAGACGCTGGTGTGAAAGCAGGGCATGAGTGTAGTTTTGTGGGGTCATCTTATGGACAAGATAGGTCATGGTTTAGTGAAGATACGGTCTTTACTAAAGTCACTTTTTTAAAAACGTCAGGTGTTGTAAATAAAAAAGGACTTGGTAAAATAGTCTCACTTTTTATGAGTATCAAAGCTACTTTTGAAGTCTTAAAACAAGTTAAAAACAGTGATGCAGTGATAAGTGTGGGTGGCTTTTCAGCCGCGCCTGCTTCCTTTGCGGCTGTACTCCTAAGAAAACCTTATTTTATACATGAACAAAATGCAGCCATTGGCCGTTTAAATCGACTTTTAAGACCTTATAGTAAACAGTTTTTTAGCTCTTATGAAGAAGACTCCCTCGTTAAAGATTATCCTGTAAGACAGAGCTTTTTTAAGCTAGCACATAAAAGAGAGAAGGTTAAAACAATCATTTTTTTAGGGGGTTCACAAGGCGCACGTTTTATAAATGACCTTGCCTTGAAAATAGCACCTCTTTTAAACGAAAAAAACATTAACATCATTCATCAAGCAGGGACATTGGAAATTGACAAGGTCAACAAGGCGTATGAGGAACTTGACATCAAAGCGGAAGTATTTGCCTTTAGAGATGACATCGACCTTCTTATGCAAAAAAGTGACTTAGCGGTGAGTCGCTCAGGGGCGAGTACTTTATGGGAACTTTGTGCTTCGTGCTTACCTGCTCTTTATATTCCCTACCCTTATGCATCAGGAGACCATCAGTTCTATAATGCTGAATTCCTAGTAGATAAAAAAGCTTCTTGGATACAAAGGCAAGATGAAAACCCTTATGAACTTTTGTGTGAATTGATAGATAAAGATTTAAATGAAACAAGTAAAAATCTAAAAGAGTTGATAGCTCCTTTAGGGGCAGAAAAAATCATAAAAGAGGTAGAAAAATGTTAGGAGAACTTACGAGCTTTATCGTAGACACCGTAGGGAGTTGGGGATATTTAGGAATTTTTATTATGATGGCAATAGAAAGTAGTTTTATTCCCTTTCCTTCAGAAATAGTCATGATTCCAGCTGGGTATTTAGCCTCTAAGGGTGAGATGAACTTAGTGCTTATTTTATTTTCAGGCTTTGGTGGGTCTATGATTGGGGCATGGATAAATTATTTTTTAGCTATGAACTTAGGAAGAAAATTTTTGTATGCATATGGACAGTATTTTTTTATGAAAGAGTCTACGTTAGATAAAATGGAAACCTTTTTTAAAAAGCATGGGGCTGTCTCAACCTTTACGGGTCGATTGATACCAGGTATCCGTCAATTGATTTCTATCCCTGCGGGACTGTCTAAGATGTCATTTCCTTTATTTTCATTATATACCTTCTTAGGTGCAGCAATTTGGTCAACTGCATTGGTTCTTTTAGGGTATTTTTTAGGGGAAAATGAGGAAATGATGAAAGATTATGTGCATGAAATGGTTTATATTGCCTTATCTCTAGTGGGTTTAATCATTTTAGTTTATACTCTTATGCAAAAGAGAACGCAAGGATAAAAGACTATGCCCTTTAGTGCTGAAAAAAAGAAAGACCATACCCTTATAAGTTTTAGTAACAGTGATAAAAATCGTTATTTAATTTTTATATTTTTTTTGACTTTACAGATAATTGTATTAGGTGTTTTAAGTGTGTACAGCAAGATATTTGAAGATGTTTTTATAATTTCTTTTGGGATAGGACTGTTTCTGTCTTGTGTGTTTTTTTATCTAAGTCTTCGAAAAAAGATTTTAAGACTCTCTAAAGAAGGTTTGAACTTTGAGTCTAAAATTTTTGGAATAACTATGTATAAAAAAGCACTCTTATGGAAAATTATTAATCAAGTAGCCGTAGAATTTACACGTTTAAAAGCCCATGATATTCTCTTTCAAGTAGGCAATAAAACGATATATTTAGGGGAAAGTTTAAGCGAAGAAGAAAGTGATGCCCTCCTAAAAGAAATACAGCTTTTTCATTTTTATTATCTATCTCCCAAAACTTCTAAATAATTTACTTTGTCTTCTGATTAGAAGCCTTGGACGCGGTTCAACCAAAATAGCTCATAAATACAGAGGTGTTTTTAAACCTATTTTAGCTATAATCGCGTACTTTTTTATAAAGAGATTTATACAGTGGTCTCTTTAAAGGATACATTATGGACGTCAGAAAAGCGTTTTTAGACTATTTTGAATCTAAGGGACATACTCCAGTAGCTTCCGCACCAATCGTACCTGATGATGCGAGTTTACTTTTTAATAATGCGGGAATGGTTCCTTTTAAAACAATATTCACGGGTGAGATTCCTACTCCTACAAATCCAAGGGCTACTTCTTGTCAAACATGTTTACGTGCGGGTGGAAAACATAATGACTTAGAAAATGTAGGGCATACGGCGAGACATCATACCTTTTTTGAAATGTTAGGAAACTTCTCTTTTGGAGATTATTTCAAAGAAGAAGCCATAGCTTATGCTTGGGAATTCATTACTAAAGAGCTTAAACTTGATGTAGACAAGCTTTGGGTTACGGTTCATGACTCAGATGATGAGGCTGAGCAGATGTGGAAAAAACATATTTCTGCTGATAGAATCATGCGTTTAGGTGACGCGGATAACTTTTGGTCTATGGGTGATACGGGTCCGTGTGGTCCTTGTTCGGAAATTTTTTATGACCAAGGTGCTGAGAATTTTAATGGTCCTGAAGATAAGATGGGCGGAGAAGGTGATAGATTTTTAGAGATCTGGAATCTTGTGTTTATGCAGTACGAGGTAAAGGTAAAGGGGGGAGAAAGACTTCCTCTCGCTCATCCTTCTATTGATACCGGTATGGGACTTGAAAGAGTTATCGCGATTAAAGAAGGCAAACTTTCTAATTACGATTCTTCTATGTTTATGCCTATGATTAACAAGGTTGAAGAACTTACAGGCAAGAGTTATGAATACAAATCTGGTGCTTCTTTTCGTGTAATTGCGGATCATATACGTACCTCTGTATTTTTATTATCTCAAGACATTAACTTCTCAAATGAGGGTCGTGGATATGTCTTACGTCGTATTTTAAGACGGGCGGTACGTCATGGTTATCTTCTTGGTTTAAGAGAAGCTTTTATGTACAAAATAGTTGATATCTTAGTAGAGCAGATGAAAGATGTGTATCCTTATCTAAGCCAAAAGGCTGAAGCCGTTAAGACTCAGGTTCAGCTTGAAGAACAACGCTTTTTTAAAACGATTGCCTCGGGGATTGAACTCTTTAATGCAGAGCTTAAAAACACTAAAGATATCTTTTCAGGAGAGGTAGCCTTTAAATTATATGACACCTTTGGTTTCCCTCTTGACCTTACTGAAGATATGTTAAAAGGTGAAAATATCGGACTTGACTCTGCAAAGTTTGATGCACTTATGTTAGAGCAAAGAACTAGAGCTAAAGCGGCTTGGAAAGGTTCAGGAGACGCAGCTAATGAGGGCGATTTTAAAGAGCTTTTAGAAAAGTTTGGAAAGAACACCTTTACAGGTTATGAAAGCACAGCAAATGAAGCTAAAATTCAAGCCTTACTAAGTGAAGATTTTAAAATCGTAGAAGAACTTCACTCTAATCAAAAAGGTTGGGTTCTTTTAGATAAGACACCTTTTTATGCAGAATCAGGTGGGCAAATTGGTGATATTGGTCACTTAGACAAC
>NZ_JAEMVE010000185.1 GCF_029216045.1 Sulfurimonas sp. MAG313 | reverse complement strand
ATTGGCGGTATTTATTATTATATTAGGCTACCTTAGTTTAGAATTAATGCCACGTGAAGAAAACCCTCAAATGGTAGTGAGTGGTTCAACTATTATTGTGGCCTTACCTGGGGCGAGTGCTAAAGAAATACAAAAAGTCATTTCTAAACCCTTAGAGAGAAAGCTAAAAGAAGTAAAAGGGGTTGAAAATATTTTTTCCATGTCTATGGATAACTTTGCCCTTATTAATGCTGCTTTTTATATAGGTCAACAAAAAGAAGATTCTAATTTAAAGATTTATGACAAGGTCTTACAAAACATGGATATCTTGCCCAAAGGAGCCATGCAACCTATCATCAAGCCCTTAGATATTGATATAGATATTCCCATCGTTTCCATCGCCTTTTATTCTAATAACAAAGATATGCCCTTGTCGGAACTTTATGATAAGGTTAAAGAAATTCAACACGGAATTAACAGTATAGATAATGTTGCAGTCACCAAGATAAAAGGGGGACACAAGCACCAGTTTAATATAGAAGTAGACCTGCTTAAGCTTTCTGCTTATAATCTTTCAATGGGACAAATTGTACAATCAGTTAAGGCCTTATCTTATAATGTTCCAAATATAAAAAATCACACCAAAGATAATGAAATCCTTATTTTTGGGATTAAAAATGCTATTGATAATGCTAAAGATATAGGAAATATTATTGTCTCTTCTCATAAGGGCTCAGCTATTTATTTAAAACAAATAGCTAAGGTCACTAAGGGGCATAATTTTCAAGATTTTAGATCCGCTTATATTAGTACTCGAAATAAAGACGGAAGTTTTTCTTCTATGCACAATCAAGTTACCCTCAGTATTTCAAAACTTCAAGGGACTAATGCCGTTATTATTGCAAAAGCCGTCAAGCAAGCTTTAGAAAAATATAAAGACAAGATATCTGAAGCTGGTATTTCTTATGTCATCACTAGAAATGATGGTGAAAATGCCAATGAGTCTGTTAACGAACTGGTCTACCACCTTCTTTTATCCATACTTATCATTGCTATCTTACTGGTCTTTGTACTAGGATGGAGAGAATCAATTATCGTGACCTTTAGTGTTCCAACCATCTTAGCCATCACCCTTTTTGTTGCTTATATCACCGGTCAAACCATCAACCGTATTACCTTGTTTGCCTTTTTACTAAGCCTTGGGTTATTAGTAGATGCCGCCATAATAGTCATCGAAAATATTCACCGACACTTACACTCAAAAGAGGCCAAAGATATGCCTATGGATGAATTAATGAATATGGCAACAGATGAAATAGGCCCCCCAACCAATATTGCTACACTTGCTATTATCTTAACCATGGTGCCTATGGCATTTGTGGGACAGATGATGGGACAGTTTATGAAACCTATTCCGGCTAATGTTCCTGTGGCCTTAGTTGCCTCACTCTTTGTTGCCTATATTTTCACCCCATATTTAGCCACACGTATGCTCAAAAAGCCTAAGGATTAATGTATGTTAAAAAGATTTGAACAGGCTATTTTCAAGAGCCTACAAAGTAAAAATAAAAAAAGACTTATTCTTTTTATTACCTTTTTAGCCTTTGTATTTTCCATGATGCTGATTCCCAGCCAATTAGTCTTAGCTAAGATGTTACCTGGTAAAAATAGCAATACTTTTAATGTCTATCTAGACTTACCTTCAGGCTCGTCTATTTATCAAACTTCACAAGTGAGTGAGTGCATTACAGGTCTGCTTCAAAAAGAAAAGGAAGTTAAAAATATTGAAGTCTTTTTAGGTATGGGAGGTCCTTTAGACTTCGCAGGTCTACTAAAAGGTTCACAATTTAAGCACCTTGAAAATTTGGCTGAAATGGTGGTAAATCTTTCAGGAAAACATCACAGAACAGAGCCCTCTTATCTTATGGTGCAACGTCTTCGTCCTATTATCACAAGCCAATGTGAAGCCTTATATGCAGGAACAAGTATAAAGTTTGTACAACCTCCAGCGGGGCCTCCTGTCTTAGCTTCTATTGTTGCTGAAGTTTATGGAGATAATGCCCAAGGTATTAGAACCCTGGCTTTAAAAATAGAAAAAGTGTTTAAAGGAACTAAGGGACTTGTAGATATAGACATTATGCAAGATGATATTTATGATAGTTTTGAAATACGTGTCAATAGTATCAAAATTGCGCGTTCAGGTCTGAGTGTCAAACAAGTAAACGAGGTCTTATATATTGCCTTTGAAGGGATGGAAATAGGCGTTAAAAATTCTGATGTATATGATGAGCAAATACCTATATTTTTAAGTCTTTCGGCTAAAAGCAAGGTCTTTACTAATAAAAGTAAAGAAGCTATCAAAGCGAAACTATCCAGCCTAAAGTTAATGAATAAAAAAGGAATGATGGTTCCTCTTACTGAGGTTATCAGCCTCGTAGCTACCAAATCAAATCCTATGATACTAGCAAAAAATCTTAAGCAAATGACCAATGTACTTGCTCAAACAGATATGGTGTCTCAAGTGTACCCACTTATGGCAGCAAGAAATACCATCATAAATGAATTTTCAAAAGAGTATGAGATAAAAAAAATAGGACTCTTTAATCTAGAACTCACGCATAAGCAAAGTCAAAAAATATACAGACTTATATGGGATGGAGAGATGGAAGTCACCTTAGATACCTTTGTTGAGTTAGGTATGGCATTTTGTGCAGCCTTAGTTTTAATCTTTTTACTTATGGTCTTATATTACAAAAGTTTTAAACTCAGTGCTATCATCTTATTTGGAAGTTTTTTGTCTATTATCGGTGTGATATTTGGGCATTATATAATGGATGTATTTACTAAAGATACATTCTTCCTAACCGCCACGTCTTTAATTGGTTTTATTGCTCTTATTGGAATTTCATCGCGTAATACATTATTGCTCTTAGATTTTACAAAGTCGCTTATCTTTAACAAGAACATACCTCAAACCCAGGCCATTGCTCAAGCAACTGCAACCAGAGCAAAACCAATATTTTTAACTGCTGTAGCCATTATATTGGCCTCTACCTTATTAGCTTCAGACGCTGTATTTGGAGGGCTAGGTGTTTCCTTGATTTTTGGGACTATTGCCGCCGTTATTGCTTCTTTAGTAGTAATACCTGTTCTAATGGATAATATTGACTTGCATGAGGCCTTTAATAAATAATTATCTTATGCCACAAAACTACTAGACCAAAGGGAAAAACCACTTCATCAGTAGTTTTTTTTCCTTAAAGCTTTAATGCTTCTAGACCTCTTTGTATTTTCATTCTATTTTGTTATCATAATCATATGAAACATTTAAAATTTCTGTTCTTCTTTTTATCTCTTGTTCTTCAAGCAAATGATGTAAATACTTCCATAAGCCATATTAATGATACAAACATCACCAATGAGGATGTTAATGGCTCTGAAGACAACTATATAGATGCCTTTCATAAAAGAGCTTCCAGCTATGTTCAACACTTATCTGGCTATGCTGATGCCACCTTAATTAATATGGCTGATTATTTAGAAAATAATGAGACAAATACAAGTAGAAATGATAAAAGTATTACAAGTGATAATAAAGAAGCCGTTGACTTTTTCTTTTTACAAGAAAAGTATCTTGATGAAACAGATAATTCTTATATTGCTATTCGTCCTCTTATACGCTTTAGTTCTAAAGAAAAAGAGGAATATAATTTTAAAATCAGCGCACATTTGGCCTTAAGTAAGTCAAAAAAAAGGTTCAAGTTTTTTTTAAATGATGTGGATAAAGACAATGCAGATAATATTTTAAGTGAAGACCCAATCCAGTCTACACCGTCTTTTGGTCTGAACTACTTTGCACCAAAAACGTATGGCATTGCTTCAAAGTATTCTCTTGGACTAAGTGGAATTTACCCCTTTGCTCGAGCAAGGTATTCTAAAGAGTTTCATCCAGGGTCTTGGATTATTGAACCCGTTCAAAAATTTAAATACTCATCAAAAGATGAATTTGAAGAAGAAACTCAAATTTATTTTGATAAAAAACTGACAGAACTTTCTCTTTTTAGGATTTTATTTATAAGACGAACAAAATCAGGTGAAAAAGGCATGCCTTATGATGGCTCTGTTAGTCTATTTTACGCTCCCTCAAAGGGTCTAGGCCTTAGTGTATCTCAATATTTTAATGCAAGTACAAGATACGATTATACTCAAGACATTAATGCAACTCTAAGCAAGGCACATCAATTTAGTGGTATTATAAATTATGGAACTAGCGTTACACTAAGGCAAAATATTTTGCGTCCTTGGTTCTTTTATGAAATACGTCCAGGAGTAAATTTTCATAAACAGTATGATTATAAACCAAACTATACTGTAGAATTTTTTTTAGATATCTTTGTCGGAAACTTCTAAGATCTTTGAAATAATTTCATACACATTTTTAGACAAATCTTTACAAGCTATAATCTTTTCTAATTCTTTTTTCATAAGGCCCTTAGCCTTTTCATTTAAACGAGTATAATCCTTATAAACACCAGCTAAACCTGAAGCGATTTGAGGGTTTAACACATCAAGTTCTAAGACCTTATCAGCAATAAATTGATACCCACTTCCATCCACTGCATGAAAATGAAGGGCATTTCTAGCAAATGAGCCTATAAGCGAACGCACTAGATTGGGCACCTTTATATCAAACACTTCATCCTCTAATAATGTGTGAACATTTAAAGGTGTTTCTTTTAACTCTGAACTAGCAATAACGGCTAAATATTTATTCATTACAAGGGTATTATCTTTATAGCGCTTATAAAAATCTTCTAAAGCCTCTTTTTTACCTTCACCTCTTGAATTAGCTAAGATTGAAAGTGCTGAAAGTCTGTCTGTCATATTATTAGAATTTTTATATTGTTTTAAAGCGGTACTTTCATCTTTTAAAGCACCTACATAAGAAAGTAAAATACTTTTCAGTTTTCGTTTTGCTATCTCTTTGGCATTGATAGTATAAGCTACATCTGTATTTAAATTTTCATAAGCAATTTTAATATCCGCGCCAAATTCTCTAATAATTTCACGCTTTAAAAAGTTTCTAGCCATATAAATAGCTTCTATATCTAATATCTTTCTTGTTTGCATTAACATTGAAACAGAAGGAAGAGAAAGCATATCTGCCTTTAAAGAATTATCTATATTTTCATCTTTTAAAACTGAAATAAAGGCATTGGCGTAAGATTCACTACCTTTCATAGGGGCATTATATTCAAGCGCATTAATGAGCTTTGTTAATACCATGGTTGCTAAGGTTTGTGAGGCTTCATATCGGTTAAATTCATCCGTGTCATGGGCCATTAAAAAAGCATATTCATCAAAAGAATACGGTGTGTTGAGCTTTATAGGTGCAGAAAAATTTTGATTTAACGAAAGAACAGGTGCCGTTTTTACGTCTTCAAATACAAAGATTTCATTTTCTTGTGAAACAAGCAGTATCCCTTTATCGATAAAAGGCTGGTTTTCATTTTTCATCTTTAATGAAATCTCTTTTCCATTTTCATCTAATATCGCAAGTTTAAAAGGGAAAAAATATGCTTTTTGTTTTACCCCTGCCGCCGTATTAAAACTTTGTGTCAGCGTTAATTCTAGCGTTTTACTTTTTTCATCAAATTTTGTTTTCACATCTACTTCAGGTGTTGCACTTTGAGAATACCAAAGCTTAAAATGTTCCAAGTCAAAACCAGATGCTTCTTGCATAGACCAAACAAAGTCTTCTGTTCTTACGGCTTGGCCATCAAAGGTTTTAAAATACAAATCCATCCCAGAACGAAACTTCTCTTCGCCTAATAAAGTATGAATCATACGAATAACCTCAGCACCTTTTTCATATATTGTCGCCGTATAAAAGTTATTTATTTGGATATACGATTCGGGTTTAATAGGATGAGAGGTAGGGCTTGCATCTTCTACAAATTGGCGTTCTTGAAGGGCTTTTACATCAGCAATTCTTTGAACCGAGCGTGAATTCATATCCGCAGAAAATTCTTGGTCTCTAAAAACGGTCAAGCCTTCTTTAAGAGTCAATTGGAACCAATCTCTACAGGTGATTCTATTTCCTGTCCAGTTATGAAAATATTCATGTCCAATGACAGATTCTATTCCCATAAAGTTTTCGTCAGTTGCAGTGTCTGAATCGGCTAAAACATAATGTGAGTTAAAAACATTTAAGCCCTTATTTTCCATTGCGCCCATGTTAAAAGAATCTACGGCTACGATATTATAAATATCTAAGTCATATTCGCGTCCAAAACGTTGTTCATCCCACTTCATGGAGTTTTTTAATGAGCTCATCGCGTGTGCACATTGGGATTCATTTCCTTTATCGCAATAAATATTGAGCTCTATTTCATTGTTACTCATTGTAGTAAAGCTGTCGTTAACACAGCCTAAATCCCCCGCTACAAGAGCATATAAGTAAGAAGGTTTAGGATGAGGGTCTTTCCACACGGCGTAATGTTTTGTCTTATCAAAGTCACCCTTTTCCTCTAAGTTTCCATTTGATAAAAGAATAGGATATAGAATTTTATCAGCAATGATTTTAGTGCTATATACCGCCATAACATCTGGTCTGTCTAAAAAGTATGTTATACGTCTGAACCCTTCAGGCTCATTTTGAGTACAAAAGATACCTGAACTTTTATATAAACCATCAAGCGCTGTATTGGCTTGGGGGTTAATAATATTTATAATTTCTAATACAAAACTTTCAGGAAGGTTATGAAGGCTTAATGAGGTATTTGATTGTTCATATTCACTTGAGTGCAGTTCTTGTCCATCTAAAATAAGACTTTTAAGTTCAAGTTCTTCCCCTAAAAGAACGAGAGGCACATTAGCCTCGGCCTTCCGTTGGATAAGCATAGTGTTTTTAACGCGTGTTTGGGTGTCGTCTAGTTCAAATTCTAAGTCAACTGTTTTAATTTCAAAACTTGGTTTTTCATAATCTTTTAAATATATTTTGTCCATATTCATTAGTTTTTTCCTTATTGTAAGTGCTTTAAAAGCATTTCTAAATTTCCATTAATAATCGTACTTGATTGGGTTATCATTAAATTAAACATTCCATCGAAATCTTCTATCATCAGTCCATTTTTATCCAACCATACACCCTCAATACATTTACAGTCTTTATCATGTTGCTGCGTCTTTTCAAGCATACTCTCATTTGAATCAACATAAATATATAGGTCTTTCCCAAGAGCCTTGCCATAACCAATCTCAAACACAGTACCCGAATCTGGTTCTCCATGTCTAAAAGCATTAAGATTAATGCAAAAAATATCGGCTTCATGCATAAGCTTTACATTAGCCTTATAAATAATGTCACGAATTTCTTCTTTTGGTAAAGAAAAATCCACCTCATTATCTAAAGGAGTTAAACCATTAAACCCATAACGTTCACATAAGTCTTTTTTTGTTTTTAAAACAGCAATCGCATCTGGATAAAATACATCAAATCCAGCTAAATAAATTTTTTTCTTATTCATAAAAGGATTGTATCATCTTAAGTATGCCCTATTACTTAAGTGCCTGAGCATAATAAATGACATATTCAACAACATTTATTATGCTCAGGCACTTAACAATGAGTTAACATAAGGTCTTTATAATGCCACACCATCAAAGGATACAATATGACTAAACTTATGATTTCAACACTTTTACTACCCCTCATGCTTCTGTCTAATGAAAATGTCAACTTAAAAGCTGGCCAAAAAATATTTAATAACACTTGTTCCGCCTGTCATGTAGAAATACTTGACAAAAAAGCAGCCTTAAAGCTCCACCTATGAATGAAGTTGCCATGCAATTAAAGTCAAACATCATCATTAAAGATGATGACGATGACGTACATAGAGCCGTGGTTATTGCCTTTATTAAAGACTATATTAAATATCCTGAATTAGCAAAAACTATGTGTAATCCAGGAGCTGTTGATAGATTTGGCGTAATGCCATCTCAAAAAGCTCAACTTAATGACACACAGATTCATGCCATATCAACATGGCTATACGATAGATATGAAGGTATTGACTTCTAAACTCACATCTACGTTACAATGAGGTTACCTTTAAGGGTATTTCCCTTATCAAGGTAGGAAATATTGCATTTGTTATACTTTCATGCTAAAATATAAATATAACAAAAAACAATATCAAAAAGGTAAAAAAACCTCATGTCTAACTTTTTATACATAGCTAAACAACCCATATATGGTAAAGATGAACATATATTTGGTTATGAGTTGTATTACCGTCAAGATGATCAAGAAATGACTCTGCCCGACAAGAGACTTGCGACTGCCTCTGTTTTAGTAAATATTTTAAACCAAATGGGCTTACACACCTTAGTAGGTTCGGCAAAAGCATTTATTAATATAGACGCTAAAATACTTCTCACTGATATTATTTATACCATACCTAAAGACCGTTTTGTTTTAGAACTTAATGAAGATATTCAAATTAATCAAAAAGAGTATGAGTGTGTTAAAGCCTTGCATGATGAAGGGTACTCGTTTGCCTTAGATAATGTAAGTTTTGATGAAGACCATATCCGAAATATTACTAAAATTTTGCCTCATGTTGATTATGTTAAATTTGACACAATCAATTCAGACTTCGAACTCTTAAAAGAAAAAGTTTCAATGTTTGATGGAAAAAAGCTCATGGCTCAAAAAATTGAGTCTATTTTTGTACTGTCTGCTTATAAAGAGTTAGGTTTTGATTTCTTTCAAGGCTACCATCTAGCAAAACCTGAACTGATTAAGAAAAATCGTATTGACCCTCATCATTTAGGAGTCATTCGTTTATTTAACTTACTTCAAGGTTCCGTTTCTATGCACGAAATATGCACAGAGTTTGAACAACATAATGAAATTGTTTTACAACTTTTACAGTTTGTTAACTCAGGTGGATTTAATTTTGAAACCACTCCTAAAAGCATTTGTGATGTATTAGAATTTATAGGGAAAAAACCTCTTATGCAGTGGCTAATGCTTATTGTATATGCTAAATCTGGAAGAACAGGTGATGAGGACTTAAATCCAAGTTCTATCTTAGTTCAAAACCGTATTGACCTTATGCTTGGGATTTTACGCCGTATGAAAAAAGATGATGAAGAACTTATTATGCAAGCACGTTTTGTTGCCCTTCTTTCTCTTCTAGAAACTGTATTTGAAATGCCTTTGCCTATTATTTTAGCGCAGCTTGATGTTGAAGACGTTATTAAGCATGCGATTTTAGACAAGGAGGGGGATTTAGGAAAACTATATGCCTTAGTATTAGCCTTAGAAACTTCTGACCAAGAAAAATCAGAAAGACTTTTATTAGCTTATGGACTCGAAATAGAAAGTACCTGGCACATTTTAGAAGAGCATTTAGGACATCCTGGAAAAATTGTTCACTAAGAAAAACTATAAAAAGTTTAAAGCTTTTTATAGACCTTAGCTAAGCTAGAATATAATTCATCCACTCCATAAGATGGATTCTTAGCCATAATATCTAACATCACAACGTTGTCCTCACTTCCATCCCAAATCTTAATGTAGCTACCTTCTTTATAACCATTATCTTGGCGAAAACGGTTTAATACATTTTTACCAATATATAAACTATACAATACATTTAAATCCACACCACAATTAAGAGCCATAATAAAGAAGTTGTTAACAAATAAGTTCAGATTAAAATCTTTAGGATTTAAGACATCAAACATCATCTCTTCAACCATTTTTATCACTTCATATAAGGAGTCGTCCTTAGTCTCAGCAACTTTCGTTGAAAATGACAGATAAGATTCTTGAGATACAATATTTTTGGCTAAATCTTCCAAAGATCCTAAATTTTTCAGTTTAAACTCTTGCAAAAGTAAAGACAAGGCAAAATGCCAAATATCAATGGTTTCTACCTTGATATTATCCCAATCAGGTGCCTTATCAATTGCTTTCCAATGCTTCCATGCAAAAGAATCAATGAGCTCTGCTGATTCCATATATATACAACGTTTCCAATCAATAATTTTTCCATTTTTTGTGAAACCATTTTCCCAACCAGTGCCATTGGTGGCGTCATTAAGTTCTTGTTGAAGTTTGAGCATCTCTAAAATTTTTTGCATTTGCAGTCTCTTAATTTTAATTTTGAAGCTATTATATTATAATGCGCTTATGATTCGAATTAATTGTAAAAAATGTCTTTATTATTTTGTAACGTGGAATCCAGAAAACCCTCATGGATGTAAGGCCTATGGATTTAAATCTAAACAGATACCTTCTCTTGTTGTTAAAAGTAGCACAGGGAAAGCCTGTCAAAGTTACACCTTAAAGAACACACCCTCTTAGCCTTTAAATATCTTTTTCTTACCTAGGCCTAAAAGTTCATTGTCGGTATATTTAAGTTCTTCTATGTAAAGTACCCAAATATCTTTTTCAAAGTCTTTAGCCTCAGGAAAATCGTGTAAATACACCTCTTCATGTTGACGCTCAGCAGGTTGAACCCGTCCTTTTATCTGAAGACCTTTTATCTTGTCAAGTTCACGTTCTTCATTATGAATACAAGCAGCCACCCTAGAATTATTTAAAATATTTTGAATATGTTCACTCGTATTTTGAGAAGCAAAGACAAGACAATTATCCTCAGTACTATAAGCATAAAAAACCGAACAAGAAGAAAGTCTGTCCTTATACGCAGTTGCCAAGACCAAGACATGATGCGAATGTAAATACGCTTTCATTTCATGAGGTGTCTTATTTTCCATCGCAGGCCATGGACATATATTCTTCTAACCTGTCCTTAGAAGATAGAGCTTCTCGCCAAGGCTTTGGTATCTTATCTAAGCCGTTATAGGCACCAAGAATCATCCCAACAACCATGCCTCTAGCAGCTGAATCACCTCCAGCATAAACATTTTGGCGCATGGCTTCTTCATAATTATTTTCATATTTTAAAATCAAGTGTAAAGACGAGGGACAGGCACCATTGACATTGCACGACTGGCCACAAGCATTAATCGATTCAACACTATCATGCTCAGTTGAGGCGAGAGCCGCTTTCATCCATGCTTTTAACTTATCATCATGACTTTCTTCAAGCATAGCTAAGATAGAATTTTTTGGTGTATATCCTTGAAAAACAAGATATAAAAGCTGAGAAAAGAAACGAGTTGCATTGATGGATTCAACAGAATTATGTGTCATCTTTGTTTGAAGTACAGCAGAGTCTTCAAAAGATTTTTGTTCATCACAAAATAAAAGTGCTAAAGGAGCTATCCGACCAACTACACTGAGGTCTTGAGAACTTGAACCTGATTCCATAGCAGACTTACCTGCCTTTAAATTTTCCAGGCAGGCCTTAGAAGCTCCATCAATATACCCTTGATAATCCGACATATATTCTTTCCATCGGGTCGAAAAACTAGCTAAAGAGAACTCTTTTTCTAAGGCTATAGATTCCAACAACCACATACATTGGTCCCCATAATGCGTAAAATCACCTGCTTTTTTTGGACCATGATACTGCGTCATTGGGTCATAAAAACCTTCTAAAGTTGGAAACTTTTCTTTAATTTGAGCAACTTCATATACCCAATGTCCACCTAAAGAAAATGCATCTCCAACCAAGGCACCATAAATAGCTCCATATACTGATGATTTCATATCTAAGCCTTTAAAATATTCTATATTATTTAGTATATCATAAGTGAAAGCTATTTAGATGAACTTTTCAGACTAGTTTTAATCTATATATCAAGCACTAATTCGAGATAAATTCACATACCAATCATCCCGGATATAAGCTTTATTTCTACATAAAGTCACATGCATCTCTTCATCATACAGCTTAATAGTTTTAAGAAATTCATGAGGAATTTCAAGTTCTTCCTGACAAAAATATTCACAATCATTCACCGTAGTCATATCTGGCCAATTCCAACCATAATCCAACTCTTTTATCTTAAAATTTGTCAAAAATTGCATATACATTTCCTTTTTAAGTTTGGAAATGATACATCCTCAAGATAACCGTATTATTACCAATGGATAACTATTAACTTACAAACTTTAAGGATTTAGTTCTTCTTTAATATTCTTTCCAAGCTCTTCAATCTTTTTTTTATCTATGGAAATATTAATACTTTTTTCATTATCAGTAAAACTCAAAGCACTATGCTTTAATTCATCTGTAATGCTCAAACCAAGTTCTTCTACCTTTTTCTTATCAATAGAAATGTCAATACTTTCTGCATTATCATTAAAGATTAAAACACCAAGAAAGTACAAGCCCAGTCCTATCATAATCAATCCTGTCAATAAATTCTTAAACATCCATAAACTCCTCTATTATGTTCATCATTTCAGGAACAGCTTCAACTGCACCCATCTGTAAAAAATATTTAAAATGTTCATCTATATACCTATCTTGTAAGCCAAATGCACTCACATGTTTTTCTTTATTTGGATTAATTAGTATTGAATCAGAAAATTCTGAAACTATAGGAACAATATCTATCACTTGCCCCGAAGTACCAATAGCAATAAATATTTCACATTCCTGTATGGCTTCATAAATCTTTTCATATGCAGGAGCTGCTTCACCAAACATGACAACATTATGACGAACACAAGTACTCTTACACCTTGGACAAGACGTATGAACGTCTTGAACACTATATCCAACATCCCAAACATGTTCACACGTTTCACAACGCACGTCCGTTAAAGTTCCATGCAAATGTATTACTTCCTTGCATCCTGCTTTTTCTAAAAGGTTATCTACATTTTGAGTGAGGTTATACAGCTTACCTGGATATTTTTTTTCAAGTGAAGCTAAGGCGAGATGAGCTGCATTAGGCTTTTTATCTTGTAAATCAGCCCTTCTAGCATTATAGAACTGTGTTACAAGCGTTCTGTCTGCTTTCCACCCCTGGGTTGAACATACTTGCATAACATCATAATTTTCCCATAATCCATCATGATCTCTAAAGGTACTAATCCCACTTTCAGCGCTTAAACCCGCTCCTGAAAATATCATTATCATCTTGTAAGTCGTTTATATAAAGCGTCCTCAAGGTGCTCGGGTTGTGTAATATCACGTTTTTCTAACATCATCTTTCCAAGTTCATCTGCACTAAGCATATCAAAAACATCAAAGGCAGATGTTCTATTGTAATAAGAACGTAGAAATTCTAACACTATTTCAAAATTATCACATTCTTTTAAATTGCTATGTTCTTTTTTGAACTTCTTATATTCATCCCAATTAATTTTTGCCATATAAGACCTCCTAAAAATAAGCGTTTATAGTACCTATATCTTAGCACAGTTTTTCTAAAGTCCGCGTCTGCTACTGCTTATCATCTAACAAAATTAAAAAAAATGACGATATTGTTTCTAAGACAATATCATCAAGGAGGATGAAATGAATGCAATTATCAAACAGATACAAGATGCATTAGAGCATGGACGCCCACTAAGTGTTGAAACAGGACCAGTAGCCGCACAGGTACTAAAAGAAATACAAATGCGAACTTCCCAAAAAGACAATCTGTAAAGTCAAGGTTTCATTCTTGCAAAGGTACTCTTATGAACGTATATCAAAGTAGTTTATATAACATGGGAAATTGTTCTTTTCCTTTTTAAGTGCAGTAGCCTATATACACAAGGGTAAAAATTAAAAATGTCGTGAGACATAAGCCGCGTGTAAACGTGACACGGCTTCTTCTACAGTAGAACGAGGTACTCCAAGGTTTATTCGCATAAAACCTTCACCTTCTCTTCCAAAGCTTACGCCCGTAGATAAACCAAGTTTCGCTTCTTTAAAAAAGAAATCTTTTAAGCCCTGATACGAAAGTCCAAGGCCACGGCAATCTAACCAAACTAAATAAGTACCTTCAGGTTTATTCATTGTTATAGAAGGCATATATTCTTTTAAACATATATCTAAATAATCAATATTTCCTTGAAGGTGAATGAGTAAGTTTTCAAGCCAAGTAGCCCCTTTAGTATACGCAGCAATAAAACCTACATGTCCAAACACAGTTCCCTCAGCAAAATGTGTTGCCTTATATACCTTGGTAAACTTAGTTCTTAAGGCTTCATCCGCTATTGAAATCGTTGAGACTGCTAAACCTGCCATATTAAACGTTTTACCGGGACCGTAGCAGGTAATAGTTCTAGCTTCAAGAGCCTTAGAGATAGAGGCCATTGGTATATGCTTAGAACCTTTAAAAATAAGGTCAGAATGTATTTCATCGGCTAAGATTAAAATATCATACTTTTCACAAATCTCTCCTAGTCTTTGTAATTCTTCTTTTTTCCAAACACGACCTACAGGATTATGAGGAGAACATAAAAGAAGCAGCTTAGTCTTATCATCTATCTGCTCCTGTAAGGCATCAAAGTCCATACTATAATGCCCATCATTTTCAATGAGTTTATTTTTAATTAGATGCCTGTCGTTATTGGTAATAGAACTATAAAAAGGAAAATACACAGGGGATTGAGTGATAACACTATCTCCTACATCTGTAAATGCTTGAATGCAAAGATTTATACTTGCCACAACAGAAGGAGAATAAAACATCCATTCTTTTTGAAGCTCATATCCATGACGTTCTTTAATCCATTGTATTTGAGACTCAAAAAAAGAATCCGGAATCTCTTCATATCCTAAGATAGGATGGTTCACCCTATTTGAAATAGCATCCATCACAAAAGATGGAGTTTGTATATCCATATCCGCCACCCACATAGGAAGTACGTCATCTGAGCCAAAAAGCTTTTTTCTTAGAGCATACTTTTCTGCATTTGTATCTTCTCGTGAAGGGGCTTCATTAAAGTCTAATCTGTCTTTTAGCTGCAAACTTATATCTTTTTCCAAACAGACATCTCAGAAATAGTATGTTGATACTTTCTAGGGGTTTCTCTAATAACAAAGGGAACATCTTCCGTACCTACGAGTTTAAAGTGATCTTTTAACATCTCTTTTAAGCCATCAAGTGTTGAGACTTGATTTCCATCTGCGTCTTCATATCCCCCTATCCAATACTTTTTATTTGTATACTCTTCTAGCCAAGTATAAGGAGATGTAAGCACAAGGTAGCCACCATCATTGATACGTTCATGTACCGATTCTAAAAACAGATGTGGTTCGTATAGCCTATCAATAAGATTTGTGGCCATAACTAAATCATAATTTTTAAAATGTTCTTGCAAATTACACGCGTCACCCTGCCAAAATTCAACCTTATCTCTGATATCATCTAAGCCTAATTCATCTAAATGAACCTCATAACGTGTTTTAAGACCACCTTCACCATTTTGATAATAACCCACTTTATTGCTTTTTTGAAGTTCTGCGCCTACTTGTACAAAACGTGCAGAAAAATCAATACCACATACCTTATTAAAACTCTTTGCTAATTCAAAAGAAGCTCTACCGGTAGCGCATCCCAAATCAAGAGCGGAACCTTGTTTAATGTCTTTTGTATACTTAATTGCTTTTTGTGCACAAGCTACTGCAAAGTTTTGTACACCAAAATGTTCTTGCCCATATTGAAAATCACAATACTGCGATACTAATTCATCTGTTTCATAAATATTT
>NZ_JAEMVE010000184.1 GCF_029216045.1 Sulfurimonas sp. MAG313 | reverse complement strand
TGGTGTAATTGGGTAAGCAATTGCCATATCAACACTTGAACGCTTAACCGCTTCAGCCATAGCTTGAGCACCTGTAATAAAGTGACGCTCTCTTGGAGCCTCTTTAAGAAGGTAGTTAATATCTACTTGTTTTTTGTTTAAAACTGGTTTGTCTTTAATATTCATTTGTTTCTCCCTTATTCAGAATCAGTAATATGTTCACCCTTTTTGGTCATGATGAGACTTCTATACTCTCCATAATCCGCAGGTGATAACGCACTGAAATCTTCTTTTTGTAAAGAAGGATTTTCAGGTGGTAAAGTAGTTTCCCACTTAATTCCTAATTTGTTTCTTTCTTCAATTACGATTTCTTTGAATCTTGTAATATCAGATGCATGTAAATCTCTAATTGAAGCCATAGCTTCTTCGTGACCCATGTATGCACATAATGCAATAGTATAACAGTTAGTACCTGCACGAATCATTCTAAGTGACATGTTAGCGTAGTGACAGTGAACACCAACAAAAATCGCTGCTTCGATTTTATTATCAAGGATTGTAAGGTTAGGGTGGTTAGGGTTAATCTCAGCCTTAACATCAATCTTAGGATATTTAGGTCTGTAATCTGGCATTGGAATGATTCTACAGTTAGGAATCTCAGATGCAAGATCTAATAATGCGTCAGCCTTATCAGCAACGTCTTCTTTCCAGTCCCATAGAACTTGTGGCCCAGGAAAAATAGTTGGATTCTTCTTAGTAAGTAATGCAATAGCTGCATCTCTCATTGCTTCTTCTGGTGTTACAACATTTCCATAAAGTAAAGCTGAACCTTCAGGTGCAAGTTCAACCCCCATCATAGGTGCTGACTGAGGCATGTACCCAGCAGGACCTTCTTGTATGATTTTCGTCATAGTTTGACTCCTTTTTAAGTTTAATCTAAAAGTTTTCGTAAAGTACACTAAAAGTGCATAAAACATTTTTAAATTCTATATTTAGTAATAAAAATTAAAACTAAATATAATGTTTTTCACAGAGAAATATCAAGTATTTCCATGAAGAACATGAATTTGTGCCACATAATATCGAAAACAATCTTTATATATATTAAATATTTACTGTTTTTTGATATGTATTTGAGGAATTAAAGGTATATAAATCAAAATTAAAGCTAATTATTTAAGAAGAGAAGACTGTCTTTACCCGTATTATAAGTCTATAAACAAGGGAAGTACGAAGTGAATGTATAAATAAAAATGAGGTCTTTATAAAATACTATAATTTAAAGGTAAATAGTAATACTAGCACAAGATGTGAATCTTAGTAGTGAGAAGTATAGTTACACTATTTCAACTTACACCTTATTTTTGGTCTAAAAGTGAGTGAAATAGTTACATTTTGAAAGAGGGAATATTTAAGAAACGAGTCTGTAATTGTAAATTTCAAGTCTGAACTTATGCGTTAGCAGTAATATTAATAAAAGTCTTAATTATGCTATTACGCCACTTAACAGCCACAAGAAGTGCCACATCCACTATTATTACTATCTGTTGCGCAAGTTCCTGCATTAGGGTTTAACTCTACACCAATAACAAAGTTGTCATCCGTAGTAATATTTGCTGTAAAAAGATGTGTTGAACAAAAATCTTCATTCATTAATTCTACTACGGTATTAGCGTATTTATAGGCTTCTCTTTGAAATTGAAATTCTTTTTCGCTATCAAAGTCACTTTTTTTAAAACAAGAACATTCGTTTAACATTGTAACTGTATACATAGTTTTCCTTTAATTGGGGGGGGATGGATAATGGGTGGATGGGTGTGCTTCGCTGATGTGCAAGAGAAAGAGTATTTTGCTCTTTTTCTTCCTCATATACATATTTTCGATTTCACTTATTTCACTAAAGAGACCTAGTTTCCACCAGATTCTTTAGGAGGTGTTCCAGCAGCGTCAAATCCAACAACCATTGTACTGTTACGAACTAGGTCACATGCATCTTCAACATCATCTTCATCTTCAAATTCTTCTCTTAAAGTACTTTTGATAATAATCTTTTCACCACAGTCCATTGCTTCAAAATAATGTGTCATACAAAACTCTTGATTCATACGACATTCTAAAACTCTAGCCTTATTAATCATATCTTGACGTTCTTCAAATTCTAGAATCTCGTCTAAGCCAGCTTTTTTTACACAAGAACAATGCTCTTCTACTTCAATTGTAAACATTTTATATCTCCTTTGATATTTATAAGTACTTTTAAGTGCCTATTTTGGCCTTTAAAAAGCCTTTTAAAAATTATTTGGAATTTTAGCATTATCTTTCTTACTATTAGCCTCAAATTTTATCTTAACTTTTTATAGTTCTTTTATAACAATAAACTCACCATACTCATAAGCATAAACTTTTTTAGCTTCTCTATCTATAATAATAGGTCGTATCCATTCATTTAATATGAATTCTTTAGCAATAGAATTTTCTACGGCTTTTCCCACTATTTCTAGAGGTGCTTCTACAAATGATATAAGCCTAACGGGTTCATGATAGGCTTCGCCTTCTAAGAAAACAGATTGTATAGGTAGCCCTATCTTTAAATCACTATAGTTTCCGCTAAACACACCGACTTTTGAAACGATGTTATGATATACCTTCGAGCCAGCACCATATACATGGTTATCAACGGTTGAGAAATAATGTTCTAGATTAATCCATTCACCAATAATTAAGGGTCCATTAAAAATGGCTGTTAATATATCTGCTTCTTCATTATCTATCTTCCAGTCATAAGAGTGCATGAAGAATCTGTTATTGAGACTTAGGTGTTTAGTGAATTCTCTTGGGCCTGCAAAGACACCCATATTTCTCGCTAAGCCCCATTCAGGTCTTGTTTCAGACCAGTCCATAGATTTAATACTCATAGCCTTGTCTGTTTTAGTAAAAGGAAGAGACAAAGAACGTTCTTGTCTTGAGAGTGCGGTTGCTTGTTTGAAGTCTTCTTCAACTTTTTTGAATTCTTTGGATTGCTCATCATTTAAGATATCTGTATCATAAAACTTGATTTCATCCGTTGATGTGATATGGAGTCCAGGTATAAATACCGTGTTGTCTGGAATGTTTATCCCTTTTTCTTTAATAACATCTCGTACTTCTTTTGTGTTGGCTATCATACACAGTGTCCGTGTATTTGGTAAACTTACATTTCCCGCGCAGGCACCACAATCAAGAGCAGATTCAAAAGGGTTGTTATCTGAAACCGATCCATGACCAATGATGGTTACAAAAGATGGAAAGCTGTCTACTTGACCAATCATTTTTAAATAATTATGTAAATAATGCACCTTTTCTTCAAGAGTAAAACCAACCATTGCTAGTTTGCTTTTTTGATATTCATAATCTTGAGTCGTGATCTGATACGTAGTTTTAAGTTTTTCTAGTATCTCATCAGACACCTCTATGCTTAAATCCGCATTATAAATAAGGTGGTTTCTAAGTATTTCTATTTCATCTTCGCTATAGTCTTTTTTAGAGTGTTCATCCATAACCGAATGGATGATTTTGATATGAAGTTTCGTCACATAAAACTCAATTTCTTCTAAAGAAAGCTTATCTAGTGTATACGTTGTCTTAGGCTTACTGGGTTTAAGTCTAGAGAAGAACTTATTAGTTCTTTGTGGTAAAAATGTTTTTCCAAAAAGATTAATTCCAAAAATCCAGCCAATAGCTTCAACCATAATATACGGGGTATAAGGATTGTTTTTCAAATCACTTAAAATCTTTTTAGTAGTTTTGTTTAGACCCTTTTTAGAAGAATACTCTTCATGGGATTCTACAGGTAATTCAAATACAACGTTTTGAGGTTTAACAATAGCAGGGGACAAAAAGAGTTCATGGGCCTTGTCAAATTCGACAAAAGCGATAGGAATTCCAAGAAAACCTCCCGCGCCATAGGTTTTGTATGCCCCTATACCTTCGATAGACCTACGCATCACTTCTGAGCGTACATCTAAACAAAAAGTAGCACTTGCTACCTCTTGTTCTTCAAGTTGGGGGGGTATGGTTTGTGATTTCATCCATATAATGACTTATATACGTATCTTCAAGAGACTTAAGCCAAATATAGCCTTCTTCTTCTCTGAGTTGTTTTAAGATGACGGCGAGTTCCGTTAAAGGCAACTTACTTTGTAAGACTTCATTAGAGTGTTGAATTTGCAAGGCATCTAGGTGAAGTTCATTATAAATATGATCGGCTAAAACCTTAGTCGTTTCTTCTTTGTCTTCTAATTCATCTAGGGCAACACCAAAAAGCATATTCTTATGTTTAAGAATTTGTAAAATAACATCACTTAATTTAGTTTGTGCATAGGCTTCAAACTCTTCAAAGGTAGATATTTTACTTCTTCTTACTGCTTGTAGTTCATAATACAGTCTAACCGCCATATAATCAATAAGAGAAGAAGGGTATTCTTGCTGTGAAACATTATCGGGATCTTCTGATCGGTACTTAATAAATCCAGCCCAACCATGAAGTTTCAAAAGATGGGTGACGAAATACGACTCAGTATCTTTAATGTGAAGCTCTTTAAAGGCTTCTTCTACATAAGTTGCAGAATCTTTTGTATAATCAAAATTTTCATAAAGTTTAAACACTTCAAACATACCAAGTTCTCTATTGGGCATATTCATAGTGGTCTGGTCTTCATCTAAAAAACGTGAAATAAATTCAATAATATTTTTTTCAACTCCATCTTTACTATCGCAGTCAAAAAGAGCATCATTGATTTCATATAAGGTCATATGCTCTATAAGCTTTTGTATCCATGCCTCATCATTAGTGTACAAAGAGTTGGCTTCTAAATAATCATAAAGTTCTAAGTCGATTTTTTCTTTTTTAGAGATAAATTCAATTCGTAAACTTGCCCATTGAGGACTTACTTCCATAAGAAACTTTTTGGCAAACTCTAAGGGGATATTAAAACCTTTATCCGAAAGAACCTTACTTATGTTTTTTTCAAAGATAGAACTTTCGATTTTCCCTTCATTATATAAATTCATGTAATACGATGAATCCATATACACATTACCACCAAAGATGCCCTTAGCTTTTTTTAAACCATCTTTGAAATGTAGATCTTCAAAACCTTTAAGGGGATTATGATGAATAAATGATCCAATAGGCCAGTAGTGAGGTATCGTAGCTTTTACGGCATCGAGCTTTTCTATAATACTCATGATAGTATCTCCTTAAGTCCAAAACCACTTAGAACTAATAATAATATAATAATAAGAATATGTGGAATCTTATCTGAGGTTTTCATATGCACATAATGAATGTTTGGATTGGGTCGACCAAAGAGGGTTCTTTTCATAACACCCATGGCTAAAATAAAGTTACCAAAAAAGAGTGTCCCTACTACCATTAACCATAAAAGATTAGGCTCACTTTTAATAATATAACTTAAAATAAAAAGTGAATGCGGAAAAGGAGGATATAGGGCGATAGATATTAAATAAAAGGTTAAATACGTTCCTATATAAGGCCTTACTAAGGTAATTCCTGTGATATAACGATAATTTGCACTTCCATAGTTTTTCTCATAAAACCGTGCAATTAAAAACAAACCAACTAAAGAAACAAGAAGTGATAAGCTAAACATAGCGCCTGAACCTTGTCCCTCAAAAAGAACAAAGAAGGGTGCATTAACAAAGATTAGGTAGTACCCTAACTTATAAAAATTTGTAGTTTGAGTTGCCTTATATATGGAAAACAATGCAGACACAAGTGAAATAATAACTAAGGGTGTTTTATGCTCATTAGGTATGTAGGATGAAAATACAACCGCCCCTAAAAGTAAACTCGCACTTAATAAAAAGATATGTTTACTTTTTATAGGTTTAATTTTCTCCAAAAGGATATAGTAGGGTACACCCGCAGCTAATATAAATAATAAAATATCAAACATTATTTTTCACCCTTTTTTAAAATTTTCAATACTCCAAAGAAGTATCCTTCTTTTGCTAAAAATTTATAAAATGTCCATTTCATACCATTAGGCTTGTTGTCCGATTGTGTAGCACTCTTATAATGTTGTTTGTACATAAAGTACCATCCCACAATCATAATGGCTGAAAGCATCACAAAAGACATAATCATGGTTACATTAAGTGTTGCCGCCTTATAAAAAAGTTCCGCCTCATGACCATACAAGAAATGCTCTAGGCTTAAGCCAATAAACTCATAGGTAAATAAGATAATAACAAAAGAGCTTACTAAGGCTAAAATAACCTTAAGTGAATCAGCCTTTGATACTTTGAAAAATGACAAGAAAAGCTGGGTTCCCGTTAACCATGCAAAGGCTAAAATAACAATAGAAGCATTAAACTCAAAAAAGTCTTCTGTTAACACAATCTTTACACCCACAAAAACAACCACAGGCAAGATGGTAAAAAAGGCAAGATAGTTAAATAAGTTTTTACTGTTTTTCTTAATTTTTTCTTCCCAAAAGAGCTCATAAGTAAGACGTTTTGGAAGATTTGAATCATGTCTTGCAAGTTTAATGAGTGCACCAGACTCCAAGAAAAGAGTGGCTTTAAAGATACCATGAACAATAAGGTGATAAATTGCTAAAGAAAAGGCCCCCAGACCCACTTCCATTATCATGTATCCCATTTGACCAACGGTTGAATATCCTAAAGAACGTTTAATATCGGACACCGTAAGCATAATAAGAGAAGCCAGAATGGCCGTAACTAAACCAACCACAAAGGCAATATTAAGTACAGCAGGTGTTAATAAAAGCAAAAAGGCTAATTTATTAAGTAAGATTCCACCAACATTGACAACTCCCGCGTGCATAACTGCTGAGACAGGAGTAGGCGCTTCAGAAGTATACGGCAACCAAATGTGAAATGGCATAATGGCGGATTTCATCATAGCGGCAATTAAGTAAAGCAATCCGATGACAAAGATCATAGGATTATCTACGGGACTGTGTGACATTTCTAACCAGATTTCTTTTAGTTCACCTAAGTCAAAACTTCCAAAGGTTTGATAGGTCATGATAACGGCAAGAATAAAGACAAAATCAGCACCCTTATGCACATACATAATCCATTTTGCATTTTTAACAGCTGTGTTTGAGCCTACATTAAAAGAAACCAGAAGATATAAACTAATACTAAGAAGTTGCCACGCTAGAGCTAATACAATAAGATTATTACTCATTACTAAGAGATATATAGATGAAAAAATAAAGTTTAAAAGAATGAAAAATCTTCTGTAACCTGCTTCATCCCACATATATTTAGTAGCGTATTTTCGAATAACTAAACCTAGTATGGCTACATAAGGCACTAGTATGGCTGAAAGCTCATTATATATAAGTAAGCCCCCAAAACCTGTAATTTGGGTATCGTTACTAATAACAAAATACGTTCCATAAAGTCCAAGTAAGGCTATCATACTTGAGAGTATGATACTAACACGAGGGATAAGCTCTTTCTTATTGATAAAAAAGAGCATGAATGCTATAACAATTGGTATGCCTGGAATAAGCAATATGATTTTTTCCACTTAATAACTCCTGTACTTCATTGACTGTTTTAACCGGACAGCGAGTGATAAATTGGGCCTAAGTACTGCCCTCTTTTAACTCGATGTGTATTGAAAAATAAAGTACTATTGAAATATCTTTGAATAAGATATCTATAATTATAGATTGTTAATATAAAAATACTCTATATAATAACAAAAATGCCTAAAACTTATTTTTAATCTAAAGATAGATTGTTTAAATAATTGCAAGAAACTATGTCTTTAATTCAAGTAAAACATCAAGCTTGTTTGCTGTCTATCGTTTTGGTAACTGAATTTTTAGCATTTATACTTTTAAGTTAAGTTAAATGTACACCTTACTTTTAACTGTTGAAGCTAGGATTTAGGTGTAAAAATGCTTTTTATGATTTAGCATTAGCAATTAAATAAGATTAGAATACTGTCTAGCAAGCACTAAAACCTATTAGCTCTTCTACTATTAATCGAAGAAGTGACCATATGTATAAAATATCACCAGACTTCATATTGTTACATTTAGTAGCATAGAACTTGAGATTAAACTCTATATCCACATAGTATGACACATTATGTAACATACTAGTCTTAGAAGTAGCAAAGAAATTGAACAAACGATATGAACTAAATATAATTATCTTTTCTAATAATTATAAGAGTATAAAATACTCGCTAAAATTTTAAGAGTATTGATATAAAAGCTCTATATATCGCAGTTTCAAAGATGTATCATTACAAACAGTAACTAAAAAACCTTATGAAATAAAGAACCTACTAGAGATAAGTGGTCCAAAGCTTTTCAACACACGATATAGCCTTAATTAGGTATTTGCAAGGTATTTATAGCAATTTAAGTATATTAATAAAAACACTTTAATATCTTAGTTTAAAGAGAAATAAAAGGTTTTTTAAGTAAAGTGCCACTTATAAAACATAAATATAGCAGATTGAGGCTGTATTTATTGGTTTATAGTTTCGGCTATGACTGATATCTATGTTTAAGTCATTATATAATGGAGTATAAATGTATTATGTAGCAAAAGTTAATAAAGACATGTGTGCAGAATATAAATGTAACACGTGTACATTATATTGTCCAGAGGCGAATACGCTTATGTTCGATAAAGAAGGTAATACTTCTTGGGTAGACGAAGACAGATGTAAGGGGTGTGCACTTTGTGTATACGTTTGTACTGATATGCTAGACCGTAACTGTATAACTATGGAAATGGCTGGTCACGAAGAGTAAACCTACTAATTGAGATTAATCAATTAATAGCGTAATTAAAAATTTATAGGAGAACTTATGGCAAATCAAGGCCCCGCGTATTATTCACCGTATCCTGCGGCATTATATGAAGGTGTATCTACACCTCCAGAAGGAAAAGCACTTTTACTAGAAGAAGTGGTAGACGAAGAAATTGCAATGAGAGAGATCGCAAAGCAAATGTTAACTAAGGAAAATGCAACTATTTTCCCTGGTCCACAAGTATTATATGGTTACAATGAAGAAGCGAAGAAAAAAGCTACTCTAATTAAAGAGATGGCAGAAGTTCTTAACGCTAAAATGATTCCAATGTACGATTACAGACCAAAGTATCCTAAAATTGATGCTGAAGTTGAAATTAATCCAAATCACCCTAACTTAACGATTTGGCACAATGATATTAAAGCAGCGATTTTTATCGGTGTTCACTGTCATTATGCAAACGTTGCACTTAAGATGGTTAGATGTGAAACAGATTGTTATACAATCGCAATTTGTGGTTTGTCAGGGCATGA
>NZ_JAEMVE010000183.1 GCF_029216045.1 Sulfurimonas sp. MAG313 | reverse complement strand
CATTGACAAAGAAGGACTAAAATTGATTATGGACTACGCAATAGAAGGAAAAATCTTAAAAGAAGGTTTAGATTTAGACAGCTTTACCGATGAAAGTTTTACGATAAAGGATTTTAAATAATGTTTATCAAATTTAAGTCTATTAAAACGACATTATTGGTTTGGTTTTTGATTATTGCTATCGTTCCTGTTTTGTTTTTAGCCTTTTTATCGTACACCAATACAGTAAGTGAATTAAAGAAAACAGCTGAAAATGACCTAATACACAGTTCTAGAATATATATGGACTTTATCAATAATTGGTTCCATTACAGAGAAGTAGACATTAATGTGTGGTCCAGCGATAGTAACACCCTTACATTTATGCAAGAACTAAATGCCCAATTTCAAAGCAGTCAGATAAGTCTGGAAAAATATGTGAAATCTTATGCCTACACTAAACTCATTACTTCTTATGAAGCTGACTATATCTCCCTTCATAGACAATATGATTATGTTTATGACATTCTTTTATTTGATACAAAAGGAAACCTTCTTTATACAGTCCTTAAAGAAGATGACCTAGCAACGAATTTTGTTACAGGAAAATATAAAGATACTCTTTTTTCCAAAACCTATAAACAATCTTTATCTGATGGGAAGCTTCACTTTTCTGACCTAGAAAGATATGCTCCCTCAGAAAATGACCCGTATGGGTTTCTTACCCTTCCTATTGTGTCAAAGGAAGGAGAAATCATTGGAGTTTTTGCCCTACAAATTAAGACAAATGATCTTTTTTCAAAGTTCAAGCATATTAATCTTGCAGATAATGGAATTACACATTTCCTCATTGGAGAAGATGATTTATTACGTTCAGAAACACCATCAGAGCAAAATAATATCTTAGAAAAACCTATTAATATTAATGTTTCTTCCTCTCTAGCTTCTTTTACAAGCTATGATAAAAAAGAAGTGATAGGGCTTTGTCATGATATCAATATCTTAGGGGTACAATGGAAACTTATTTCTCAAATAGAAGAATCTATCTTGTTTGCCTCCACACAAGAGTTATTGGTTAAAACAATCTTTTTTATCTTTTCAATCATCATCATCACTTTTTTTCTAGCCTTAATCATTGCTAAACATATCACTCAGCCTTTGCGTCAACTTGCCCAAGCAAGTTTAGAAATTTCACAAGGCAAAAGAGACCCTATATGGGTGAAAGCTGAAAATGAAATTGGAATTCTTGCGGACGCCTTTAATGACATGGTTGAAGATATTAAAACCAATGAATCCATACTTCTTGAACGTTCAAAAGAAAGAGAAAAAAATCTTCTTGAATTAAAAGATAACGAATTCAAACTTATTGCAGCTAAAGAAGAGGCTGAAGCTGGAATAAAATCAAAGGCTGAATTTTTAGCGTCCATGAGTCATGAGATACGAACTCCAATGAATGGAGTTTTAGGAATGTTAGGTCTTATTAAAAACTCAAAACTAAATGATGTGCAAACCCATCAAGTAGGTCTTGCTGAATCTTCGGCTAAGGCCTTACTGTCTCTTATTAATGATATCTTAGACTTCTCAAAGGTTGAAGCAGGAAAGATGGAATTAGAAAATTTAGAATTTAATCTAAGGGATGAGATAGGCAACTTCGCTGAAGCCATTGGACATAGAGCCCAAGAAAACGGGATAGAGCTTATTGTTGACCTTATTAAAGTTGAATATAAACTCGTCATTTGCGATCCTGGAAGACTGCGACAAATTTTAAATAACTTAGTGGGAAATGCTATTAAGTTTACCCAAAATGGAGAGGTCTTAATCACTGCCGTTTTAAAAGAAACTTCAGATACTCAAGGACAACTGTATATTAGCATTAAAGATACAGGAATAGGCATACCTAAAGATAAAATTCATAACTTATTTGAATCTTTTACCCAAGTTGATGCCTCTACTACACGAAAATATGGAGGCACAGGGTTAGGTCTTTCTATTTCCAAAAAACTGGCTTATATCATGGGAGGATCGGTAGGAGTAACCTCCGTAGAAGGAGAAGGTTCAACCTTTAGCTTTAATATTTCTGTTGGCTTACATAAAGACAAACATATCGTTATACCAAGTGTTGATATCAAAGGAAAACGTATCTTAATCATTGATGATAATGCCCTTAACCGAGAAGTCGTCTCAGGGCAGTTTTCTCATTGGGGAATGAATGTTTATGAGGCACAAGACGCTGCTAATGCTTTAAAAATTTGTAAGGCTCAAGAACGTGATATCCCTTTTGATATTGCCATAGTAGATATGCAAATGCCCGATCAAGATGGAGCAAGTGTAGGACAGGAATTAAAAAAGCTGTATAAGGATATGAAATTAGTAATGATGACTTCCTTAGGCACAAGAGGAGATGCTCAAACCTTTAAGGATTTAGGCTTTTCTGCATTTTTTCCAAAACCATGCACCACTCAAGACCTTTTTCATACCCTTAATGTACTTATAGATTCAAATAAGGCCTTTCATGAGTCCGATGACTTTATCACCGCAGATAATCTGCATGCTATGGAAAACGATAATGCATGGCCTGAAAAAACACGTATACTCTTAGTAGAAGACAATATGACCAATCAAATTGTTGCTAATGGTATACTTGAAACCTTTGGCTTAGAAGCAGATACCGCTAACAATGGAGAAGAAGCCTTAATTGCCTTAAAGGATGCCTTACAAACTAAAGCCTACACCTTAGTACTCATGGATTGTCAGATGCCTATACTCGACGGATATGGAGCCACTGAAGCAATAAGACGAGGACTTGCAGGAAAAGAAAATATTAAAATTCCAATTATTGCAATGACAGCCAATGCTATGCAAGGAGATAAAGAAAAATGTTTAAATGTAGGGATGGATGATTATCTCTCAAAACCTGTGAATCCACAAAGGCTTCAAGAGTTATTAAAAACATGGTTAGCCTAAGCCTGTTTTAAAAAATTTTATCCGAGTTTGTTGGTAATGGTTTCTTGAACTACTTTTATATCTAATGTTCCATCAACGCAAATATATTGAAGCGACTCTATAGAGGCTGCTTGTTTTTGATAATATTCAACTAAGGGTTTCGTCTGATCGTGATACACCTTAAGTCTGTCCAGAACGATTTCTTCTTTATCATCAGGTCTTTGAACTAAATCTTCTCCAGTCACATCATCCTTACCTTCTACCTTTGGAGGATTATAAACAATGTGATACGTACGACCTGAGTCTAAGTGAGCACGTCTACCCGACATTCGCTTCACAATTTCTTCGTCTGCTACATCAATTTCAATACAAGCATCAATCGTAATACCTGCGTCCGTAACCGCTTGAGCTTGAGGAATAGTACGAGGAAAACCATCTAATAAAAACCCATTTTTGCAATCGTCTTCGCGAATTCTATCTTGTACTAAACCGATGATAATTTCATCTGTTACCAACTTACCTGTATCCATAGCTTCTTTAGCCATCTTTCCCATTTGTGTGCCTGCTTTTATCGCTGCACGTAACATATCTCCCGTAGAGATTTGAGGAATATCGTATTTTTTAGTAAGAAACTGAGCTTGAGTTCCTTTACCTGCGCCAGGAGCACCTAGTAAAATAATTTTCATAATCTATCCTATAATTTAATGATGAAATTATAGCGAAAATAACAATGTGTTTTTTTTGATAAGGAAGTGTATAAATGACCCAAAGGTCATTTATACAAAAGAGGAAGAGACTCAGATTTTAGTTAATGCTATAAACCTCAGTTTCTGTATTAAAGTCAAAGATTCCATCACCATTCACATCTGCTCTAACCGTCACTTCATTGATTCCTGTAATCTCAATTTCAAGCTTCTTTGCATTAGCACCAATATACTTAAATAGCCCACCCACTTGAAAACCACTTGCACTAACAACAAAAGGCGTGATACTTGCATCATAAGAAGTATCTACATCAAAATAATCAGTAATATTATTAATATATTCACGTCCTGACACAGGGTAATAACTTGAGATAGTATTGACATTAGAAAACATATAAATTAAGTTTTTAGAACCATAAGTCCGACTACCTACTTCGATAATAGCTGTTTGATTTAGTCTAAAGCCACTTCCGTTAAGTTGCATTTGATCAATGATAATACGACTTCCCCCTTTAATAGTAATTCCGGGTATTCCGTTACCTTGTAAGGAAAAATCCGTAAGATAGGTCAGTGTTTGAGAGGACAAGCTTAATCCATCACTTGAAAAAGTTATTTCTGCTTGACCATTAAGAATAATCCCATCCTCATTGCATGAACTAAAAGTGATTTTTGTATAATCAGGAAGGATATTATTTGTATCTCCATTCACAACAATAGTTTTAGTTCCACTTACACTACAGTTCGTAGTTTCATTAAGGCTAAGAGGAGCAAATGAAGGAGATTTATTAACCGATATACCTTCGAAACTAGTTAATACAACTAAAGTTTTCAACATAAAACCCGTAGTTTTAGTCTCATTATAAGCTGATGAAAAAGAAGGGATAGAACCTATGTTTTGCACATCAACAAGATTATTTTGTAGTTCTTTAGCATTAACAACACTGGTTTGCGCTGTAACAGCTTTAGAAAGTTGAGTTTCTACATTAGCACTACTTGCAACCGTTCCTGTATCTCCAGTTTCTTCAGTATCATGCACACATCCTGTAAATATTAATACACTTATTAAAAGTGCTATTGAGTACGTTAACTTCATCTTAAAATCCTTATATAACATTATTTATTGTTATTATATATGATAATAACTTAAGTGCCTATCATGAAATATTATTAGTATCTCTAAGTATAAATGTGATAATATCATCCATTTATACCAAGAGTATATCTAAAGGTAATTAATGAAAATTTTAGTATTAATTTTTACTCTATTTATCAGTTTGCATGCACAAAAAGAAGAATACTTTCCCTTTGTGCAAGAGCAGTTTCAAGTACTTGAACAACTCAATGAAAATAATATTAGTGAAGAACAACTTGAAGACATTATTCAAAAACAATCGACCTCATATCAGTTACTTATTGAAACTATTTTATCTAATAAACAATCGTATTCTCAAGCATTTTCTCATTTTAATCAAAAGATTTTCAGGCTTCAAAAGCATATAAAAATCAACACCTACAGGGGAAATAAATACGCAGTCATTCGAGATGAAACTCAAATTATGAGTTATAAAGTGCTTCTTGCAAACAAAGATATGATTTTATCTATTATTCAGTCACTCGATACAAGTGACTTTGTTGAGTTTTCAAAAATTATGAATGATGCTTTTGCCAGAAATCAAGAAAAAATAAGTGATTTATCCATTTTAAAATATGACAAATATTTAAAGATACAAGGTGATACTTCAACACTAAATCAAGTCAAAGAAAAAGTACGTGAACTTCATCTTATTAATGACATAAACTCAGATTTTATTAAATACCTGTCTATATATAGTCCTCATATTTTTTCTTTAGGAAAATATTCTCGTCTTGGTCTAGTAAACCTAACCTTATACTTTAAATATAATCCCTTAACTCAAAAAATTAATGACACTCTTAACTTTGTTAATCTAAGCATAATGAAACTACTCATTATGCTAAGCTTATTTATACTTTTATATATACTTAGATATCTAACCTTACGTTTACTTGACCTTTTATTATCAAAATTTATCCATAAAGAACAGTTTGTTGATGACATAATTAAAGAAACACAAAGTATTTTAGGTATTTTAGTTATCACTATATTTGTTCAACTTAATCTCTTTATATATAATGACTTTTATTTGCCCTTAGGTCTTAGTGTATTTTTTAAAATTGCCTATACGATTTTAGTAACATACTTTGTATATAGCACCTTAAATGCAATAGTTCTTATCAAACTAACCAAACTAAGCTCGAGTACCTCTATTAAAAATGAGGTACTTAATCTTAGTATTAAAATTTTGAACTTTATTATCTGGACTATTGGATTTTTATTTGTTTTAAGTTTTGCAGGAGCAGATCTGACTGCTATCCTTTCGGGACTTGGAATCGGGGGATTTGCCGTTGCCTTTGCTGCTAAAGAAACCTTATCCAACTTTATTGGAACTATTGCCATCTTATTTTCTGATATTTTTTCTCAAGGAGACTGGATAGAAGTGGATGGAAAAGAAGGCGTTATTGTAGAAATTGGACTCAGAGTAACGACGCTAAGAACCTTTGATAATTCACTTATTTCTATTCCAAACGCTATCATAGCAAGCTCTGATGTTAGAAATTGGAGCAGACGAAAACTGGGTCGCCGTATTAAAATGTCCTTAGGTCTTAGGTACGATTCAAAAAGTGAAGACATTCAAAAAGCATTATTAGAAATAAAAACTATGCTAGCAGAGCATAAGGGGATAGCCACCGAAAAGACAGAGTTTTCTCATAGCTTTTATAATCATTTGAAGTTGGTATCTAAAGATGATGAACAGGGGGTGAAAAAACTTTTAATGGTTTATTTAGATGAATTTTCTGACTCTAGTATTAATGTTTTAGTATATTGTTTTACAAAAACGGTTGATTGGAGTGAATGGCTAGGGGTAAAAGAAGATGTTATGTTTAAAATTATCAAAATCTTTGAAGAAAACAACTTAGCCTTTGCCTTTCCTTCACTGAGTTTATATCAAGAAGACTAAGGCGTATATACCTTAGTCTCTTCATTAAAGTCAAAATTACCATCGGCATTTGTATCTGCTCTTAGTGTTATTTCATTAGTATTACTAATCTCAATTTCAAGCCTACTTCCATCGTCTCCAATATACTTAAACAAGCCTCCTGCTTCTATAGTGTTTCCATGAACAACAAAAGGAGTTAAACTCGCCTCATAAGAAGTATCAACCTTAAAATAGCCATTTCCATTAAGGATATACTCACGTCCAGAAATGGGATAATATTTCAGTTCATTTTTATTTTCTTCAAAAATGTACACAAGATCTTGAGCACCAAAGTTTTTAGTCTTTTCTTGTATGGCATAGCTTTGTCTTAGTGTAAATATATTAGAGTTTTCTTCTAGGTTTTCAAACTCAATATGGCTATTTTTTTGTATGGTTTTACTAGTTGAACCCCTTTGTAAAATAAGATCCGTTAAGAAGTTAATAGACCTTAACTTTATATTCAGTCCATCTCCTTCATTTAACATTTCAAGTCTTCCATTAAGTACAAGATCATCTTCTTCACAAGTATTAAAGGAGACCTTCATTGAAGTGAAATATATACTTTCTACATCTTTTTTAATTTCTATATCTTTACTTCCATGTATATCACACGGTAAGTTCAGATAAAGACCTTCCTTTAAATAAGATGAGTATAAATTTTTGTTTATGGTTTGAAAAATATTTTTTAAGTTGAGTACCTCTAAAACAAAGGGAATGTCTATCTTCTTATACGTAAAAGACGCTTTACTCGTTTGCGTATTAAGGATATTGACTTGTAGTTCTTGTGCGTTATCAAGAGTAACGGGAGCAGGAGCAGATTCAAACCAATCAGGATTAATACCCGTAAAAATTTGAACAGCCCTGTCTTTTTCATCGTGTGAACATCCAGAAATAAATAAAACACTTAATGCCATTGCTCCTAAATATTTCAACTTCATAGTGTCAACCTTAATCTTTTTTCTTAAAATATTATACCTTTAGTTAACTTTAGAGTTTAAAATGGCACAAATGTATACTATGACTATTTTGTGTGGGTTTAGTTGTCATCTTTATGTGCAAGAATAAAATCATCTATAAGACTATCTAAGGCTTCTAAAGCATCTTCTTTTGGTTCATACGCTTCAATAAACTTAGACTCTAAATAGGTATATGAAAAGGTTTCTATCTTGTCTTTTCGTTTAGTAATGACTTCTTCACCTAAACCAATGGAAATATAAATTGCTACAGAATCTTCAATATCAAGGGCTTGTACTTTTATCACTAAAATAAGAGCATCAACTTTTCCAAAAACGAAACCTTCCATTTCTAACTTATTTTTAAGAGATTTTTCAAGCTCTTTTTTATCTAAAAAGTTCGTTTGATTGTCTATATATAAGTTCAAATCTTTAATATTATCCATCGTGTACATAGAAGCCGAAAAAAGCTGAGTAGTTAAAAGTAATAGAAATAATATTTTTTTATACCCTATCATTTTTTAGACTCCTTTGAAAACAAGCCATTTGCATCTTCAGCATTTTCTAAAAATTCTTCTTTTTTCATATACGCCACAGTTTCCATGATAGACTTTTGAGTATGAGGGTCAATAAAATACACCACTGGGATAAGGGCCCCATAAAAAATTTTAGGATACTTTTCTTTTTCCTTATACTTGTCCATAACCAAGGCAATGAAATTCTTTTTTACCTCAGCTCTCACCTCATCTGATTTTAAAGTTTTTCTCTCAAACTTCTTGCACCAAGGGCAATAATCTCCGACTAAAACAAACATAAGCACCTTATTTTGTTCTTTTGCCATCTTTAAGGCCTTGTCGTAATTTCTCTCATAAGAGACCTCTCGTGCGAATTCATCAATTTGAGCAGAAAAGCTCAAGCTAAATAAAGTGAATAAAATTAATAATATTTTCATAAGCTTCCTTAGTATTTCTTTTTTAAAATTATACTAAATAAAGTCCTAGATACAAACCGTTTAGTTTGATTTATTCTTTATAAAAACGTATTATGTTACTTTTATGTATACTTAGACATGAAAAACAAAGACAAGGGCTTGCATCAACGTAATGTCCATAATGATTCGTATAACTTTAAAGAACTTATTAAAACACTACCTGAGCTTGAAGCATTTGTATCTTTAAATGCTTACAAGAATTTATCCATAGACTTTGCCAATGCTAAGGCCGTATTTACTTTAAACAAGGCTCTATTATTTCATTTTTATAAGCTTAAATATTATGCTGTACCTAAAGGTTCTTTATGCCCCCCCATTCCAGGTAGAGCAGATTATCTTCATTATATGGCGGACGCACTTGCAGGTGATGGAGACATACCTACAGGAGAAAAAGTCAAAGTCCTTGATATTGGGACAGGAGCGAATCTTATCTATCCTATCTTAGGTCACAGTATTTATGGGTGGTCATTTGTTGGCGTTGATGTTGAAGAAGCTTCTATTATTTCGGCTCAAAATATTATAAACAAAAATAAAATTTTAGAAAAGTCAATTAGTTGTCGATTACAAAAGAATACTGAGGATATTTTTTTTGGTGTTTTTGAAAAAAATGAATACTTTGACTTCACCTTATGCAACCCACCCTTTCATAAGTCTTATAAAGAAGCATCCGCAGGAACTATGCGAAAAAACAAAAATCTTGGTAAAAAAGATGTAAAGGCATTAAACTTTGAAGGACAAGCCCATGAGCTTTGGTATCCAGGTGGAGAGATATCCTTTATAACAAAGATGATAAAACAAAGTGCTTCGCGAGCTAAAAACTGTTTATGGTTTTCAAGTCTTGTGTCTAAAAAAGACAATCTAGATATAATTTACAAGGTATTAAAGCAGGTTAAGGCCACTGATGTAAGAACCATTAATATGCAACAAGGACACAAACAAACGCGTATTGTTTCCTGGACTTTTTTAAATAAACAAGCTCGAGAAAAATGGGCAAAAAAACGCTCACTTTAGCTTTCTAAAGCTTCAAGCTTTATTTCATAGGCTTTGATTATCTCATCAAATTCAGTTTGAACGACTTCTAGCCTCTCAAACTTTTCTTCAACCTCAGCTTCATCTTTTCCAATGCTCGATGAAAGTTCCATAATTTTGTCATTATTTCCACTTGCAGAAGCTTCTTCTAAAGCCGTATGGTCTTCTTCTAGCTTATCCTCAGTTTGTATAATAAACTTCTCAAGTTTTTCAATCTCTTTTTTTAAGGCACTTGTGGCCTTTGATCGTTCTTGAACAAGAGAAGATCGAAGTTTCTTGTTTTCTTTTTTACTTGATTTAACCTCAGGTTTGCCTTTGACTTCTTCTTCATCTTCAGCCCAACCAATTTTTTCTAAAAAGAGTTCATAACCCCCATCAAAATGCTCAGCTCCATCTTTTGAAAAGATAATAAGTCTATGGGCCACTCTTCTAAGAAGTTCTTCAGAGTGAGACACGATAATACTTCCCCCTTCAAAATTCTCAATGGCCTTCGTTAAGGCTTCAATAGAATCAATATCAAGGTGATGCGTTGGTTCATCTAGAAAAAGCAAGTTAGAAGGGCGAGCAAGAATTTGACCCAGCATAACTCTAGATTTTTCTCCCCCAGAAAGTAAAGAAACTTTTTTTTCAGCAGTATTTCCTGAAAACATCATCGCCCCACAAATGCTTCTTACTCGTGATTCACCAAGTTTTGGATCGGCTGAATATATTTCATCCATCACTGTTTGTTTTGGATTAAGTCGTGAAATATTGGTTTGTCCAAAATGCCCAAATTCTATGCTTTGATGAGACTTCACCTCTCCACTAACTTGTTTTAATTCTCCCGCAATGGTATTTAAAAGCGTAGATTTACCGGTTCCATTTTTACCAATAATCGCCAGACATTCCCCTTTTTTAAGTGTAAATGAAATATCTTTAAACAGTATCTTTTCAGGGCTATATCCAAAGCTTAAGTCATTAACATCCAAAATAACCTTAGACGTAGTGTCTTTAAAATTAAAATCAAACGACAGATTAGAATCAAAACCTAAATCATCCATACTGTCCATTTTATCTAAGAGCTTTTGCTTAGACTGAGCTTGAGCGGCCGTTGAGGCCCTTGCCTTGTTTTTAGCAATAAATTCTTCTAATTCTTTTCGTTTTTTATCATTGGCTATTTTTTGTTTGGCATAAAGTTCATCATTAGAAGCAAGTTGAGAATAAAATTTATGGGTATTTCCAGAAATTATCTCAAGGTTACGACGAACAAGTCCCATCGTGTGAGAAGTGACCCCATCCATAAAGTCTCTATCGTGAGTGATTAAAATAACTTCACCTGGAAAACTTTTCAAAAAGGCCTTTAACCATCTTAAAGATAAAATATCAAGGTAATTAGTAGGTTCATCAAGTAAGAGTAGATTGGGTTCCGTCACAAGGAGCTTTGCAAGGTTTATACGGATTTGGAATCCTCCTGAAAATGAAAGAGGATCCTTATCTAAGTCGTCTTGCTCAAAACCCAAACCAAAAAGAATTTTTTCTACCCTATAGGTTTCATACTGCTGTTCTTCACTAAGCGCAAGAGCAGCTTCTTCTCTAAGAGTAGGTTCTGAAAATTCAAGATGCTGTTTGAGTGCACCTATTTTATATCCCTTAGGTATACTCAGTTTACCCTCATCATAATGTTCTTCATTAAGTATGAGTTTAAAAAGCGTAGACTTCCCTGATCCATTTCTTCCTACAAGCCCTAATTTCATGCCTGCGTTGAGTTTAAAGTTCAGCCCAGAAAAAAGTTCTTGTTCCCCATAACTTTTTGAAATATTTGATAATTGAATCATGATAATCTTTTTTTTTCATATTATATCTAAGATAGCAACTAGTATAAAGCTATAAGCTTGTATAATGTCAAAAATTATCACTGCTAATACTAAGGAAATTCATGTCATACAAAAACTCTGTTAAACGTCATAACCATAAGGTGCATACCTGCGAAGTAT
>NZ_JAEMVE010000182.1 GCF_029216045.1 Sulfurimonas sp. MAG313 | reverse complement strand
TTTATCATAATAGAAGCAACAGAATTTGGAAGTAAAGATTCACTTAACTTGCATAAACTGGTAAAAATACTTTCTTGGCTGTTTCCATCGGCTACCATCTGTAAAATTTCTTGTTGAATTCCAGAAATTTCTTGAAATTCTTCACCTGTCATAGGAACAGTACCTGGCATACCTTCCAAAGATTCACACGATTTATTTATTGTTTTCATTTAAGCCCCCACCATTGTTGTACTTAATGATAATACTTTAAAGCTGAAAGATAGGTTATTCTTATACTATAACATTGCAAGCATTGTACTTTCAGTGAGTACTTTCACCCCTAAATCGACAGCCTTGTCATATTTTGAACCCGCATCTTCTCCATATATAAGATAGTCTGTCTTTTTAGAAACAGAACCCGATACCTTAGCACCAAGGTCTTCTAGCATAGTTTTTATTTTACCTCTTGAACGAGTCATAGACCCTGTTAAAACAACAATTTTCCCCTTAAAAGGGTTTTCTATTGCTTCTATCTTTTGAGCAGGAGTTTGAGGTTTTAAAATACTTTGAAGTCTTTGTATATACTCTTCATTCACACGAATAAATTCTAAAAGAGATTCTGCCATCTCTTCGCCAATTCCATCTAAGGCAAGAAGTTCTTCTTTATTTGTATGTATAAAGTTTAACCCTAGGTTACTACATAAGGTTTTAGAAGCCACTTCGCCTATATGCTCAATTCCCATAGCATTAATAAAACGCCAACACTCTTTACCCTTAGACGCGTCTATTGCTTTAATAATATTTTCAGATTTTTTTTGTTTAAAACCTTCTAGTTCTAGCAATTGTTCTAATTTTAAATCGTATAAATCTATAACGGATTTAATTAATTTTTCTTCATACAATCGTTCTACTATCTTATCTCCTAAACCATCTATATTTAAGCAAGGCTTAGAGGCAAAATAAATGATTGAATTAACAACACGAGAAGAACATTCTAAGTTTTGACACTTAGTTAAAGCCCCTTCATCTAAAAGTTCGCTAGAACATACGGGACATAGTGTTGGACGCACATAAGCCAGACTGCCTTCTTTACGTTCATGTACTAAAACCTTAATTATTTTAGGAATGACATCGCCTGAACGCAAAATTATAACCTTATCTCCTAAACGTATATCTTTTCTATCTATCTCATCAAAATTATGTAAAGACGCTCTTTCTACAACAACACCTTCAATAGCAGTTGGCTCAACTAAGGCTACAGGAGTAACGGCTCCAGAACGCCCTACTTGTAAAAGAATATCCTTAATTGTCGTTATTTTTTCTACTGCTGGGAACTTATACGCTGATGACCAACGTGGATTTTTAACGGTATATCCCATCTCTTCTTGTGCTTCAACTTCATTCACCTTTATCACCATACCATCGAGCATCATTTCATAGGTATCACGATCTTTTACCATCTGTTTATACGTATCTTCTATCTCATCAAAACCCTTTGCTAAAGAGCGTAAAGGAGGACGTCTGAAACCTAAATTATAAATAAACACCATTTTTTCTGATAAAAGAGGAAAGTCTAAAATATTTTCACCCAGTCCATAAGGTAAAAAAACTAAGTTTCTTGAAGACGTAATACGTGAGTCTAATTGTCGAAGACTACCAGCCGCTGCATTTCTAGGATTAGCAAAAAGGCTCTCGCCTTGTTTTGCCCGTTCTAAATTAATTTTTTCAAAGTCTTTTTTAAAAATAACAACCTCTCCACGAATTTCAATACGATCTAGGTGTGAAATTTTAAGAGGAATAGAACGTATCGTCTTAGCATTTTGAGTAATATCTTCTCCCACAACACCATCACCACGGGTAATAGCTTGAATAAGGTTTCCATCATTATAAATAAGGTTTAAGCTAGCTCCATCGAACTTTGGTTCACAATAAAAAGAAATATGATCACTTAATTTAGCCACTTTAGTTAACCATTTTTGAAGGTTATCACTGTTAAAAAGATCCTCTAAAGACCACATTCTACTTAAATGGGGTGCCTTAATAAAGCCTTCTGATATGACGTCTCCTACACGTTGAGTAGGTGAATTTGATTGTATTTTTGCAGGGTTACTTTCTTCATAATCAACGACCTCATGATACAAGGTATCGTACACCTCGTCTGTTGTTATTGGGTCATCTAAAACATAATAATGATGTGCATAGGTGTTGAGTGTTTTTATAGCTTCTAAGTATTGTACGTGGGTCATAGTTTTCTCTTAAAGGGGATAATTTAGAACTTAACCTTGTCAATAATTTCAGGCTGTTCTTGGGATTCATTGGACTTATATTTTGTATACATCAGTTCATTCATATATTCATTATATTGATTGATTTGGACTTTTTGGTATTCTATTACTGTGATGTCATTAAAGGTATATACCGCACTTTCTTTAGAGTTTTCGAGATTTAAAGGGTTTCTAAATACAAAAAATATTTTTCTTCCTTTGTTGGTTCGTAAGGATATTTTATGCTTATTGCCTTGTGTATTAAAATCATCCAATTGTTCTATAAAGTCATTTTCACTGTGAACAACATTATCAATAGAAATCTTTTCATTTAAAAAACTCCAAAGATATTTTTCATTCATAATCATCTTTTTCAAATCATTTTCATCAAAAAGCTCTTTAAAAGCTCTGTTCATAAATGTTATGCTTCCATTACTATACACAATAGTAGGATTAGGAGACACATTTGTAATTTCAGCAAGCATATTTTCAGATGCCTTTTGCATCTTGTTTTTAATCTCTTGTTGGCGAAAGCCATCGGCTATACGTTTATCAACCACGCGTTTTACCGCTGCAAACAAAGTGTCAATGAGACGTGGCATTTTAATAGGCTTTAAAATATAATAATCTATACCAATAGCAATAGCGTCCATAAAATAGTCTGTATTTGAATACGCAGAGACAACGACGATAGGGGTGTCTTTATTGATAGCTCGAATATTCCGACTCATCTCAATACCATCGACTTGAGGCATTTCAATGTCCGTAATTACAAGGTCATAATGTGCTGTACTAAAGGCATTAAACCCTTCAACTCCATCACTTGCCACATCAACCTTTTCAAAAATTCTTTCTATTATTTTAGTGGTTTCTAAACGAAGGTTTTCATCATCTTCAACATACAGAACCTTAAGTCCTTTTCCAAGTTCCATTAAATCATGAAGATGTTCCATATAAGCCTCAAAATCTGGGCACCTCTCAAACCCTTATATGCAGTAGTGGCATAAGGTTTTTCGACTCGTGAGGCCCTGTATTTTTTGTTTATTATATCATAGAATATCTCTTAAAATCTTATATTCCATTGATTTGAACGACCTTCTAAAACATGGGTAACATCTATCATTTTAGACTTATTATCTTGCATAACAGCGTCTTGTTTTCTATCTTGGAATTTTCCAACTTTAGGATAATATCTTCTTTCATTAACACTTACTAAGGTAGAAGCGTACCATTTATCATTATCTTTATTGACATAATGGACCTCATTAAAAAACTCCATACTTTGAGAGTCAAGGGTATATAAGATATTCATTTTCACATCAGAACCTTCAACGCTCTTTCCTGTTAAAAGAACTTCAATAGAACAATTTAACGAACCATTTTTACAATATTTTTCTAACTTTTTGCGCTCTTTTTCATACTGAGGTTCTAGCTCAGTCATATGTTCACGTATATCTTCTGAACTTAAATCTTGAATAAACAAAAGCCTTTCACGTATATTTTTATCTTGAGAAATTAACTT
>NZ_JAEMVE010000181.1 GCF_029216045.1 Sulfurimonas sp. MAG313 | reverse complement strand
GCGACTAATGTCGCTTGGATAATTAGACATAAATATTTTCAAATAGGTAATTAAAAATATTCTTATATCATGTTACAAAGACTTTAAACAGGTTCTAAGGATGACGCTTTGGTTGCTACGCATGCTAGGGCAAAGAATGTTGGCATATTCACTACTAATATTAGTCATTATGATAAATATAAAAGACTTTATCCTGGGTCAGAGGAGCATGATGAAAAATACAAAACATCTATGGTAAAAATGGGTAGTAATTGCGAGTTAATGCTCTCCTTTATTAAGCAAGAACACAAAAGTGATTGGTATAGAGCTGTGAAAGGAATAGTAAATTTAAAAAAAATATTATAGCGATGATTCTATAGATAAAGCCTGCTTAAGAGCTCTACATTATGGGATTAGCTCTTATAGTAAAATTAAGCGGATTCTTGAAAGTAACTGCCATGATCTTCCTTTGAATGGATTGAATGCTGGAGGTACAAATGCAAAGTTTAATTAGTGATCTACGGTCATTCAAACTCTCTGGTATGGCATTTTGCCTAGAAGAAAGATTAATTTATGCTCAAACAAATAAACTCTCTTACCAAGGGTTGCTAGAACTGTTATGTGATGATGAAAAAAGCAACCGCAAAGACAACAATTACAAAAAGAGAAAAAATGCAGCAAAGCTTCCCTCTCTCAAAAGAATAGAAGATTTTGATTTTAGCTTTCAGCCTAGTATAGATCAAAAAATTATCTCTGATCTTGCAACATGTCAATTTATCAATTCAAAAGAAAATATAATCTTAGTTGGCGCATCAGGAACTGGTAAAACACATTTAGCAATATCATTTGCCATTAAGGCTTTGTCCAAGGAATATAGCGTGTATTTTACAACTGTATCAGATCTATTATATAATCTTCATATCTCAAAAGCTGATAATAGTTATCCCAAAAAACTAAAGCAGTTGATAAATTACGACTTGCTCGTACTAGATGAGCTTGGTTTTAAGCAATTACCTAAATATTCCTCTGATGATTTTTTCGCCATAATATCTAAAAGATATGAGCATAAATCAACAATCATCACCACTAATAAAGAATTATCCGATTGGAACGATATTTTTGATGAGGAAGTGTTAACCAGAGCAATTGTTGATCGTCTGATGCATCATGCTTCAATATTTAACATTAAAGGTAAAAGTTACCGAATGAAGAAAATTAAAAAATCGGAGGGTAATATGGAATAATTTTTTAATTTCCAGTGGTACACTTTTAATTGACATTGACACTTACATATACATTAGAACCGTCACCCGGAATATTTGCTTCCTGACCTTCTAGTACCACCATCTCAACAACCGCGCCAGTACCAGGAGATACTGCTGCAAAAATCCTTGAACTCATATACTCAGCAATATCAAAATTTGGAGATACTTCATCTTGCTTTATTAAAGCTGTCTTTTGGCCGTTAGTGTAAATTCCTCCATACTTACCAGCTCCCCTAGCACCTCCTGCTTTTTTTCCCTTTAAT
>NZ_JAEMVE010000180.1 GCF_029216045.1 Sulfurimonas sp. MAG313 | reverse complement strand
GCATTAAGTGACATGCCCGCCTTTAGCGCTTCTTGATAAACTTGCTTATGTAAACTTGGAGTGATTCGTACATTAAAAACACCCTTGTAAATTTTTTGAGGTTCTCTATTTAAAGTTTTACATGTCTCAAGATAATCATCCACGACAGCATGAAAATTATTTTCTAACTCATCTGCACTATTGGCTTCAAAGGTCACTAAGTCATCTATCATTTCTAATTTTCCAAAAAAACATTTGTCTTCACTAGAATATTCAATACTTCCTATATATCCCTTATAATCAATTGTATTAGCCATTACAAACCTCCTTGATTTTAGTTTGAATTTGTTTTACAAGATAAACTTTCAAAATATTTCCAGGATGTGGTTTGTGCAAGTTGATAAGATTATCTTTTTCTTTATGATAAAACTTGACAGCTGAACCATGTCCTTCAAGCTTGTTGTAGCCACAAGACATTAACAAAGATGAAAGCTCATCATAAGTTAAATCTTTTTTTGGCGGAACTTCTAAGAATTTCTTTAACAACTTTTTTTGCTTGCTCATAGGATTATGATACCATAATTCAGTTACAAATTAGCTTGAAGTGCTTTTTAGTCTTTGTCAGTAAATATCATTTTATATTCTGGATTAAAAGTTCTTATCAAACCAGTTTGCAATCTCAGACCTAATGGTATGTCTCAGTTGTACACCTGCTATATAGTTCTCTGTTTTAGCCTTTTGTAAAAGAGCTACAAGTGCATTTCTTCGTTTTGATAAGAAGGGATGGTCTATCTGATTTGGATCCCCCATAATAACTAAACGTGTTTCATCGCCCATACGTGTACCTATCAGCTTTAATGTTGCAGAGGTAAGGTTTTGTGCCTCATCTATGATAACAAACTTCTTAGATATGGTTGTCCCTCTTAGGTGCGCGATATCCATCACTTCTATATTATGATTGATCATGAAGGACTCAGTGGCTGTTTCTTGCTTCATCGAATTGATATTACCTGTGTATTCAACTTGAGAGTCAATAGAACGTTTTTTCATATGTTCAATAGTAAAATTAATAGCAGAATAAAGAGGATACATAAAATACCCTAGCTTTTGTCCCTCATCTCCTTTTCTAAATCCAAGCTCTGATTGTTGATCATTTGCGGTGACGGTGTTTCGTGCATATATGATACCCTCGATTATGCCTTCATGAAAGAGTTCAAGTCCCGCTTGAAGAGCAACAAGGGTTTTTCCTGAACCTGTAGAACCTGAAACAACGGTTATATAATTATGAGGATGAGTCAGCATAGTAAAATAAAACTTTTGCTCAAGATTTATGGGTCGGACGAGATTGTCATCATAAAATTCACCAAAACGTTTGTCAAAATCACACCATTCAAGATTGTTATTATTGATGAGTGCATACTTTTGTATACCCGTTTCATAAATCTGGGAGTTGTCATCTCCTGCTTCTTGAACAAAGGTCATTTGCTCAAAGTTCAGATGTTCATCCAAGTCTTCAAGTTGAGGCTCTTCTCCTTGATATACATAAGTATGTGCAAACTCAATTTCATCTGGTCTCTCAACTCTAGCATTTCGAATACTTTGAGTACGAATTCCTTGAACCTCAGAAGCGATTTTAAAAGAAATATCATTGGTTAAAAGGGTGAGTTCATAATCCTCTGCTATCTCACCTATTTTGGCATCATTAAGACCGTATTCAAACCTATAGGTTTTAGCAATTTCATAAGACTTCCTATAGATTATATATAAAGGAATATCAAGACCCACTTGATTGTCAGCCAGATTAGCATTAGGAAAGTTTACCGATAAACGGTAGTACTTATCTGTAGGTACAAGGCCTTGTTCTTTTACACATTCTTGGAGGCATTGGGGGAGTTCTGAGAACTCTATTGTCCTTCCTTGCTCATTATCTGAGAAGCGAAAAAACTCTCTTGCTCTAAATCCAGCATCCCCACGAATATCATCTTTCTTATTATTGAGTTCAGCTAAAACAATATCGTTAATAAACACTGCATTTTGATTATTGTCGTAAAGGCGAAGGATATGAAGGGGATCATCTAGGATAACGGAGGTGTCTAAGAGGTAACAATTATGTTTAGGCGTTTCAGCCATATAGCATCCTTTGTATAACTTTACTCTTTAAATCTGTAATTACAGTTTCAAGGTGTCCTTAGATAGGATTACTATATTAAACCATAGAAAATAAAAAAGAATTCTTAAGTGAGCAGTTTTTGTGTAATTTCTTATTGTATGGGCTCAAGCTTATTCTTTATTTTCTTCTTCTACGTTGATCTCTTCAATACCAAGTTCTTCTTTTTCTTTATCTTGAGGATCAATGCCTTCAAGTTTCTTTTCTTTGTCGAGTTTTGTTGTATCATCATAAACAGAGGCATCATCTTTTGCGCAAGTAGCTTCCATATCCTTTGTATTTAGATTTTGTTCCGTATTCATCTCTTCTTGAACTTCTTCATCTTTAGAAGTTTTATTTGTAGTTTCAGGATTCTTATTCTCATCAGTTCCGTCCTCATTTTGTGCCTCATTCGTTTCGCCGACTTCTTCAGATGCAGGACTTTCCTTTATGTCTTCAGTATCTCTTGGAATTTCATTTTCTTCTTGTATGTCTTCAACTGTAAACCCTTCATCTACTTCTTCTAAACCCTCTTGCAGAGCTTCTTTTTCTTCTTCAATAGAGAGTAATACAATAGTGAATTGTGTGGTTTTTTTATTTGAAACGACATTTATATGTCCACTCATGTGCTCTTCAATAACTTGTTTACAACTATATAAGCCCAGACCTTTGCCACTTTCACTTTTGGAACTATGATAAGGGTTAAATATTTTTAACATATTTTCTTCATCTATGCCACCTGCATTATCTTTTATAGAGATAGAAGTATGTGTATCATCTTGCGAAATTACAACTTGGACAATTTTTTTATAACTTTCTTCTTGTCTTGCAAAGGCTTCTTGTGAATTAATAAAAAGGTTTAAGAGCACACGAATAAGCTCATTTGGATAAATCATAATCTTTTTAATTTTGATTTCTTCTTGTAGTTGTATGTGTATGTTTCTTTTTTTATAGCCATTTTGGACTATTTTCAAGGCATAAATTAAAAGCTTATTTATATCCGTAGGCTGAGGCTTTTTCTCAAGCACGGAAACATTTTTAAATTCGTCAATAGTTTGAGATAAGTCTTTGGCATAGGTACTAATATCAGATAAAGATTTTTCCATCTTTGTTTTGGTGAGCTTACCTGTCTTATGAAGTATGTCAATGTTTAAAGCAAGCTCGCTAATGATAGAAAGAGGCTCTCTCCACTGCTCTGAAAGAGATTCTATCATATCGTTCATGGCAGCATATCTCGTTTGATTGAGAATAAGTTTATCTTTTTCTTTGAGAGATAATACGCTTTGAATTCGAGAATGAAGATTAATGAAGTTTATAGGTTTTGTAGTAAAGTCATCGGCCCCTGCACGAAAACTTTTTTTCTAAGGTCTCATCACTTTCATCTCCCGTTACCATAATGATACTCAGGTCTTTAAGTGTAGAGTTCCCCCGTAAGGTTTCACAAGCCTCAATGCCATCTATATCGGGCATGACAACATCAAGTAAGATTAGCTCAATGCTATGCTCTTCTAAGAAAGTGTACATCTCTTGAGCGGATAAAACAGAAAATACTGAGGTGTATCCCTTATCTTCAAGCATCGCCTGCAAGGTAAGCAGATTGGTCTTATTATCATCAACAATTAGAATTGGTTTATCTAAATAGTTATTTTTCATGAAGACTACTTTATAAAATGATGAATTTATTTGATGTCATACTAGTATATACTGAATCAAAATATAACTTACTTAAAAAATAAAACTAAATGACCCCTAATTGTAAAAGTGCTTCATCATCAAGTTCGATTTGAGTCATATGGGCTTTTGTTTGGTAAATATAGGCTACTGGAAGTACATCCCAAAACTTATCACTTGGATGAGACACTCCTGCAAAACTCAAAAGGCGCTGCTGTATCTCATCAGAAAGTTCATTAAACATGATGCTGTCATCATTAACACTATCGCCAATTTTAGGATTACTAAACATATTTTAAACAAGCCTTGCCATTTTATTTATACCCTTAAAAATAAGAAAGAGTACTTTAAGAGGTCTATTATATATTAAAGAAAATAGGATTAAAATTAATTTGGCATAATGTTATTATATAATTTCAAATATAGGTGTTTTGTTGATGGCGCAATATAAGCGAAGGCACTTAGATAAGGTGTTCTCGTGATAAAAGTCATAAAATAATAGTACTTATTAAATTAAATCGTTAAAATATTGAAAAATTCATAAATTTTGTGTATAATTTCTTTACATTTAAGAATTATTTTGCTAAAATTCCCGTCCAAACAAAGAGTGCGGGAATAGCTCAGCGGTAGAGCACGACCTTGCCAAGGTCGGGGTCGCGAGTTCGAACCTCGTTTCCCGCTCCATTGTAATACTAATGTTAAAGATGCCCAGGTGGCGAAATCGGTAGACGCAGGGGACTTAAAATCCCCCGGTAGCAATACTGTGCCGGTTCAATTCCGGCCCTGGGCACCATTGTAAACTTATTATGATTTACTGACGGACGGCGCCATCGCCAAGTGGTAAGGCCGGAGCCTGCAAAGCTTCTATCCCCAGTTCAAATCTGGGTGGCGCCTCCAAGTTTACATAGTACGACCCTATATGGAGAATTGGCAGAGTTGGTCGAATGCACCGGATTTGAAATCCGGCGAAGAGTCAAATCTTCCCAGAGTTCGAATCTCTGGTTCTCCACCACTACATAACAAACCCCCTAAAATACGATACTCCAAGATCTTTTAAATCAAATAAACTTCAATCTAAATTCTTACGCTTCACCCATCTTATACCTTCTGATACACAAAATTACATATTGCGCCCATTCAACCCACAAGTGCAACACCTAGCTAAACTACAGAATTAAGATAATGCAATTTTACCGAAAAATACTTCACGAGGTGTTTTATATCCCAATATTTTTCTTGGTCTATCATTGAGTATATCTTGTACTTCAGCAATTTGTGTACTTGTTATCTCTTGAAACTCTTTATTCTTTGGGAAGTATTCCCGTATTAAGCCATTTGTGCCTATTCTCTTAGATAATGTTCTCTAACTAGAAAGACAAATAGTGTCTAGTTTATTTCTTATACTCTCAGTATCAAAACTAGGAGTGCAAGATGAGACGCAAAGGAAGAAAGCAAAAGACAAATAATACAAGCCACTGTCAAGATCAAAATTATTATGTAGAAACTAGTGCTAAAGATCAAGTACTGTTTTGGAGCTTGTCTATCCTCCTTGAGCTTCATGGGCACAGAGAATTTGTAGATAAAAATGGTTATTTAGGAGATGTTGATTTAGCTTATTTTCTTCAT
>NZ_JAEMVE010000179.1 GCF_029216045.1 Sulfurimonas sp. MAG313 | reverse complement strand
TTATGCTGAGTTTGGTAATTGTCTTAAAGAAGGTATCTACTCAGATATGGGTAACAGAGATAAGCTATTAGAGCTTATGCAGTTTAATACACTTAAGGGTGAAGAAAAAACATCCATAGAAGAATTTGTTAAAAATGTAGATGAAGAGAAAAAAGAGATTTATTACCTAGCAGGTAAAATGGCTCTTACTATGCTTAAGAATTCACCTTCATTAGAGCGTTTTAAGTCTAAAGATATTGATGTTCTTATCTTAAATGAAGAAATTGATACTATCGTTTTCCCAATGGTTACAGACTATAAAGAATATAAGTTTGTAAATGTTGCTGACGCGAAGTGTATTAAACTGCATAAGCTCTAATAGCTTATCTCTGTTACCCATATCTGAGTAGATACCTTCTTTAAGACAATTACCAAACTCAGCATAAAATTTACTATATTTTTCGCTGTCTTTTTTCATCATCTTAGAAAGTTCATTTAGAACCTTTTTAACGGATGCATTTTTAATTTTTGTCATAACAGGGTTAGACTGTAAAACCTCTCTTGAAACATTTAAAGGAAGGTCAGTAGAATCAATAACACCACGTAAGAAACGAAGGTACGTAGGCATTAACTCTTTTTCATCATCCGTAATAAACACACGGTTAATATACAGCTTAATACCCGTTTGGTAATCTACTCTATATAAGTCCATAGGCGCTTTTTCAGGAATAAAAAACAAGGTAGTATAGTTTACCGTTCCCTCTGCTTTGTTGTGCATCCATGTTAATGGCTCAGATGAGTCATGGGCTACGGTTGAATAAAAGTCTTTATATTCTTCATCTTTAATTTCAGACTTAGACATTGTCCATAAGGCATTCGCCTTATTAATTTGCTCATTTTTGATTTCAGTTGTTGCTGGAGTAGTTTCTTTTCCATCATCATCTGTAATAGCTGCAACATAATGTTCTTTATCCATGAAAATAGGAAAAGGGATATGATTAGAATATTTCTTGATAATGCTATCAAGTCTTTGTTCTTCTAAAAACTCGCCTTCATCTTCTTTAAGGTGCATAACGATAGTTGTTCCATGACCTTCTTGCTGAGCTTCTACTAAGTCGTATTCCCCTGTACCCTCAGACGTCCAAGTATAAGCCTTGTCTGTTCCTGCTTTTTTAGAGGTAACTTCAACCTTGTCTGCCACCATAAACGTAGCATAAAAACCAACACCAAACTGACCAATAAGCTGAGAATCTTTTTTCTCATCTCCTGATAGGTTGTCTAAAAATGCCTTCGTTCCTGATTTAGCAATAGTACCAAGGTTAGAAATCAAATCAGCCTCGTCCATACCAATACCTGTATCTGTAAGGATAAGCTTTTTAGCTTCTTTGTCAAAACTAATATCAATTTTTGGTGCAAAATTTACATTTTTATAATTTTCGTCAGTAAGTACTAACATGTTGAGTTTATCAAGTGCATCCGATGCATTTGAAACAAGCTCACGTAAAAAAATCTCTTTATTAGAATAAAGTGAATGAATCATAAGTTGTAAAATCTGATTAACTTCGGTTTGAAACTGATGTTTTGCCATAATAATATGTCCTTGAAATAATTTTGCATAATTATAGCGAAAAACAATCATTTTATGCAAGGAATGTCAAATTACTTTAGTCTATTACTATAAAGTTTCTTTAGTCTAATTGTGTTTTATATGAAAACATTAAAAAATATAGTATTATAAAATCAAATAAATACTTTCAGCTAAAACTAGGTAGTTTTTTTTTACACTTAAGACAAAAGTCTTATCTCAAGGAAGTTGGAATGAATGAAAGTCTCTCAACACTAAGTGGAAATGTTCTTTCTTTTAATAATGATGAACTTCATATAAGCTCTAGTGTGGTAAAAAGTAAATATGGTAAATGTAGTTTCACAAGTGATGGTGGATACCAGTATGTTTTAAACCTAAGGAAGGTGAAAAAACTTGCTTTAGATGAGATGTATGAAGATAAGGTTAATTATGGACTTAAGGATAAAGATGGTAAAACATCTACTGATACCTTGTTTATAAGGTTGAAGGGAACGGACACTAGTGCTTTTATAGTGAATGAAGAACCTGATATGCAAGAAGATAAGAAGGATGAAAAAAATAATGTTGAGGAAAATAAAACGATATTAGAAGAAATATTACCTATACAAAACATAGAAAAAAAAGTTAGTTTAGACGAAGAGGCTTCTTTAGTGTACGCACCTGCTGAACAAATGAAGTGGCTTGAAACACAGGGTCAGTTTAAATGTCATACATCACAAGATGAATACTTTGTAGCAAAGAACAGCTCTCAAACTGCATATTTAACAAAATTTGGGGGAGCAGTGACGATTGGATCTGGGGGAAGTTGGCAGTATCTTATAGGGACACAGTCTTTAGACATTGAAGAAGGGGATATGCTTATAGATACGGTTATTATTGAGTCTGAAGATGGGGTGGAACATAAGCTTTGTGTAAGTATAAACGACAAAGATGGCAAGGTCTTTATATCTGAGGTTAAATATACTCAAGATGGCGAGGTCGATAGTCTTACCATAAAATCAGATCTTGAAAATGAAGATATAAAGATTAAACAAGAAAATTCTTCTCTTGACACCGATATATTGGACATTTCTCAAGTCTTTGACGAAGCGGAACAAGAATTTTCAGTAGAAGAGGATTTAGTACAAAAATCTGAATTGATGTATCAAATCAAAGAAGAACCTAGTGTAGATAGTGATTTTAAAGAAACAGATGTTAATGAAGAGGCAATGTTATCTAAGGTTCAAGACCTTATGGAAATAAAAGAAAAAGAGCGTATAAAGACATTAGAAAAGAAGCACCAAGAACAAGTCTTAGCGGAACAAAAAGAAAAGCAAGAAAAGGAAGAATCGAAGAAAAATATTATTGGTGAAGATGAAATGCTCTTAAAAATTCAAGCAATGATGCGTGCACCTAAGAGTATAGACTTAGATTCTATAGAGATGGTTAATTCTGATATACTGGATAAGAAAAAAGAAAACAAGTCGAATAAAGAACCGATTCAAGAAATAATCAAACAAGAAATAAAAGAAGATGTTAATGTCCATATACTAAAAGGACAGATTAAACTTGAAGAGAAACTTTCTACTTTTAAAAGCTCTTTTTACTTAGAAGGCTTTGAGTTAGAACTTGATGGTTCTTATATCTTTGAGCTTAATCCCATTAGTTATGAATATCTACAAGACAATCAAAAAGAACTTCATAAGGTTCAAGTTTATGCGCATAAAAAAAATGGCGATACCCTAACCGGTTTTCTAAGTATAGAAGTTAAACGTGATAAAGAAGGCTTTTCACTTAGTTCTAATCAAGGCTCTTTTACACTATTACAAAATAAAGATGCAGATAAAGGTAAAGAAATGTCGATTGAAGACTTAGCTGCTAGTGGTGAAGAATTTTCACATCATGCACAAGAAGGTGAACCTGAAGAAGGTCATCTAGCCGTTGTTTTTGACTCACTCAAAGAGGGAAAGAAACTCAACTCAGATGGAACCTTGGGGATTACTATTATTTTACCAAAAGGAGCTCAGGCGGGTGAAATAATTATGGTTGATGGGCACGAATTTAGTATTACTGGGGATGAAGCAGACGCTGGAAAGATGCTTTATGCGGTCTATCCAGATGATGAGGTTGAGGTCAGTTACAGAGACCGGGATAATAATATCTCGGATTCCTTGCGCGCCAAGGCAAATGAAAATAGTGTAGAAATGCTTGAATTTACTCTTTCTCCTGAGCTTATAGGAGAAGTTGGTTCACAAAGTATGCATGCTGGAATAGGGATAGCGGAGTCTTTTGAAACACCTTGGGGACTTATGAATGAGGAAGGCAAACGTGTAGATTTTTTAGACAGTGAGTTTGCCCGTATTCATATTGATGGGGAAACAGGAGAAATTGAATATAGATATTATGAAGGTTCTGGTCTTAAAAAATATGGTCGAAGTGCGGACGACTTAGTATGTGAAAAATTTCTCCTTACCAAAGGCAAAGAAGCTTATGCTCAGCTTGAAGTAAATGTACATATTCAAGCTGAAAGTATACATGGGTACAGTGGACAAGAGATAGATAGCTCAACCATCAAAGAGATGAAGTTAATAAAAATAGACAAGTCGTATCAACCAGACATTATTGAAAAAAAATACTGAGATGCTTGAGATGTTAAAATCAGCCCTTAAGAGTACCAATACCAAAATTTCTAAGGTGATGTTAGGGATTTCTGAATCAAGGTCTGCTGGAAAAGATATAACAGAATCTAAAAACATACTTTTAGCCTTAAGTGAAAAAAAAGTTCTTCTACAAAATAAAATTCAAAGTGTGTCTTAGGCTTATAAATCTAAAGAAGGTCTTCTAATTCTGCCAAGGTGTTAATAAAATATTGTGCCTTACTAAAATCATGATGTATAGTAAAATCATTATGCACAATAACGCAGTCTATACCGGCATTGTAAGCGGAACTCAGACCTCTTTGAGAATCTTCCACCACAATAGATTCTTCTTTTTTAGCACCAAAAATATCTAAGCCTTTTAAGTATGGATCAGCAAAAGGTTTTGAGCGTTTATATTCGCCACTGCATAAGACAAAGTGCATATGTTTTGTCAGCTCTGTGCTCTTGTGTATAAGTTCAAAGTCTTCTCGTCTAGAAGAGGTGACTATACCCATCTTGTATCTTTTACTTAGCTTTGATATAAGGTCTTTAACCCCCTTGATTTCTATATCTTGAGTCCGAATATAGTCTTGATAAAGTTCATTTCGTTTATCTTTTGATTTTTCAATACTTAGGCTGTCAAAGCCTTTTTCCTCGGCTAAAATAAAGGCACTTTTACCTTCAATCATAATATTTAAGTACCTTTCTTGACTCAATTCTATACCCATATCTTTGAGTGCATCATAGTTGGCTTGAAAATACCACTTTTCAGTTTCTACAAGAACACCGTCATTATCAAATAAAATATATTTTTTCATATAAGATTATAGCAAGTAATTAAGCTGAAATATATTTCATTTGCACTATTATTAATTATTGTTATAAATTATGGGGATATACTAATGACTGAACATATTTATCTAGCAAGGCAAGCTATTTTAGACAACCACGATATGATAATGGGATATGAACTTTTATACAGAGAAAGTGAAGATGACTCTCATATTGATAACCCCCGTCATGCAACGGCTGCTGTTTTAGTTAATGTTTTAAACCAAGCAGGACTTAAAAATGTAGTGGGTGATAATATTGCTTTTATTAATGTTGAGTCGTCTTTTTTAAAACATGATTTTATCGAATCTATTCCCCCCGAAACCTTTGTATTTGAACTCACTGCAACGGGGACTATTGATGAAAGGACGATTGAATGTGTTCAGCAGCTTCATGCAAAAGGATATAGTTTTAGCTTAGATTTAGATTCTTATAAAAAGATGTCTATTTTAAAAGAATTATCTCCATACTTATCTTGCGTAAAGGTAGATACAAGTAGTTTTGAAAAAGAATTTATAAGTGTATTTTTACGAGAATTTCGTAATAAAAGACTGACCTTTATTGCTTCAAAAGTAGAAAATAAAGAGATGTTTAATTTATATAAAAAGGCTGGTTTTAATGCCTATCAAGGTTATTATTTTGCCCAGCCAGATATTATTAAAGATAAAAAGCTTGATGGGAACCATTTAACCTTATTTCGTTTATGTAACACTATACAAACAGGAGCCTCTATCTCTGAGATAGTAGAAGAGTTTGAAAGAAATCCTTCTATTATGTTACAACTCTTACAGTTTATAAATTCAGGTGCCTTTCATTTTAGATCTCGTATCTCCTCTATTCATCAAGTCATTACCCTCTTAGGGCGAAATGCCTTAGTTCAATGGTTGATGTTACTCTTATATTCTAAGAATTTTTCGAATGAAACAAGGTTTCAAAATCCACTTATTATCATGGTTAAGCAAAGAACAGAGATTATGGTGGACTTACTAAAGGTGATTAATAAAGATGTTTCTGTTACGCAGTCAAGCCAAGCCTATTTTGTTGGAATTTTATCCTTAATGGATACATTAATGCATGTACCCTTAAGTGATGTTGTGTGTGAATTTAATGTTGATGATACGATTAATGATGCCTTATTTCATAAGACAGGATTATTAGGTGAATTGTATTCCGTAGCCGTGGCCATAGAAGAGTTTGATACTAATGTTATTGATAACTTTTTATTTAGACATAAGATTGAAGCCAAAGACTTTGAGGCCTTAATGTTAAAGGTTTTTAAAAGTGCTACGAATTTGGAAAGATCTGTAGATCTTGTATGATACTATCGACGCCAAGACCTTCTTTCTCATCTAAGTGAATACGGTCGATTTTCAGATGAAAAGGCTCTAGAAGAGGGTGGTCTTTGAGGTACAAGGGTGAATCTAAATCTGCCATAATAATATTGTCTTGAGATAGAGCAAAATGAACCGCTGCAAGTAGACAAATAGGCCCTTCTAGCATAGACCCTATCATGCAGTCCTTGCCATAAGACTTAGCAAGCTTGGCTATTTTAATAGCCTCAAAAATACCGGCACTTTTCATAAGCTTAATGTTTAAAAGATCAATAGCTTCATCTTTTAAAAGTAGTTGAGCATCTTCAAGACTAAAAAGTGATTCATCTGCTAAAACAGGAATAATATTTTTGTCTTTTAAGGCTTTCATAGAAATGAAATCTTCAGCCTTAAAAGGTTGCTCTATACACTCTATCTTATCTAGGGGGATAGAAGAAAGCATAGATAGGCATGTATCTAAGTCAAGGGCTTGGTTTGGGTCGAGTCTTAATGAGATGGCGTCATCAATAACAGCATTAATACTCACAAGTCTGGATACATTTTTATCAAGGTCTCCATCAAGTTTTATTTTTAGTATTTTAAATCCAGAGTTTACGGCTTCAAGGCTGTCTTTTTGCATAAGTGAAGCCTCATTTACAGAAATGGTAATATCGGTTTGTAAGAAAGAATTTTGTGCGCCAAGATACTTATGCAGACTTAAAGAAGAGATCTTAGCTAAGATGTCGTATAAGGCTATATCAACACAGGCTCTAGCCTCAGGACTGGTGTTTAATGAATGTAAACGAGTAAAAATAGTGTGTATGTTTATCTCCTCGTGCAATAAGGCTGGAAAAATCACCTCGTGCAAGTCCTTGTATACCTTGGCATTTGTTGTACCAGTAATAGCACTAACGGCGCAGGCTTCTCCATAACCAACGATGTCTGTACTCGTATGAATTTTGACAAGAATGTCTGTAATGCTATCAACACGTCTTAAGGCGGTGATAAAAGGCTTTTTAAGATTAATATTAAGCTCTGTTATCTCAAATCCTAGAATCTTTATACTATCCATGTGAGTACCTCCGCTAAAAACAAGGCAACGAAGGTTCCTAAAATATAACCTAATGAAGCCATTAGCACACCAATGCCAACTAGGCTTTGTGCATAAGCCGCGCTAAGTATAGGCGCAGAGGCAATGCCTCCTATATTGGCCAAGGAAGCTACACTAATACTAAACAAATCAAGTTTAAAAATCTTAGCAAAAATCACCATGAAAAGGCCGTGAATACATAAGATAAATAAGCCTAATAACAGATAATTAAGAAGATTAAGATTAAATTCGATATTGGCGCGAGACGCGATAAGAGCAATAAGGAGGTACAACATGGCGTTGGCGGTACCTTGAAGTCCTTTGCTTTTGGCTAAGGGAGAAAATGAAAATAAGACACCAAGGACACTAGCTAAAAGCACAGACCAAGTTGTAATCGAAGCAAAAAGATATTGGGCTAAATACTGGGCGAACACTTGAGAAAAAAGAGATACGGCCATAGCACTTAGAAGTAAATAACTGTATCCCTTATATGAAAAGTGTAGGGCGCAGTTTGTATCAATGTGTATATCTTTTATTGAATCATTGGCTTTGGTAAAGAGATTAAACCTTGAGGCTAAAGGTACTAATAAAAGTAAAAACATCAGCCATAAACTATAATCAATAGAATCCATAAATAAAGTAATTCCTATAGCGGATTCACTGGTATTAAGAGCGGCTGAAACCGCGAGCATATTCCCTGTTCCTCCCATCCAGGATCCGGCTAAAGGAGCAAAGATTTGTATGTCACTTGAAGGAAGAGAAAAAAGAAAAAAGCTGAGGATAAAGGCTACAAAAAGACTCAAGGTGGCTAATAAAAAGCTCAAAAGCATTTTTGGACCTAGTTTAGATAAATGAGTGAGCTTATTAGGAAGTAGCATTAAAAAAAGCATGGCCGGAAGAAGATTACTTTTAAGCGTAGAATAAGAAGTAGATATTTCCTCATTCATTTCAAAGATACCATTTGAACTTAGAAGCATAATGCTCATATATAAGAGTACTATTGGAGGAAGATATTGCAAAATCTTAAATTCTTTTTTACTCAAATATAAGGCTAAAGAAGAAAAAAGAGCTAAGACACTTAGATATACTAAAGAACTACTAATCATGGCAGGTCTTTAAGTTAAAGTTTGAGCGAAGTGCTTTCATGAAATCATCTCCAGGATCGTATTTAATAGTACGATAATTTTTGTCCTTTTCTAACCAAAGAGAGGTGTTTTCACATTGGGTATATTCACTATGTCCTATAAGATAATTAATGCTTGAATACTTGTTTGTAAGATATAAAATAAGATTTTTATTAGATTGGAGTTGAGCTGAACTTAGATTTGGCTTGTTCCCTTGACCTCCTACATTTTCAATCCCAATAGAGCTGAAATTTAATCCAATGACGTGCCTCGCCATAGTCGTCTCTGGCATAAGTTGATAGATAGTTCCATCTGTATCTATCATAAAATGGGTGGAAACATTAAGCGAAGATGCTTTTTGAATATCTGGCCTATCTAAGGGAAGAGTAGGGAATAAAAAACGTTTAAATGAAGCATCTAAATCGTCTATTGCCGTCCAATGTATAACAATAATACGAGGGATAATGGTGATGTCATCTACGTCTTGTTCATAATGCTTAGAAATATACTCTTTACTAAGTTGGAGTCGCAGTTGATTGAAAATAATAGGCTTTTGAACGATATCCATAGCAAAACTATTGAGCGAACACATAGTCAATAATAAATATACTTTTACAGCAGAAGTCATTAGGCATCCTTAATCACAATTTTTGAAATTTCACAAGGAGCAAGAACACGAATAGGTGGGCCCCAATAACCTGCTCCACGGCTTACAAAGATTTGTTTTTCTTGGGTATGTTGGTACAAGCCTGCAAGGTAAGGTTGATCCATCATAATAAGCAGTCCAAAGGGAAAAATTTGACCTCCATGGGTATGTCCTGAAAGCATTAAGTCACACGGACGTGCATCAAGTCTTAAAATACTTTTTGGTTGATGGGCTAAAACTATAGAAGGAATATTAGGATTAATACCCGTGTAGGCCTTGTTGATATCCATAGGATATTGATGAACTCTTTCACCTATGATATCGGTGAGTCCAATGAGATTAAACTTCATATCTTTGTCTTTGATACAGATATTTTCATTAAGTAAAACATGAATCCCAAGGGTTCTAATATGTTGTATTATCTCGCTGGCTCCATGAAAATATTCATGATTTCCTAAGATAAAGTACGTGGGTGCAAGTATCTGTTTAAGTGGAACTAAATCTTCTTTTATTTTGTCTAAATCATAATCTACTAAGTCGCCTGTAATAACTACAATATCGGATTTTTCAGCATTAACACGTCTTACAATATCTTGAACAAAATCCTTTTTAATAGTTTTTCCAACATGCACATCAGAAAGTTGTAATATCACATAGTCATGGGTGCTAAAACCTTTTATTATGACATTGACAGTATTAAGTATGGGTTTAGACAAGCCTCCTTTTAAACCCTTGAAAAGGTAAGAAAAAGCTAAAATCAACATAGTGCTGTCAAAAATAATTTTTATGAATTTTCTACGACCTTCTTGAAAGGGAATTTTTTTGAAAATAGATAAATTTAAATCATACACAAGTGCCACAATAAAAAGTAAAAAACTAATACCAATACTTGAAGATAAAAGATAATATAACAAGACGGAATGAACTAAATAATGAGTCATTGCTTCAATAGCAAAAAATATTTCACCTATCATCAAAAAGGAGGGAATAGCAAAGGCAAAGGTGTTTAAGGGGGGATGTAGCTTTTTGAAAAAACGTTTATAAATATAAATATTTAAAAGGCTCATTACTCCTAAAAAGACTAAAAAGAAAAGGGAAAACTTCATAATAAACGGTATTCAATTTTTTGAGCATCTAAAAAATCTGTAAAAAGAGAAAAATCATGCTCTAGATTTTTCTTATAAAAGGAAGAAAGGGAAAACTCAACACTTAGAATTTCATTATTCATCATAGGCAAAGAAGAGAGTTCCACTGTATCACTTATCTTTAACATTAATTCTTGGATTCGACCTTCTCCACATTGGGCAAGAAAACCTTTAGTAAAAGGCTGTTTTGCAAGAGGTAAATACTTGCGTACAATCTCTTCTATCATAGGCTGCGCCATTTCTGGGAAACCAGGCATAAAAAAGAAACGTTTTTCTAAATGAAATCCTGACATGTTATTGATGGGATTAAAAAGAAGTCCCGCATTTTTTGGTAAGTCTGCCATTTTTATAGGATGAGGATAAGCTCTTTCTTCTAAACGCTCAAGGATGTCTTTTTCGAAGCGAGGGTGTCTGTAAAGTGTTGAGTCTGAAAAAATATTGGCTGAAAGTTGGCGTGTTAAATCATCAGGAGTAGATCCAATACCTCCAAAACTAAGCATAATAGATTGTTCATCATTTTTAATCATCTTATAGGTGTTTTCAATGAGTGTTTTATCGTCTTTTATAGTCAAAGAAGCAAAAAGAGAAAATCCTCTTTTTGCAAGAGCTTGAGACAGATAATCAAAGTGTTTATCTTTACGCCTGCGGTCTAAAATTTCACTACCAATAATAACCGCATATATATGAGGATTTTGAGTCACTGAACTTCCTGCTTTTAAAATAATTTTACCCTTATTTGTTTAAAATAAGACAAGAACTTCATCTCTTATATCTATAAATTATCAAAATGAATCATAAATAAGACTTAAAAAATAAAATCAATATATTTATACAGTATTTAAAAAAGTTAAATAATGTTTAAATAGTAATATAAATGAGATAGTTAGGAAAAGATATGTTTGATTGTACCAATCTTGCGGAAATAGTTGACTATATTGAAAATGAAGTGGATAATGACAGTTTTTTAAATCATTTAGAAGATGGAAATTGGAAATCTATATCGTCAAAAGAATTTGTTCATATGGTTCGTTCTTTAGCCTCATCTTTTGAAAAATCTGGTGTCACGCAGGGTACAAGTGTGGCTATTATTTCTGATTCCTCCCCTTTTTGGCTTATTGTGGATTATGCCTTGCAATGTTTAGGCGCGGTGTCTGTGCCTATATTTGCAAATATTTCTTCAAGTAATTTAAGTTTTGAATTAGAAGATGCGGCCATTGAGTATGTGTATATCGCCTCACAAGAAAAGTATGATGAGCTTGAACCGCACTTAGGGAATATGACACTTGTATTAGTCAAAGATATTAGAGCAAGTGGTCCTAATATTCATAAGTTTCTCAACTTTTTAGGAGATGACCTAAGCTATACTAAACCCGATATCGCACCTAATGATTTAGCCACTATTATTTACACAAGCGGCTCAACGGGTGTGCCTAAAGGAGTTGAACTTTCTCATCAAAATTTAATCACACAAATCATAGATACACAAGCAAGTGTTGACTTGGATTCAAATTATAAGGCACTTACCTTTTTACCTTTAGCTCATATATTTGAACGAATGGTTATGTCTTATTATTTAAGCAAAGGTTTGTCTGTATTTTTTGCGGATGATGTGAAAAATGTTGCCAATCTTTTAAAAGAATTAAAACCTGAGATTATGACGGTAGTTCCAAGACTTCTTGATAAAATTTATACGAAGATGCATGAAAATGCTTCTTCTGCAAAGGGTATTAAATGGCTTATAGCTAAGGCCGCATTTTATAGAGCAAATTCTAAAGATCCTAACCTCGCTAAGGATACTATCATTGATGGTATATTTGCTAAGCTTGTATATACTAAGTTACAAGACGCTCTTGGGGGTAATTTACAATATCTTATCACGGGTGGTGCACCTTTATCTTTACCTGTGTATAGATTTTTTCATAATATTGGCATCCCTTTATATCAAGGCTACGGACTCACTGAAACCTCACCTGTTATTTCGGTAAATACAAAAAACAACAATAAAGTAGGGACTTGCGGAAAAGCTTTTCCCCATGTAAAAGTAAAGTTGGCGAGTGATGGTGAACTTCTTACTAAAAGTCCTAGTGTTATGCGGGGGTATCATAAGCAGCTTTTAAAAACTAAAGAGGTCTTAGATGAAGATGGATGGTTTCATACGGGAGATTTAGCGAAAATAGATGAAGAAGGCTACATTACCTTAATTTCAAGAAAAAAAGAGTTGTTTAAAACTTCTACGGGAAAATATGTATCTGCTATTGCAATGGAACAACGTATCACCGCAAACAAGTGGATAGATTATGCGGTGGTTATTGCGGATAATAAACCTTATGTTTCGGCCTTAATCTTTATGGATGAAATTTTACTTGAATCATTTGCTCAGAAAAAGGGTTTAGAATCTCTTTCTTTTGAAGAACTCATAAAGCATAAACGTATTCAAGCTATTGTTATGAACCTCATTAAGTCTTTAAATACAAAGCTTAATCATTGGGAAGAAATTCAAAAGTTTCATATAGTCAGTGATAAGGTAAGTATAGAAAGTGGAGTCTTAACCCCTTCAATGAAAGTTTCAAGAGCGAAGGTAGAAGAGATCTACAAAACACAAATAGATAATTTTTATAAGGGTGCGTCATGAAAGAAAGAATTGCAATTATAGATGGTCTTCGTACTCCTGTTGCAAAGGCAGGTGGGAATTTTAAAAATATTCAAGCCGAGAAACTAGGCGCTCATGTTGTGCAAGAACTGGCCTTAAGGGTAGGCATTCCTTTTAAAGATTATGATGAAATTATAATCGGAAATGTATCCCAACCTGGACACGCTGCAAATGTAGCAAGGGTTATTGCTCTTGAAGCAGGTTTTCCTGATGAGACTATCGCGTATACGGTTCATAGGAACTGTGCTTCGGGCATGGAATCCATAACTTCCGCAGCTGCGAAAATAATGGCAGGTGATGGGGAAATTTTCATGTGTGGAGGGGTGGAATCTATGTCAAATATCCCTTTACTCTATGGGGAAAAAATGACAGAACTTTTTGCTGCCTTATTTAAGGCTAAAAGTATTTCAGAAAAACTATACACCTTGAGTCATTTTAGACCAAAATATCTTAAGCCAATAGTGGGATTAATGCAGGGTTTAACCGATCCTGTTTCAGGATTAATGATGGGTTCAACTGCTGAGATATTAGCACAAGACTTTGGTATTAGTAGAGAAGAACAAGACGAATTTTCTTTAGGGAGTCATCAAAAAGCAGAAGCCGCTGTAAAGGCAGGAATTTTTAAAGAAGAGATTTCGCCTGTAGTGTATGATTTAAAAGCAGCCAAAATAATGGAAGATGATGATGGAGTGCGTTTTGGGCAAAATATGAAGGCCCTTGGTAAACTTCGCCCATTTTTTGATAGAAAAAATGGAACGGTGACGGCAGGAAATTCTTCTCAGATTTCAGATGCGGCGGGGGCGGTGGTGCTAATGTCTGAGACAAAGGCAAAAAAAATGGGTTTAGAGCCGATGGGTTATCTGAGTGCATATGCCTACGCTGGTTTAGAGCCAAAAAGAATGGGTATGGGCCCTGCTTACGCCACAGCTAAACTATTTTCAAAAACTAAGTTAGGGATGAAAGATATAGACCTCATTGAAATGAATGAGGCCTTTGCTGTGCAAGCTATTGCTAATATTAAAGCCTTTGAATCAAAAATATATGCCAAAGAACACTTAGGTAGAAGCACTGCTCTTGGTAGTATTGATACCTCACTTTTAAATGTAAATGGTGGAGCCGTTGCCTTAGGCCATCCTGTAGGAATGACAGGTACACGTTTAGTGATTCATACGCTTAAAGAACTTAGAAGACGTGGTAAGAATCGTGGTTTAGCAACCTTGTGTATAGGTGGTGGCCAAGGTGCCTCACTGATTTTGGAGGTAGAATAATGAAAGCTTTTACATATGAAGAAGAAGAAGAGGGCATAGCTACCTTATGTTTAGACTTAGAAGACTCCGTGGTTAACATTTTGTCTTTTGAGGTGTTGAAAAGTTTAGATGAAAAACTCGATGAACTGCATAAGGCAAGTGATATTAAGCTTTTGAAAATAAGCTCAGCCAAAGATGGAGTCTTTATTGCGGGGGCTAATATTTCTGAAATAGAAGGATTAAGAGATGAGACACAGGCCTATGAATTAGTTCGAAAAGGACAACAGATAATTTCTAAAATTTCAGACCTTCCTTTTCCTACGGTAGCTATTATTAATGGTGCGTGTTTAGGGGGTGGCTTGGAGCTTGCCTTGGCCTGTGATTATAGATTGGCAACTGAAAATTCTAAAACTAAGATAGGACTTCCTGAGGTGAATTTAGGGATACTTCCTGGCTTTGGTGGAACCCAAAGGTTACGAAAACTAACGGGTCTTTCAAAGGCCTTAGAACTTATTTTAGGCGGAAAAATATTAAATGGTAAGAAAGCTGAAAAACTAGGTCTTGTAGACGCTTGTGTTCCTGTTGGTTATTTGGAATTTAAAGAAAAATCTTTTATACAGATGGTTTTAGAGTCACCTGAAAAGATACTTTCTAAAAGAAAGAGCGGAAGCTTTATGGATAAATATCTTTCATTCCTTGTTTTTTCATATGCCCGTAAAAATGTTATGAATAAAACAAAAGGAAAATATCCAGCAGTTATTTCTATCTTAGACTTGTTTGAAGCGAGTGAAGGTAAAGATTTACATGTTGGTTTAGAACTTGAGGCAAAAGCCTTTGCTAAACTAGCAGTAACAGATATTAGTAAAAATTTGATTGGTCTATTTTATAGTTCAGAAGCCTTAAAAAAAGAAACTGGAACCAAAAGAAAAGCTAATGCAACTCCTATTCATATGGTAAATGTTATTGGCGCGGGTGTGATGGGTGCGGGTATAGTGTTTCAATTTTCTAAGATTGATAAACTGGTGCGTATGAAGCTTAGACGGTATGCGCAAGCAGCTGAAGCTATGAAATCCATTGCTAAGGTTTATGAAGGTTTTATAAAACGTCGAAGTTTAACAAAAAATGAAGTGGGACAAAAATTAGCACATATCTCATATACAACAGAGTTTAATGGTTTTGGACATTGTGACTTAGCTTTAGAAGCCATAATAGAAAGTACTGAGGCGAAACAAGAATTGTATGCAAACTTAGAAGAAGTGATGCACGAAAAAGCTATTATCGCTTCAAATACATCCTCTCTTTCTATTTCTATGTTGTCTGAAAAAATGCAACATCCTGAGCGTTTTGTTGGGATGCATTTTTTTTAACCCTGTACCAAGAATGCCCTTAGTTGAAATCATTGCAGGTAAAAAGACTTCAGCAAAAACCATAGCTACGGTGGTTGCTTTAGCCAAAGAAGCTGGAAAAACACCTATAGTAGTAGGCGATTGCGCTGGATTTTTAATTAATCGTATTTTATTACCTTATATCAATGAAGCGGCGCGTATGTTTGAAGAAGGCGCCGATTTTGAACGAATGGATAAAATTATTTTGGACTTTGGTATGCCTATGGGACCCTTTGTTTTAGCGGATGAAGTGGGTCTTGATGTGGGATATAAGGTGGCCAAGGTCTTAGAAGATGCTTATGGAGAGCGTATGAAGGTTTCAGATATTTTAGATAGAGTGTATCATCAACTGAATCTTTTAGGCAAAAAATCAGGTAAGGGTTTTTATATTCATAAGGGAAATAAACGTGAGGCTAATGACTCAGTTAAAAGTCTTGTGTTTTCAAAACGTCGCTTCGATGAACAAGAAATTATTGATAGAGAAATGTTGATTATGATAAATGAAGCGGCTATGTGTTTAGAAGAAGGTATTGTTGATAATGCTCAGTATCTAGATATGGCTATGATTATGGGAACAGGTTTTCCACCTTTTAGAGGAGGACTGCTTAGATATGCAGACTCACTTGGAATTGAGAGCATTGTGATAACGCTTAAAAAACTAGCAAAAAATCATGGATTACGTTTTGAACCAGCAAAACTTTTACTTGATATGGCTAAAAATAAAGAAACATTTTATACTAAAGGATAAGACATGGATTATATAGTTGCTGCTTTAATTATTACCTTACTTTCGTCTTGGTACATAGGGATAAAGCTTATGTATTGGACCCCTTTGCTAGCCGTAATCATTTTTTTAGGATGGTCACCAGGCTTTTTATTTTGGTTGATTTATATCCCCATCAATCTTATTATTTTAATTCCTGATATTCGTAAAAATCTTATTTCTAAGCATTTAGTTTCTCTTATCAATAAACTTCATTTGATGCCAAGTATCTCAGAAACTGAGAAAACAGCACTTAGAGCAGGAACTATTTGGGTGGATGGAGAATTTTTTTCAGGTAAACCAAACTTTGATACAATATTTAAAGAAAATTATCCTAGTCTAAGTGAAGAAGAACAAGAGTTTTTAGACACTAAGGCAGATGAAGTATGTAAGATGACAAATGATTGGGAAGTTTTTAGAGATAGAGACTTGCCTAAAGACGTTTGGCAGTACCTCAAAGATGAGAAGTTTTTTGGAATGATTATACCTAAGTCTTATGGGGGATTGGGATTTTCAGCCTTGGGCCATTCTGCTGTTATCCAAAAGATGGCGTCACGTTCTCAGGTCTTAGCCATTACGACTATGGTGCCAAACTCACTTGGGCCTGCTGAACTTTTACTGCATTATGGAACGACTGAGCAAAAAGATTATTATCTTCCTCGTCTTGCTGATGGAAGAGACATCCCTTGTTTTGCCTTAACTGAGCCTCTTGCTGGGTCTGACGCAACATCTATTCAATCTTCAGGTGAAGTTTTTGAAGACAGCTCTGGAAAGATTCAGATTCGTCTTGAGTTTGAAAAACGTTATATTACCTTAGGTGCGATTGCTACTATCATTGGACTAGCCTTTACTCTTAGAGACCCTAATAACCTTTTAGGAAGAGGGGAAGAATTAGGAATTACCTGCGCCTTAGTAAAATCTTCGTTAAAAGGGGTGAATCAAGGTCGAAGACATGACCCTTTAGGTGTTCCTTTTATTAACTCCCCTATAGATGGCAAAGATGTGATTATTGGTATTGATGATGTTATTGGAGGCGAAAAAGGACTGGGTCAAGGATGGCTTATGCTTATGGAGTCTTTAGCTGTGGGTAGAGGTATTTCGCTTCCATCAACAAGTACAGGTGGTGTGAAACTTGGAGCTAGAGTGTCGGGTGCTTATGCTCAAGTACGTGAACAGTTTGGAATAAGCATAGGTAAGTTTGAAGGCGTAGAAATAGAACTGGCTAAAATCGCTGGTTTTACGTATATGATGGATGCTTCACGAAAGTTTACTATTGGCGCGATAGATCAAGGTAAAAAACCTGCGGTAATCAATGCGGTTATGAAATACCATTCAACTGAAACCTTTAGAGAAGTTATTAATCACTCTATGGATATCTTAGGAGGCGCTGCAATCTCTTTAGGAGAAAAAAACTTAATAGCGCATGCGTATTTTGGTGCACCTGTTGCCATTACGGTAGAAGGCGCTAATATAATGACACGAACACTTATTATCTTTGGTCAAGGAGTGATTCGGTGTCATCCTTATGCCTATAAAGAGATTGAAGCACTTGAAAATGGCAATCTTAATGATTTTGATGAAAACTTTTTTAAACATGTTGGTTTTACATTAAGAAATATGGTTCGTATGTCTTTATTATCGCTAACTCGTGGGTATTTACATCTTTCATCTCGGTCTTCTTTAATAGCCAAATACGAAAGAAAACTTGCCTGGTCTTCAGCAAGCTTTGCTTTCTTAACAGACTTTGCTATGGGATATTTTGGGGGAAGTTTAAAACAAAGAGAAAAGATAACTGCGCGTTTTGGAGATATCTTATCATGGATGTATTTATTAACAGCCACGTTAAAACGTTTTGAAGCAGAAGGTGAGCCTAAAGAAGATGAGATTTATGTGAGATGGATGGGTGATTATGCGCTTAATAAAATTCAAATAGCCTTCGAAGAAATTTCTCAAAATATTGACAGATCTCCAATCGGCTTACTTTTTGCTTACCCAATTGGATGGTGGATGCGTATGAATTCACTTTCAAAGGCACCAAGAGACAGTTATTCTAAGGCTTTGGCTTCAAAGATAACTAAAGATTCAAGTGAAAGAGAAGCCTTAACGGAAGGTATTTATCTTCCTAAGGATAAAGAAGAAGCCTTATTCAAATTAGAACATGCCTTTGTCCTGTCTAATAAGGCCGATAGTATAGCTTCTAAAGTGAAAAAAGAGGTAAAGGCAGGTACTCTTAAAAAAGGTTCACCAACACTTTATGATGAGGCCTTGGCCTTAAATATTATTAATAAAGAAGAACATACCCTAATTAAAGAAGCACTTATACTCAAAATAGAAGCTATTGGGGTGGATGACTTTAGTATGAAAGACTATTTAAAACGAAAATAAGGATGAGGTGATGAGTAATCTTTTATACAGTTCCAGTCATTATCTTATTAAGATGGTTGAATCCATCCTTGATACTAATATTCACGTACATGGAGAAGAAAACCTTCATCAAGAATCTCCTACTCTTTTTGTAGCAAACCACTTTACACGTTTTGAAACCTTTGTTATGCCTTATGTTATTTATTCTCATTCCAATATGGAAGTGCGTTCTTTAGCCGATCACTCCATCTTTGTTGGTTATTTTGGAAAATTTTTAAACAAAGTGGGTACCTTATCTACGAATCATGAGTCAAGAAATGAAATTATTCTTGGAGATTTAATAACAGGACGTAAAAACTGGATCATTTATCCTGAAGGGGCTATGGTTAAAAACAAAAAGATAGTCAAAAATGGAGGGTTTATCTTAGACTTCTTAGATGGAAAGGCAAAGGTTCATACGGGCGCGGCTGTGATGGCTATGGAAGCGGAACTTATTAAGCAAGATTATAAAAAGGCACAACAAGCAGGCGATATTTTAAAGGTGCGAAGTATGAGAGAAAAGTATTTTATGCAGGCTAATGAAAGGGTGTCGTATAAAAATACGGTAGTAGTCCCTATTAATATCACGTATACGCCCATTCGCGCGGGAGTAAATCCCTTAATGAACCTAGGTGACAAGTTTGTAGATAAGATAGATGATCGTATCAAAGAAGAACTTGAAATTGAAGGTAATATACTTTTGAATGCAGAAATACATGTTCGATTTGATAAGGCTATTGATATGAGTGAATACTTATATCGCTCAAGAAAAGAGATGAAGTGTCAAGATGAAGAGTGTAGTACTGTAAGCGATGCACAACTTATAGACTACAACCGCCATAATTTAACCACACAATTTATGGACGCTATATATAAAAACACTTTAATAAATTTTGATCATATTTTTTCCCTCGTATTAGAGTTTTATAAAGAAAAATTCATTGGGCTAAATGAATTGAAACGTGCTATTTTCTTGGCAGCAAGAGATGTGGTAGGACTCAAAATTTTACATGTGCATCATAGTATTAAAGATGAGTTATATAAATTGTTAACAGATGAAAAAGATCCATGGTTTGAAAGTGTTTTAAGTCTAAGTGTCAAACAGGGGATATTAATTCATGTAGAAGATGAACTGTATAAGATTGATGAAAAAGCCTACGCGAATGAACATGATTTTCATACTATACGCATAAAAAACACACTTCGTGTTATCTTTAATGAAATCTCTTTATTTGAAAGTGTAGGACAAAGTGTTAAGCATAACTTATGTAAAAGCTCTCATGAAATTAAAGAGGAAGTCTTTCATGTTGTGTTTAACAAGGATAGAAAAATATTTAAACAAGACTATAATACTTTTTATTCTGTTATCTCTTCAAAACCAAAAGATATAGGAACTCCCTTTGTCTTATATAAACCAGAATATTCAGTTGGGATCGTATTGTCTCATGGATATAAGTCTTCACCCTCAGAAATTAAAGAACTTGCAGAATATTTACATACCAAAGGTATGAATGTATATGGAGTACGACTTAAAGGGCATGGAACACTAAGTGAAGATTTAAGAGATAGTACTTGGGAACAATGGTATGATAGTTTTAATAGAGGTTTTGCTGCTATGAGGCAGGTCAATAAAAAACTCTTTGTTATAGGCTTTTCAACAGGAGGGTTACTTGCCATTTTAGCAACCGCGAGAAAGTTAAACAAGGTAGATGGTTTAGTTGTTATTAATGCGGCCCTAGAGCTTCAAGACATACGAGTAAATTATGTAGTACCTACCCTTAACAAACTTAATGACTTTCTTTCTTTGTTTAAGGCTGATTTAGAATATGTTGAATCGGAACCTGAATTTCCTGATTTTAATTATAAACGTAATTATATTAAGTCCCTAGATCAATTACGACTTCTTATGCAAGAATGTAGTGAGTCCTTAGCTCTTGTTACGTCTCCTACTCTCATTTTACAAGGAAAAGACGATCCTGTAGTTAAACCTCAAAGTGCTCAAAAGATTTTTGATAGTATATCTTCTGAAGATAAGCAACTTGAGATGTTTGATTCTTCACGTCATGTGATTGTCTTAGGCGAAGGAAACAAAAGAATTTTTAAAGCGGTAAGTAACTTTATAACAAGTAGACTCTAAAAAGAAAAAGTGCTACTACAAGATATTATATTAAAGAAGGTGTGTTATGGCAGATGAACTATTTAGCTTTGCTCAAGATGAAGATGTTAAGGTGTTAACAGGACTAAGTTGGAAAATATTAGTGGTTGATGATGATGAAGAAGTTCATACCATTACCCGTGCTGTTTTAAAAGACTTTGAATTTGAAGATAAGCGCTTTGAACTTATACATGCGCATAGTGCAAAGGAAGCAAAGATAAAGTTAGCTGAAAATGAAGATACCGCACTTATCTTACTTGATGTTGTTATGGAAACAGATGATGCCGGTCTTACCTTTGTTAAATATGTTCGAAATGAGATACACAATAAAATGGTTCGTATTGTTCTTCGAACAGGTCAACCGGGCCAGGCCCCACAAAGAGATGTGGTGGTTGGTTTAGATATTAATGATTATAAAGAAAAAACAGAACTTACCGTGGATAAGCTTTTTACTACGGTTATTGCTTCTATACGTTCGTATAGAGATCTTATGAACATTGAACAAAAACGTCAGGTGATTGAGCAAAGCAGAGAAGGATTAAAACAAATAATTGATGCTTCTGCTAGTTTATTTGAGATGCATTCTTTACAAGAGTTTGCTAAGGGTGCACTAATACAGCTGATTTCTATTTTAAATTTAAAGAAAAACTCTTTATACCTTCAAGTTGATGGTCTTAGTCTTCGTAAAACAGCAGATAGCTTTTGTGTATTAGCGGGTACAGGGAAATACAGTGATATAGAAAATGAAAACATCCATGATTACATTGATGACAATTTAAAGAAAATGCTTGATGAGGTCTTAGAAAAAGAAGAATCAACCTTTTTTGATGAGGTCTTTATTGGGTACTTTAAATCTAGTACAGGAAGCATTAATGTAATTTATGTGGATGGATGTACAGATTTAGAGGCTGAGGATAAACAACTTATAGATATATATTCTTGCAATGTGGCTATTGCCTTTGAAAATTTGTATTTAGATAAAGAAGTCTTAGACACGCAAAATGAGGTGATTGAAACCTTAAGTGAAATTGTTGAGAACCGCTCAAAAGAAACAGCAAATCATGTTAAGCGAGTGTCTTTATATGCTCACTTTCTAGGTCTTAAATTTGGTCTAAGCGAAAATGAAAGTATGACTTTAAAATATGCAGCTCCCTTACATGATATTGGTAAAATTGGGATACCCGATAGTATTTTATTAAAAGAAGGAGCCTTAAGTGATGAAGAATTTTCTGTGATAAAAACACATACTTCTATAGGTTATAAAATATTAAAAAATTCAAAACGACCCATTTTACAAGCCGCAGCTATTATTGCGAATGAACATCATGAAAAATATGATGGTTCAGGATATCCTAATGCCTTGAAAGGTAAAGAAATACATATTTATGGTCGGATCATAGCTATAGCAGATGTTTTTGATGCCTTATCTCAACGTCGTTGTTATAAACAAGCCTGGGAATTAGAAGATGTTATTAGGTATATGAAAGAACATAAGGGAAGCCATTTTGACCCTGATCTTATTAATTTGTTCTTTTTTGATATGGATTATATTCATGAAGTGATGCGTGAATTTACAGACAAATCTAATCCCTAAGGGTGAAGAGCTTAGATAAATTAGGACTAATGGTTTACTTTAAGATTTTCCCCCAAAAAACTTATAATAAAAACCGGCAACTGACTTAAGTGGAGCTCGGCTTACAGATAAAGAACCTTTTTCTATCTTATCAGAGGTAACCGTTGTTCCTGCCGCAATTAAAACATCATCTTCAACGATAACAGGGGCTATAAGTTGTGTGTCTGAACCTATAAAAACATTTTTACCTATAATCGTTTTATATTTAGACTTTCCATCATAATTACAAGTGATAACACCTGCTCCTACATTAGTGCCTTCATCAATTTGTGCGTCTCCTAAATAGGAAAGATGTCCTGCTTTAACACCCTTAAGTGTAGACTTCTTTACTTCAACAAAATTTCCAATATGAGTATCTTGGATATGTGAATGAGGACGAATATGCGCGAGAGGTCCAATATCAGAGTTTTTAATGATGCTGTCTTCTATAACAGAACCTGCTTTTATATGAGAATTTTCTATAAGGGTGTCACCGCAAATACGTGAAGAGTTTTCTATTAACGATTCACCTTGAAAATTTACCCCTTCTTCTATATAAATAGTAGAAGGAAGTTGCATACTAACTCCCGCTTTCATCCATGCTTCTTTAATTCGACCTTGCATGATTTCTTCCGCAGTAGAAAGATCAAATTTAGAATTAACCCCTTTGAAATGTTCTTCATCTACTAATAAAGGTTCTATAATGAGACCATCTTTTTTAGCCATAGCAATAACATCAGTGAGATAATATTCAGCTTGAGCATTGTCATTTGTGAGTAGGGGTAGATATTTTTCAATTACAGCCTTTGAAAAAGAATAAATACCCGCATTAACGGTAGAAACTGATTTTTCTTCCTCATTAGCATCTTTTTCTTCAACAATGCGTTCCACACCCTTGTCGGAGATGATGACACGGCCATAACCTGATGAGTCTTCTAAGTCAAAGATAGACATAGTAATGTCCGCAGTAGATGCTTCAAATCCAGCGAGTGCTTGCGCGGTAATAAGGGGCATATCTCCATTTAAAACTAATACTTTTTCATGCTGTGGCTTAATTCCCATAACGGCCCCACCCGTTCCTGGAAAATTATCTGCATCTTGAACAAGAAAGTTAATTTTATCTCCAAAATGCTTTATCATAGCCTCTTTCACTATCTCTTTTTGATGATGAATTACAACGGTTATATCATTAGAGATTTTCAAAGACTCTTTAATAATAAAATAAAGCATCTCTTTTCCAGAAATACAGTGAAGTACCTTGGCCTTAGATGACTTCATACGACTACCTTTACCTGCTGCTAAAATAACAATGGATAGGTTCATACATAACCCCTTATAAATTTTTATGAAATTATAACAGAACTTCACTAAATAAATTTAAAGTTATAGTGCTAAGAGATAATACAAATTTTTACATTTAAGTAATTTTTTTAAGACATTTACCGATTTAAAGACAGGTATTGCTATTCTAGACCAAACATAAGTATAACAGTAAGTCAGACAATAGTGAGATGTGAAGTATTACGCCACTAACTAAACAG
>NZ_JAEMVE010000178.1 GCF_029216045.1 Sulfurimonas sp. MAG313 | reverse complement strand
TTAGCGATATGCGCTACTTCTTTTCCAATTCTATTAATGTCAGTGATATCAAAATCAACTTCTGCTTCATTAGCGATAGCAAGAAGGTGAAGAACAGTGTTTGAACTTCCACCCATAGCCATGTCAATTACAAAAGCGTTGTTTATAGCATCTTTATTTAAGATGTTACGCATCTTCCATTTAGGGTCTTCAGACTTTGCCATTTCAACGATACGCTTTGCTGCAATCTTAACCATTTCGATACGCTCAGGAGTCATAGCTAAAACAGTTCCATTACCTGGAAGGGCAACACCCATAGCCTCACATAATGTATTCATAGAGTTTGCTGTAAACATTCCTGAACATGAACCACCTGATGGACAAGCTTCACACTCGATCTCATAAAGCTCTTCATCCGTCATCTTACCTTCAGAGTGTTGACCAACCGCTTCAAAAGCAGTTGCTAAGTCAATAGGCGTACCATCAGCCTTTGCCCCAGCTTTCATAGGTCCGCCTGAGATAAAGATAGTAGGAACATTAACTCTTAATGCACCCATTAACATACCTGGTACAATCTTGTCACAGTTAGGTACACAAATCATTGCGTCAAGCTGATGCGCTTCCATAACCGTTTCAATAGAGTCAGCAATTAGTTCACGAGAAGGAAGTGAATATAACATTCCCTCATGACCCATAGCAATACCATCATCAACACCAATAGTGTTAAACTCAAATGGCACACCACCGGCTTCACGAATCGCTTCTTTTATAATGCGACCGTATTCTTGTAAAAAGAAATGTCCTGGAATAATATCAATATGGCTGTTTGCCACACCAATAAATGGCTTATCAAAGTCTTCGTCTTTAAGACCAGTGGCTCTTAAAAGAGAACGGTGAGGAGTTTTGTCAAATCCGCGTTTAATTGTATCACTACGCATAAGATTCCTTATAATGTATATTTTAATTGTCAAATTATAGCTAAGTTTAAGAGCCTAAGCATCCAAGTGCAGGGTGGTATTAATATAAAATGCTAAAAGCTAAAGAAAAGTACACAAAACTTACGAGGTTTTACTATATTAAAGAAAGCCTAAAACAAGTTTCGCTAAACTCACACTCTTCAAAACTTATTAAGGTTCTTTAACTCAGTTGGTAGAGTGCTTCCATGACATGGAAGAAGTCGACAGTTCAAGTCTGTCAAGAACCACCATTGATACTATTCCCCCTCAACAATGGCCCATTGTATAAAAGGCATCATTTCAACGATTGCGTAAGGAAGACCTAGTTTTGTTTCTGCGTTCATGGTCACAACTTCAACATGCATAACCCCATTTTCTATAATGAAGGCCTCAATACTTTCGATTTTTTTAAATAAGACATCTTCATTTGAAAAAGGCATGGTTAATACGATGCGATTTTCATTTGGCAAATAAAAATCTATTCCATCCGCGTAATAAATTTCAGATCCACGTTTAAGCATTTCTAAAAAGACGAGTGTTTCAAAGAGTCTTGAAAAATCTTTTTGAAGGGTGAGCACATTTTTAATGTTAAAGTCTAAGGTGAAAAGTTTTTTAGTGGCTCTAGAATGTCCAAACTTTTCTACCCAATATAAATATCCTTTTTCCATTAATCCATAAAAAGTTTTATAAAACATATCTTTAGACAATTTTTGTTGGAGTTTAAGTCGCTCAAACATCTGAAATGCAGATACTTTTTGACCCAAGAGTTTGGCAGAATGTATCATAATCTGAAGTTCTAAAGGATTAAGCGAAAGTTTTAAAATATTTTGTAATTGTTTTTGTCTATGGTCTTGATGCACAAAGTACATTTCAGGATAAGAACTGGTTTGTAAAAAATGCGTAAATGCAGTGTCTAAAGTGTCATAACGCGAGTCAAAAGCTAAGAATTCTTCAAAGTCTAAATTATAAATATTAAGTTGTGTAAAACCATCTATATATAAATTATCTTCAGTAGATAAGATGATCTCTAAAACGTTAGGTAAGGGGATGTCCTTCTCATAAGCTTCTATCACAAGGGTATGGATTTTATTAGTGATGCAAAAATCTTGAAGCTCCGCTTTAATGACTTCCTTATCTATACGAAGATCTTTTAAATCAATATATAAATAAGAAGCGTTTGGAAGAGCAGAAAGATACTGCTTTATAATAGAAGTTTTACCTGTTTTAGAAGCCCCTTTTATAATGGTAAAAGAAGAATGTATTTGATACTTTCTTGCAATGAGGTTTGTTTTTTTATTGGCTATATTATAGATGGCATCAAGCATAGAAACTCTTTTAGCTTTTAAAGTATTATATCACTTCCTCTTAAAAAGGAAGTTGTAGCTATGAAAGAAATTTTAAACTACAATAAACTGACCCATCATACCGGCATCTTCATGTTCAAGAAAATGGCAATGGTACATATAAGGGGAAGTGGCGTCAGTATAATCAAGCATTTGAATTAAAACTTTGACCTTTTCATTAGCAGGGATAAAAACAACATCTTTGTACCCTTTTTCTGTTTCACTTACTGCGCTTGTACTTCCATTACGCTCAATGAGTCTAAAATGTGTGGCATGAATGTGAAAATTATGAGGCATATTCATAGTGTTTGTTATTTCCCAGATTTCTATTTGATTTAATGGCACAGTCTCGTTATATATTGCCATATCCATTTCTTTGTTGTTGATAGTTAAAGTAGGCCCTCCCATTCCTGAACCCTCTAAAGTAAAACTGCGTGTGTTAACGGCTTGTGTCGCATCTGCAATATCTAAGATAGCTAAGGTGTTGGGTAAGGTCACAATATCTGCTATTTCTGCTTGAACATTAATGCTTAAAGCAATTTTAGTAAGATTATCTATTTCCTCATTTACCATTAGGTCTAATTTCGTTCCAATATCATTACTTAAATCAACAATAATTTCAGCTCTCTCCCCTGGACTTAATAAAACTGAAGTAATGCTGACAGGTTTTTCAAGAAGTGAATTGTCCCCAGCAATTTGGTTAAAGGCTCTATTGTCGGCTAAACTAAACCTATACAGACCTGCATTACTTCCATTTAACAAACGAAGACGTAAGAGACCACTTTTTGCATCAAAAATGGGGGATACTTGACCATTTGTTATAATGGTATCACCGCGATATCCACGCATGATTTGTTGATTGCTTGGATTATAATTAAATTGACCTAAGGCGTCAAAAAGACGATCTTGAATAACTAAAGGAATGTCATCAACACCATAACTAGAAGGCAGTCCTAAACCTGTGGATTCATTATCTTCTACAATAATCATACCAGCTAAACCCATATACACATGATCTGCTGTTTTACCCATTTCATGAGGATGATACCAGTTGGTACAAGCGTTTTGGTTGACGGTGTATTGAGCACTCCAAGTAGCACCAACTTCTATGAGTTGATGTGGACCCCCATCCATTTTGGCGGGGAGATGCATACCATGACCGTGCATAGTTGTCGTTTCTAAAAGTTCATTTTTATAATTTATACTCACCTTTTCTCCTTGTCTAAGTAACAAGGTTGGCCCTAAATAACTTGCATCTATACCATAAGTCTTAGTATCATATTCAGAATAAAATTTATGTGTACTTTCTTTAATACTGAGATTAAACTGCTTCACACCATTGGTGTCTGCTACTGGGTCTAATAAAGCTGGAATAAACAAGGCGCTTCCACTGATAAGTCCTGTTTCAACGGGAAGGGCTTCGTCACTTTTTGTAGTACAACCTGTTACTAAAACAGCTGCACTGATGGCGCTTAATTGTATGAAATTTCGTCTATGCATAATAATTTCCTTAGTTCTATGATGGCAATAGTATAACGCGATATCTTAAATGAGTTATTAATTTATAAAAGTATAAAGTTTTTTTAATCAAGATATAGTTACCATGAGATTTAAGGATGTTTAATGAAAAGTATATTTGTTTTAGTAATGGTATTGAGTCAGATTGCGTGGGGTTTAGAGTTCCAGGGAACGGGTTTTGGAAAAGACATGAAAGAAGCAAAATACGAAGCCTTAGCTGATCTTTCTCAAAGCATTAAATCTGAGGTGCATTCTAGTTTTATTTCACATAAACAAGAAACAAAAAACAGTGCTCAAAGTTTTACTCAAGCAGATATTAAAGTAAGTTCTAATCTACCTATATTAGGAGCACAATTTGAATTATTTGAAAATGAAGGGATAATTGAAGCCCTTGTCAGATTGCCTCTTCCTCAAACTAAAATTTTATACACCCAAAAGCTTCAGAGTTTATATAAAGAAATACAAGATTTAAATACAGAAAGTAAAGTAAATACAAAGAGTGAATACAAAGAAAAGATTTTGAAAGTCTTGTTAAATAGACTTAAAGAATATGATAGATACAGAAGTGTTGCCCTTGTACTTGGCCTTAATGAGATGCAAAACCCTGAGGTGAATAAGGCCTTTGTTGAGGTGAGCCTTTTAGCATTAGAAGACAAGGTAGATACTTTAGACAAGGGGATAAACATCATAGCAAAAGAGTTTATAAAATATAAAAATATTTATTTATACCCACCCAAGCAGTCTCAAAGTCATGAGGTGACACCCTTTGCAAAAAGTATAAAAATGAAATTGCAAGCAAGTTTGTCTACTAGTTTAAGTCCTTCAAGTGCAGATTATTGGCTTATAGGGGAGTACAGTGAAAGTGATAAGGGTATTGTTTTGAGTTATACCTTAGTAGATGTGAACAAAAGAGAAAATATTGCAGCAAACACTGTTTCCTTTCCCCTAGGAACCTATAAAGGCTTACGAACAAAGCCTTCTAGTCTAAGTTTTGATAAGTTGTTACATGAAGGAATTGCTCTGTCTAATGACTTTAAGGTGGCCGTCTCAACTAACAAAGGAACAGAAGACCTTTTGTTTCTTAAAGATGAAGAGATAGACCTCACCATTAAGCTCAATAAGATGGGATATTACTATATAGTGGGCTACACACAAAATAAATCACAAAAACGAGCGTATCTATTAGAACTAGAAGATGCCCCTGGAAATGCAAAATTTATTAAGTTTGTAAATGCGGATGATGCAAATAAGTGGATAAATCTTGGTTCATTTGTTATTGAAGAACCTTTTGGGATAGAAAGCATACAAGTCATTGCCTCAAACAAAAAAATTAAAATACTCCCTAAACATTATTATGATGAAAAAAGTGGGTACTTCTTTGTAGGTCAGGATATGAAAAAAGGTTTGGCAAGCACACGAGGTTTAATCCGTAAAAAGGATAAGGATAAACAGGTGCTAAAGGCTGAAGCCGTACTTACCTTTACTACCATGAAAAAGTAATTGATTCTTTAATTGTATTAGCGCATACAATTAAATAATACTGTAAAGTTAGAAAATAAATCTTATATTCCTTCTTAAAAGGAACAAAAATAAAATTGAGTCAAGAATTTAGTGACGTAAAGCTCAAAAACTAGCTTTTTAGCTAAGAATTACTTTTACAAAGCTACTCCTTCCTTCCAAAAAGGAAATAAATTAAGTATAAATTCACATTAACACCCCATAAACCCTTGATATTCTGACTATATACAGCTATAATCTCGGTTCCAATTTATGTTAGTTCTGCTTTTTTACTACGGTAAGAGCGGAAATGACGAGTTCTTTATAAGGAAAAAACATATGGAAAAAATCAGATTAAAGCTTAGAGCTTATGATCACCGCGTTCTTGACAGATCAGTAGCTTCAATTGTTGAAGCAGTAAAACGTACTGGTGCTGAAATCCGCGGGCCGATCCCTATCCCTACGAAGATCCGTAAATATACGGTTCTTAAGTCTGTTCACGTTAACAAAAAAGCACGTGAGCAATTTGAAATTCGTTTACACGCCCGTCTTATAGACATCGTGTCTGCGACACCTGATACAGTTGACTCTTTGATGAAACTAGATCTTGCACCTGAAGTTGACGTAGAAGTACGCTCAATGGACAAGTAAGGAATTATTGATGGAATATATTGTTCAAAAAATCGGAATGAGTCGTACAGTTTCAGTTCCAGCACTACCAGTAACTCTATTAAAACTAATAGAAACTAAGGTTTGTGAAGTAACTGACGGTACTGCAATCATTGCATACGATTCAGGTAAAAAAATGAATAAGGCTATTGAAGGTAAGCAGAAGAAGTATTCTCTTCCTGCTAACTTAAATCGTTTCGCAACTGTTACAGTTGCAAACACTGAAGCAGGTGATATTGATCTTGCTCCTTTAGCTGAAGCAAAAGTTATTAAAACTTCGATGATTACTAAAGGTCGTGGTTTTGCTGGTGTTGTAAAACGCTGGAATTTTGGTGGTGGACCAGGTTCACACGGTCACCGTTTTCACCGTACTGGTGGATCTATCGGTAACTGTGAGTGGCCAGGTCGTGTAATGAAAGGCCGCAAGATGGCTGGACAAATGGGTAATATTAAAATTACTGTTAAAAACGAAATAGTTTCTTATGACGCTGAAAACGGAGTCCTTGTTGTTAAGGGTTCTGTTCCTGGTGCTAATGGTGGACTAGGTCGTATAAAGGTTAGTAGATAATGAGCGCTATTGTACTTAATGACAAACTAGAGGAAGCTTCTAAAATAGCTCTTCCAGAGTCTTACAAGGGTATTAACCCACACAACGTTTGGTTATATGTTAAATCTTACCAAGCTTCTATCCGTTCAAATACTGCACAAGTGAAAACTCGTGGTCAAGTATCTGGTGGTGGTAAGAAGCCTTGGGCTCAAAAAGGTCGTGGTGGTGCCCGTGCGGGTTCTACTCGTTCACCTATCTGGGTTGGTGGTGGAACGGTTTTCGGACCTTCTAACAACCGTAACTACAACCAAAAAATCAACAAAAAGCAAAAGAAAGTAGCTCTTAACTGTGCTCTTAACGCTCTTGCTGAGAACGGGAAACTGTTCATTGTTGATTCTATTTCAGTTGAATCTGGAAAAACTAAAGATGCAATGGCTATCTTCAACAAACTTGGACAACGTGATGTATTGATCGTTAAAGAGCTTATTGATGACAAAACATTTTTAGCTTTCAGAAACATTGATAAAACTTACCTTATTGAAGGTAACGAATTTAACGCTTATTTAGCTTCAACTTTTCGTTCGGTTGTAATTGAAAAAGCTGTTTTTGACAAATTAGTAGAAGGAGCATAAAGATGGCAGATATTACTGATATCAAATCGATTCTTTATACTGAGAAATCTTTAGGTCTACAAGAGGCTGGTGTTATCGTTGTTCAAACATCAACTCGTATGACTAAAAATGGTCTTAAAGAAGTTTTCCGCGAATACTTCGGCATCAAGCCACTTCGTGTTAACTCTTTAAATCAAGCCGGAAAAGTTAAAAAGTTCCGTGGCGTAACTGGTAAGCAAAACAACTTCAAGAAGTTCTATGTTACTTTACCAGAAGGCGCAGAAATTCAAAGTTTGGCGGTATAAGATGGCAATTAAAGTTTATAAACCAATTACACCAAGTCGTCGTTTTTATACAAATGTTGACAGTTCAGATATTACAGCTAAAGCTAGTGTTCGTTCATTACTTGTAAAGATTCCTCAACACGCGGGTCGTAACAATAATGGTCGTATCACTTCTCGTCACCATCAGCATATGTAATTAACGCAATACGACAGTTTCTATATGGATCATACTCAATCGC
>NZ_JAEMVE010000177.1 GCF_029216045.1 Sulfurimonas sp. MAG313 | reverse complement strand
TTTCCAGCAGCGGGGTACGGGACACGTTTTCTTCCAGCAACTAAGGCTATGCCTAAAGAGATGCTTCCAGTTTTAACACGACCATTAATTGAATATGGTGTAGAAGAAGCTGTTCAAGCGGGTATGACTACTATGGCTATAGTAACAGGTCGGGGTAAAAGAGCTATTGAAGATCATTTTGATATCTCTTATGAACTTGAAAGCCAAATAAAAGGAACCTCTAAGGAGCCACTTTTAAACAGCATTCGTGCTTTAATTACTAAATGTACCTTTTCATATACACGTCAAGTGGAAATGAAGGGTCTTGGTCATGCAATCTTAACGGGGGAAACTCTTATCGGTGATGAAGCTTTTGCGGTTGTTCTTGCAGATGATTTATGCGATGGAAATAGGCATGGTGGTGTTCTTTCTCAGATGGTAAAACTGTATGAAAAGTACCAATGTTGTATCGTTGCTATTGAAGAAATTCCCAAAGAAGACACGCATAAGTATGGTGTAATCGCAGGAAATGAAATCGATAAAGATGTATTTATGGTAACAGATATGGTAGAAAAGCCAGATCCTAAAGATGCGCCTTCTAATCTAGCTATTATTGGACGTTATATCTTAACACCAGATATCTTTGATGTTATTCGTGAAACTAAACCTGGCAAGGGTGGAGAAATTCAAATTACAGATGCTCTTTTAACGCAAGCTAAAAAAGGGATGGTCATCGCGTATAAATTTAAGGGTGAACGATTTGACTGTGGAAGTGTTGATGGCTTTGTTGAAGCAACAAATTATTTCTACGATAAGTCAAATTCAGATACAAAACCTACTAAGAAGAAGTAAGTTAAAACTTCTTCTTTTTTAGGAAGAGGATATTTGTTTCCTTCGCTCTCTTTCCCTCATTACCCTTGTTTCGAAATAATCAAATAAATAAAAAACGGCCCACCAATTAAGGCGGTTGTTATTCCAATGGGTCCTGTTAGGCTGAAAAGCACAAAGTCCTCAACTGTGTAGTATACTGTTCATAACTTTGCATCTTTGAGGGGATGTAAGCAATTAGCTTTGCTCTTTGTTTAGGAACAATCTCAGAATGTTCCATTTCTTTGATTTTTATAGAACCTTCATAAGGTAAAAGCCCGCACAAGGCCCTTGCTAAAGTGCTTTTACCTCGTATCCATTTGAGCCTAAAATACAAAGGTGATGTCTTAGGGTAAAGTCTATATTATTTAAAATTTTAGTGTTGAAATATGAAACACTTAGTTTAGAGATTGTCATTAGCAAGAGCCTTACATAAGGTACTAATACTTTTGGCAACTTGCTATTTTAGTAATACTTTGAACTTCTTTTGGGAAGGAAAAATATTCGCTCACACCCACAAGCTCATCTCCTTTGTTTAGGGCAAAAATTATTTCACTAATTGCAGGGGTTAGGGTAATAATACGTTCTTGGGCGTACAAGCTCAAAGAGACAATAAGTATAAAAACTATACGCATTGGGTGTCCTGAAATGTCCAAGTATCTGTGTCTAAGACAATGTAGTTACCATAGCCAAAGGGCTTACAAAAGGCTTCTTCTAGAGAGATGTTGTCTAAGAGGTGCATTAAGACCCGAATAACACCCGCGTGGGTCATTACTAAAACTTCGCCGCAAGTACAAGCCGGCAAAAATTCCTTGAAAAAAACTTCCACACGTTGAATGTAGCTTGTATAATCTTCTCCATCAAGGGCTTGAATCCATTGCTCGAAGTTTTCATAGGAGAAATCATTGAGTGAAATAATGTCATCAAAACTCATGCCCTCATGTTTCCCCCAAGACTTTTCTCTAAGTTTTGATGTGTATACGGGTTGTATATGTAAATCAAAGGCATCAAGGGTTTGTTTACATCGTTTTAAATCTGAGCAAAAAACAGAAGTAAATTGTTTATCTTTAAAACACAAGGCAAGTTCTCTGGACTCTTTTTTACCTTGAGTAGAAAGTGAAATGTCTATATGTCCATTATAGCGCTTATGATAGGCCTCCTCCACCTCGGCGTGTCTTATTAGGGTCACTAACATAAGACAATTACTCCATGTAGTAAAATGAGTTCTGTACCTTCAATCATAAAGCCATATAAATCCCCTGAAAAACCACCAAAACGTTTGGTAAACCAAAGCTTGAATAAGAACAAAGATACTAAGGCTAGAGCCAAGAGTATAAGACCCTGATTAAAGAATAAGGATGTAGCAAAAACGAGGATGATTGAAACAATAAGTTGAGGTCTAATAAACTCTTTTTTAGCTAAGGTACTCATGCCATTTTCACGAATATAAGGTAAAAAATAGATGGCTAAAACGACATTAAAACGAGAAAGCATTAAGATTAAAGGTAAAAGATATAAGGCGTCGATAGTGATAAGGGCTGAAGCCTTTAAAATTAAAAATACTCCTGTATAGGTCATGCCCATAGCTCCTACATGAGGATCTTTCATTACTTCAACAGCTCTGTCTTTTGAAACAAATAAGGCGTCTATAGCATCAGAAAGACCATCTAAATGTAAGGCACCTGTTAACACTACCCAAAGAGCAAAAAGGATGACGTGTAGGTGTGCGTTAGGAATATAAGGCTCAAGAACAAGGGATATGCCATATAAAATCGAACCTAATATAAAACCAACAAGGGGATAAAACATAACAGCAAACCCATTTATCCCTGTAAAAAAGTCATGCACTTTAAAAAATGGAAGAGTGGTAAGCATATTAATGGCTAAGGTAAAGCCCTTGGCTATATTTTTAATCATCACTTGATCTTAGTACCTATACCAGCAATAACATGAAATACATTATCACAATGTTGTCCTAATATTTGTGATATTTTTCCTGAGATATCTATATATTTTCGAGCTAAGGCGTTATCGGGGATAATACCTGCACCCACATCATTTAAAACAAAAACAATGTCATGAGGAAGTTCTAATAGTTTCAGTAGATGTTCTTGTATATCTTCAAAAGTAAATCCATGATGAAGCATATTATTAATCCACATAGAGATGCATTCAATAAGCACATAAGACTTAATAGGAGCAATGGCTTCTAAAAGGTTAAGGGGCTCTTCCCTTGTTAAAAAGTTTTGACTTCTTTGCAGCTTATGTTGTTCAATTCGTTCTTTCATTTCCTTGTCTATAAACTCAGTAGTCGCAAGGTAAACAGGAAGGTTTTTAGAGTGTTTTAAGGTGTATTGTTCAGCGTGATACGATTTTCCTGACTTAATACCCCCAATAAATAAGGTTTTTGTTCCCATGTTTGTTTCCTTGTTTATTTAAGCAAGATAAGATTCTATCTTTTGTGTTAATTCTTTTTGTGATATTGATTGAGCAAAGGCATACGCTATACAAGCACCTGCCCCAACACCTTCTTTAGCCTCACCCTCATCATATAGTTTAAGAGCTGGATGTTGGCTGTCTTTAAAAGAAAAATGTGCATAATAGGCTTTGAGTCTGTAATCAAGTTGGTCTAAAAGAGCTTGAATATTTGAATTTTTGTCCTTAGCTATCCATTGTGTTGTGCACAAATGTATATGTCTGTGGTCATGATGGATACCTTGTCTTATAGAAATTTTATTAGCAATTAAAAGTACGGCGGCCATCTGTGTTCCCCCAGCTAAGACTAGATTAAAACGTCTTGATGCTGAAAGGATAAAACCTGCTGTAAACATTAGCATATTATCGGCGCAGTGTCCTAGTCTTTCAAATAAAGACATATTTGAATTGAGCTTTGCAAGGGAGGCTGATATTGTCTCTTCTTTGATTGATGAAGGGGCATCTTTAAAGGAGGAGGCGAACAAACCCTTAGTCTCATAACCTAAAGCGCTTATACAAGCCTGAGCTGTGGTCGTTCCTGAGGGGGTAGATTCTGCTAAGATAAGATAGTCTCCTTGAAGTTCATAGGTCTTACCAAAAGCAAACCCTTTTTCAAATATAAGCTTTGCATCAAAACTTTGTGCATCTGTAATACTAGGACTTGGCAGTATGTCAAAGTCAATGCAGTCGCAATTTTCAGGATGAACCTTAAGTCCTAAGTCAAGGATCTTCAAAGAAGTAAAAGGACTTAACTCTTGAACCGCCCTTGTTATAAGAGCAGGAGTAGGTACACCCTTAGGTGTTTCAGCAATATCGCCTAAAGAGAAAACCTTGCCCGTAGAGATAAACTCAGCATCTAAGGTAGGGGTTAAAGGGATTTTTCCTGGTATGCCTGCTTGAGTTAACTGGGGTATTTCGCAGGTATACGTAACACAGGCGGCTAATAAAAAGTCCGCCTTACCTTCTAGTAGTTTTTCATTTTCTTTTAATTCTTGCATTATTGTTCCTAAAACTTTAGTTTCACACCTGTTAAAACATTGAGTTTAAAATTAACAGGATAGATGGCATTATCAAATATCCATAAACCATTGGATTGATAAAACAGATTGTTTATTTTAGCGAAAACTTCATAATTTTCTTTTGTAAAAGTGATAGCAATATCGGTACTTAGGTATTGCTCCTGCTTTTGAGTAAAATTATTTTGTGTGTCGTTTAGAGCATAAGCTTTTGAACGATAATTTTGTACCAAAGATAAAACAGTATTAGTATTTAGGTGCTAAAGTCGTGCCTCTAATCACTTTTCTTTATTTGACTGTTTAGTTAGTGGTGTAATAGCACGGATATAGGTATATAAGGCAGTGATATTAAACTGTCAAATTTATTTAAATATAAGACCGTAAAGAGCGGTTCACGGAGTCAATCTTTCTTAGGCCATGAGGGGACTTGTTGTAAAAGTTCACACATTATCTACACATTCACACATTATAATCTCGCTTAGAAGTCAAAGGAACATAAAATAACTTAGAAGATCATTGTTCCCTTAGATGATGGTCTGCTTTTTTGCATATCATTTAGTCCTTATAAATTTAATGTGATACACCCCTAGTCACATCTTACTCTTATATGTCTCTTTGACTTCTATGTTACAATCGTACATGAAAAACTTTTTCTATAAATTTACCCTTATCGTATTTATTTTTTTTCATAATAGTGCACATGCCCAAGATTATCCTCTCGTTTTTTCCCAACTAGGAACTCCTTTGTTTAAAGCAAGTCAAAGTTTTGAATCCTTAGCCCAAATAAAGGTCTTTTCTAAAGACAAAAAGAAGATTAAAAAATTCTTATCTAACTCAAAATTACTTTTTAAACAAGGGCTTTTACTAGATGAAAAATCTAATCAAAAAGAGATAAAAAGGTATTTAATAAACTTAAGAAAACTTCAAAAGCAGTATGATGACATTCAAAAACTTTATAAACAAAAGCTGTATAAGAGTATTCATGAGAAAAGTACAGAAGAATTTTATTCTTTAGTGCAGGTTCCTTTGTCTTTTATACGTTTTGATGCAAGGTTAAAAGAAAATGTAGTGAATTTTTACAATGATCATAAATTAAAAAGCATACCTTATCTTAATCATCTAAGTAAAGACCTAGCCTTAGATATTGCCTCGTACGCTTATTTAGACAAGATGTTTCAAATTCATCAAGAAAAGCAAAAAGTAGAAGTCTTAGAAAATTTGGACAATTTTACTCCCCGCGCACAATTAGAAAAACCTGTTCGTGTTATAAGTGTTAAAAGTAAGGGAGGTTTTGATATTTATTTAGAAAACAATACCTATAGTGATGTAACAATAAAACTACAAGCTACAAATATTGTCAATATACAAGCTTCTGTTTCTTTACCTTATATCCAATCGTATCCTGCGCGTTCTCGTACTAAGGTTTTACATTTTACTAGGATTAAAGCCAATAAAAGCAGTCGCTTTCAAATGCAATACAGCAGTATCTTAGGTAAACTCAACCCTAACTATAATGATAACTACTTATATGCTCTTCCTTATGCACGAGGTAGTTCCTATACCTTAACCCAAGGATTTAATGGGAAACAAACGCATAAAGGTCGTTCTGCTTATGCCTTAGACTTCCAAATGCCAATAGGCTCAGCCGTTCATGCCATGCGAGATGGTGTAGTGATTGCAGTGGAATCAAAGCATACAGAACATGGTTTTTCCCCAGAGTTTGCATCAAAGGCGAATCATATTATAATCGCACATGATGATGGAAGTATGGCCATGTATGGACATTTAAATACGGATGGGGTGAGAGTAAGTTTAGGAGATAGGGTCTATAAACATCAACATATTGCTTATTCTGGAAATACTGGGTACTCCTCAGGTCCGCATTTGCATGTTCATATTAGCACCCTTCAAAGTTTTTCAAAGGGCGCATCTTCGGTGCCTTTTAAATTTAAATGTAAAAGAGGAAGAATAGACTCTCCTATACCAAAGTTACAGTATATGGCTATTTAACAAACTGAATAAACTTTGTCATGAACTTTTGGACCTTAGGCGAGACAACGGCTTGACAATACCCTTGAGACGGATTAAGAGAAAGATAATCTTGATGATACTCTTCTGCATCAAAAAATTCAGGTTCAGGACTTAGTTCTGTGACAATAGGCGAAGATAAAAAGTGCTGTAATTCTTGAACCTTAGCTTCTACTGCGTCTTTCTGCTCATCATTAAGATAGTAAACAACAGAACGATATTGAGTTCCTCTATCACCACCTTGTTGATTAAGAGTGGTTGGGTCATGAATCTCAAAAAAGATATCTAAGATATCTTCATACGTGATTATTGACTCATCAAAGGTAACTTTAACCACTTCTGCGTGACCTGTCGTGCCCGTACAAATTTGCTGATATGTTGGATTTGGATTGGCACCACCTGCATATCCACTAATGGCAGAGTGAACACCTTTAGCTCTTGAAAAAACGGCTTCAACGCACCAAAAACATCCACCACCTATAATTGCTATTTGCATAATTATTCCTGTTATTTAAAGTATGTATTTGTATCTAAAATATGAGAAAAGGCAGTTTAAATATAACATTTAATTAGAAGTCATTATTTTCACACAAATTTATTTTAGAATTGTTTTTAAGATGTTATAGCACAAAGGAAACAATATGGAAATGCTTAATCCCAGTTTATTTATAGTATATGCAGGAACGCTTTTTATACTTGTTGGTTTAGCCATGTATATTTCAGAGAAATTTTTTAAGATTTAAGTCGTACTTGTATATTTATCACGTATTTCTAAAAATAGACCAAAATTATCCATAAAAAGATCGACCATACGTGGATCAAAATGCTTGCCTCTTTGAGATTTTAAAAAAGAAAAGATAGCATCTAAGTCCCAGCCTTTTTTATATTTTCTTGAAGACGATAGAGCATCTAAAACATCAGCTAAGGCAACGATACGACCTAAAATATGGATTTCTTTGCCTTTTAATGCTCTAGGATATCCTGAACCATCCCACTTTTCATGATGTTGATGAGCAATGATAGAAGCAATTTGCATTAAGGGTAATTTGGACTTATGTAATATCTCATATCCTGCTTGAGCATGCTCTTTCATGATAAGAAATTCTGCATCTGTATGCTTACTTGGCTTGTGCAAGATATGATCGGGTGTGGTAACTTTGCCAATATCATGCATAGCGGAAGCTTTTTTGATAAGTTCAGCTTGTTCTTCTCCGTAACCAAGGAGTTTGGCTAAGAGTTTTGAATATTCAGCAACTCTTTCAACATGACCTGCTGTTTCTTCACAATGTTTATCGGCGAGAGTACTCATCATAAACACTAGTTCTAATTCAGTTTGTTGAAGCTTCTGTGCCTCGAAAAATCTTAGTTTGAGGTGGGTGTTAAGCCGAGCAAGAAGCTCTTTTGGTCGAAAAGGTTTGGTGATATAATCTACTCCACCTACATCAAAACCTTTAGAAACTCCTTCCATGTCATTGATAGCAGTTAAAAAAATTATTGGAATTTTTTGTAGTTTAAGAGATGATTTTTTTAAGATTCTGCACAATTCATATCCATCCATTTCAGGCATCATAATATCTAGTAAAATAATATCAATTGTATTATGAGGGGATTTTAAGTAGGAAAGGGCTTGGGCACCACTTTGCACGGTAGTGATTTTATACCCATTTTTGTCTAAAATATTTTTAACTAAGAGTAAGTTTGTAGGCGTGTCATCCACACATAAAACATGAAATACCTTATCTTTGAAATGGATCATAATAGTTTTAGTTTAGAGCATGAGTAAAAGGACATCATCAGATGCTTGTCTTAACGATGAGGCTAATAATAGGCATATACTATCCTTGAGTTTTGATGATATTATAAACAAATAAACTTGAAAGTGAGACCTTATAAAGAATTCTGACTTTTTTCAGCGGCATTGTTTTGTCTGTCATAAGAACTTTGATTAAATTTTGATGCACATCCTATTAAGATGAATGCCGAGATACTAAGAATTAATATAGACTTTATCATGTGAAATCCTTCTGGTTCTGCCTTACAGCAGAAATTATCTTTAAATTCTTGAAAGAAAAGCTTTTATGGCTTCTTTAAAAATTATAGCTAAATAAAGAAATTTTTTAGTCCGTTTAGGTCTTAAGATGAATGTTAAGCATAGCATTGATTTGTGAAGCAGGTTTTGGCTCACTAATATAATAACCTTGAGCATAGTCAATCCCTAAGTTTTCAATGCATTCAAAAATCTCTTTACTTGCAACAAACTCAGCTATGCTTTTAGCTCCCGTCATATGGGCAAAGGAATTTATAGTTTTTGTAATATTTTTACCTTGTTCATCATTGAGTATATCTTTAACAAATTGTCCATCTATTTTAATATAGTCTACTTGCATAAGCATGAGATGTGCAAAGTTTGAATTACCTGTGCCAAAATCATCAATAGCTATCTTAAAGCCTATATCTTTAAGTTGAGTTATGGTTTTAATAACATGTTTTTCATCTTTATACTTTCCCGTTTCTAAAATTTCTATGATAATCTTATTGGTATCTATATCAAATTCTTTAATAAGGGCTTCAATATCATGCAGCAGTCCTGCCTCTTCAAAATCTTCAAAGGAGGTATTAATGGAAAATTCAACCTCTGTAAACTTTTGGGCTAATTCAAATACCTGTCTTAACATTAAAAGGGTGATGTCTGAGAGTTTGCCCATTTGTTTAGCAACATCTAAGAAAAAATAAGGAGAGATTACCTTATCTCCTTCTATCATTCGAACTAAGGACTCAAACTTCATGACCTTGTCTTTTTTAATATTATAGATAGGTTGAAAAAATGCAACCAGACGGTGCTCATGTAAGGCTGTTTGGAGTCGTTTGGCCCAGTCTTGATTAGTTTTAAAAAGCTCTTTTTCATTACTGTTTTCATCAAAACTAAGATATTTTCTATGTTCTTGCTTTTTCGCTTCATCTAAGGCAATGTCCGCACGTGAGAAAAGGGGTAATTCACTTTGAGCACAGGGTAAGGCCAGTGAAAGTGAATAATTTAAGGAGATATCAAATTCATCTAAAGGGATGTGTTCTAAAGATAATCTATTGTATAAATACTTAAGTTCATCTTGTAAGTGAACCTTTGTATCTGAAAGTAAGGCAAAGGTGTCATTATAAATTCTATACAGAGTCATAGTAGAACGTGGAAAATCTTGTAAAAAACTAATTAATACAGTTAAAACTTCCCCTGAAACCTTGGGCCCATAGATGTTTTGTACCATTTTGTAGTTTTCCACACAAATAAGTAAAAGTGAAGAATTCTCCTTTGTGTCATTATTGAGTTTATGTAGATTTGGAAGATGTGTTTGTATATCAAAATATAATTGTTCAAGTAGTTTTTTTATGTGCCTTGTTTAAGTTGTTTTGTAAGGTTTTAAACTCATGTATATCACTTTTTTCTAGATTTAGTTTTTCTTCATCAAAAAGCATCTCCGAAATATGAGCAATTTGTGTAACAGGTTTTGAAATGGTGTCTGAAATTTTTCGTGTTCTTTTCCTAATAACAAAATATAATGCGAAGTGAATAAGCCCAATAAAGAGGAGTCCAAAAAGACCATAGACTCTTGTCTGATTATAGATACTATTTACTTCTTCATTAATTTTGTCTTTTTTAGCAATTAAAATAAGACTTAAGCCTGTATTTTGAAGATTTCTTTGAAAAAATACGAAGTTTGAATGCTCATCAGGAGAACATAAAAATGGGGTAAGTTTAGAAGAAGATTGTTGCTGATGTAAGGCATTAAATGAGTTTATCTGAAAGTCTTTATAAAAGCTGTCTTCATCTGAGGCAAATAAGACATGCCCCTCTTTTCCAAGTATAATGATATACGCATCAAAGGGCAATGAAATATTACTTAATTCTTTTGTGTTTTGTGTGGTTAAGGTCATACCTACCACCCCTGCCATTTTATTATCAAGATAAATAGGAGAGACAACTGAGCCAATTTGGCCTTGAGTTACAGCCCAAGGTTCTTGAAAAAGAGGGATGAAAATGGTTTTTTTCCCAGGGTTGAATTTTTCATTTGCCTTATAATAATACGATTGTTTGGTGGGGTTGAGTTGAGGTGAAAGCTCTTCTTTGACATTTATCTTAGGATAATATAAAGAATAATGTGCTCCAAGGTTTACCCAAGCAGAATCAATGATGCCTACATACTGATGCATAACGGCATCTAGAGCCACTTCAGTCATAGTTAAAATTTTCAAAGAAACCTTATCTTCTTCACTTAAGGTACTTAAGTTAGTGGTATAAACCGTGGACATTCCTTCATTGTTACGAATGAAAAACCCATCTTCAAATCGGTAGGAAAGTTGGGACCCATCATACCGTTTGTTATGGACATAAAGTGATTGAATTACAAGTTTTAAGGCCGTAGCATCTTTTTCAACCCGTTCAATTTTAGCACTCATTCTTTGTGTGACTTGGGAGGCTACCTCTTCAAAACTTTGTGAGGCTGTTTTTTGCAAAAGTTCTTCATTTTTCTTTTCTTGTAAATAGCCAAAGATAAAGATTAGTAGAATAAGAAGTAATTCCATAATGAGAATAGGAACTATAGCCGTTTTAAAAATTTTTTTTAAAACAAAATTATGGAGACTTTGCATTATTATTCCTGTTAAAAGTGGTTGATACAATATTAGCATTATTTATACAAAAATATAAAGAATATGAAGAGTTTAATTATTTTTTATAATACTTATTTTATTAACTGTTTTGTCTCATAAAGTTTTATGCTCAAATTAGTTAATATAACAGGCTTAATTTAGATAAAAATATAAAGGATAAAATCCAATTATATCTTTATCTAAGTACAAGCTATTTCAAACAAAAGAGAAACATGTCTGTTAAAGAATATATTTTAGACACAATTAAAAAACGTCCAATGATTATTGATGGTGCCATGGGTACACAACTTCAAGACAGAGCTGATAGAATTTCTGATGCTCAATGGGAAGGGAATGAAGGCTGTAATGAACTTTTAAATGTTACGGCTGCTGATATTTTAGAAGAAGTGTATAGTGGTTATTTAACGGCAGGTGCTGATCTTATAACAACCAATACCTTTGGCTCTTTTGATTGGGTTCTAGATGAATACCAAATCGGTCATCGTGCGTATGAACTCACCAAGGCAGGAGCTCAAATTGTTAAGAAAATGTGTGATAAATTTTCCACACCTGAACATCCTCGTCTTGTTCTAGGTTCCATTGGACCTGGTACTAAGCTTCCTTCTTTAGGGCATATGCATTATGATCAAATGCTTTCAGGTTATACTGAATGTGCCCTTGCTTTAATTGATGGTGGAACGGATGTGTTTTTACTTGAAACATGTCAAGACCCTCTTCAAATTAAAGCAGCACTTCATGCGTGTCAAGCAGCGAATATTGAGCGCGAAGCTGAACTTCCTATTATGATTTCAGTAACTATTGAACTTGCAGGGACGATGCTTATTGGAACAGATGCACAAACTATAGCGGCTATTTTAGAACCTTTTGATATTTTATCTTTAGGTTTTAATTGTGGTACTGGACCGGAGCAATATGGTAAACATATAAAGGCCTTAGCTGAGGTTTGGGGTAAACCTATTTCTGTTCATGCGAATGCTGGACTTCCTCAAAACCGTGGGGGGTACTCGTATTATCCTATGGGACCTGATGAATTTGCAACTCAACAAGAAAACTTTATGAAGTATGATGGAGTTTCTTTTTTAGGGGGCTGTTGTGGTACAACGCCTCAGCATATACGTGCACTCGTAGACAAAGTGAGTTCAATCACGCCAAAAGTAGCTACGGGGAGTCAAGAAGCTTGTATCGCTTCTTTATTTAGTACGGTAGCATTGAAACAAAATCCTGCACCTTTGCTTATAGGGGAACGTTCTAATGCAACTGGTTCAAAGGCATTTAAAGAGCTTATTTTAGCCGAGGATTATGAAGGAACTCTGTCTGTTGCTCAACAACAAGTCCGAGCGGGTGCTCACTTAATTGATGTAAATGTTGGCTTTGCAGGACGTGAAGAGTCCAAAGATATGCTTAATGTTATTGCCTTATATGCACAAAAGATAGCACTTCCTCTTATGCCCGATTCTACACAAATATCAGGTCTTGAAATTGCTTTAAAACTAATAGGTGGTAAGTGTATTCTTAACTCGGTTAACTTAGAAGACGGAGAGGAACGCTTTGATATTATTTGTCAGTTGGCAAAAAAATATGGGGCTTCTTTAGTTCTTTTGACCATAGATGAAGTGGGTATGGCAAAGACGGCTAAGAGTAAATTTGAGATAGCCGAACGTATGTATAAACGCGCCACTGAGCTACATGGTCTTAGACCCGAAGACTTAGTATTTGATTTACTTACCTTTACTCTTGGTTCAGGGGATGAAGAGTACTGGACAGCCGGTATAGAAGTTATAGATGCTATACGTGAACTTATGACGACGTATCCAAGAGTAGGAACAACACTAGGGCTTTCTAATATCTCATTTGGTTTAGATAAAGATGCCCGTCCGTATTTGAACTCTATGTTTTTACATCATTGTATACAAGCGGGTTTAAGTACGGTTATTATTAATGTTAAGCACATTATCCCCTTAAATAAAATTTCGGATGAACAACAAGAAATTTGTAATAATCTTATCTTTAACAAAAAGCCAAAAGGTGAAGCCTTATTTGATTTTATAGAGCATTTTTCAGATGTAGAAGCTACTAATAGTGAAGAAGAAGATGCTGCCTATGACGCGCTAAATGAAGAAGAAAAAATAGCTAAACTTCTTATGGATGGTGATAAAGAAAGAATGATTCCTCTCGTTGAGGCTGCTAGACATAATATAAAGCCTGAAGTAATTGTTAATGAGATCTTAATTGGCGCAATGAAGGTTGTGGGTGAGCTTTTTGGTTCAGGTCAAATGCAATTGCCTTTTGTTCTTCAGTCTGCAGAAACAATGAAAAAAAACTGTAGACCATTTAAACCCCTTTTTACCAAAGGTTGAAAAAGAAGTCGATACGACCTTAGTTCTTGGAACAGTTAAAGGTGATGTTCATGATGTTGGTAAAAATCTTGTAGATATTATCCTTTCAAATAATGGATATAAAGTTACTAATGTGGGTATTAAAGTAGACTTAGAAATCTTTTTAAATGAGATACGTTCGGGCAAAGCACAAGCCGTTGGTATGTCAGGGCTACTTGTTAAGTCAACTCAAGTGATGCAAGAAAACCTTAAAGCTATGAAAGAAGAAGGATTTACCGTGCCTGTTCTTTTAGGTGGTGCTGCTTTAACACGTACCTTTATAGATGACTTTTGTAGACCTTTTTATGATGGCCCTATTTTCTACTGCAAGGATGCATTTGATGGGGTAACGGCAATGTCTAGGATTGAAAAAGGCGGGGTTCTTGATACGAATTTACACGGGGACGCAGGATTAGAAAAAGTGAAAGTCGTTAAAAAAGAAATTATTATTCCTCCTTTTGAAGAACTCAAGATGCCTTCTCGTGAAGTACGTGTTCCTACGCCTCCTTTTTGGGGTCGCAGAGTTATGCAAGCAGGAAAAGACTTCCCACTTGAACTTGCCTTTGAATGGATTAACCATAAGATACTGTTTAAACAACGCTGGGGATATAACTCTAAGGGTATGGAAAAAAAACGCTTATGAGAAGCAGTTAGAAGAAAAGGTTTGGCCAGCATATGAACGTATCAAAAAACAATTTTTGGATTTAGACTTGTTTGATGCAACGGTTATATATGGATATTACCCCGTAAGGTCTGATGATACTACTCTTTTAATTTTTGATGAGAGTGAAGGGTGGACAGGTGAAAAAGATGTAAACCGTGAACCTTTATCTGAATGTATAGGAAGAGCTAAATATACTATGTCTTTCCCGAGACAAGGTAAAAAGCCTCACCGCGCATTATCAGACTTTTATCACACAGATAGACATGATGTTATTGCGATGACCTGTGTATCTGCTGGTTCTAAACTTGCTGAGTTTGAAAAAGAGTTATACGATAAGGGTGAATATACTGAATATTATATGGTTCATGGTTTAGGGGTTGAACTTGCTGAAGCCTTGGCTGAAATTGTACATAAACAAATCAGACTAGATTTAAATATTTGTGACAATGAAAAGCCCGTACTTTCAGATGTACGAATGAATAAATATGAGGGGGCAAGATATTCTTTTGGATACCCTGCTTGTCCAGACTTGGAACTAAATAGACCACTTTTTGATTTGTTGAAACCTGAAGAATTTGGGATAGAATTATCCGAAACATTCCAAATCCATCCCGAACAAAGTACATCCGCCTTAGTGGTATACCACCCCAATGCAACATATTATAATGTTTAATGAAATATAAGAAATCTTTCTTTTAGAAGGTATTCCTTAGAGGTCCCATTTAATAAAATGGGTATAATATATAACTATAAAAAATGATATTCAATTTTATTTTAGTAAATATGATATATTATGATGTTTACTAAAGTAATCTTATTTATATGTCGATAGTGCATCATTAAATAGTAAGTATACAATAAGGGAAAATATGAAAAAAATACTATTAACATTAGCAGCATTAGCGCTTGCTAGTAGTCTTCAAGCTCAAGAATATGAGAGTATGCTTGGATTTGAACTTGCTCAAACAAGAGGGTATGTGTCTAATACAAATTATAGATGGAGTAATAGTTTTGGAGCACGAGTAGGCGCTGAAACAGGACTTTCTCGCGTGTATGTAAATTATAATTATATCGATGCAGATAGTTCTGTGAGCACAGGAACGTACGCAATTCAAACCCTAGAACTTAATATAGAAGCCAAAACAAGACCATACTTTGATAGGTTAAGAGGTTTTGCTGGTGGACATGTTGGCGCGGTGTATTCACGTATTAAAGTACCTATTAGAAATTTTGATCAAGATGATTTTGACCTGATTTATGGTGTACAAGGAGGAATGATAGTTGAATTTACGGATAACCTTTATTTAGAAATTGGATACAAATATTCATGGACACAGTCTAAGGAATATGATGTAAACTTTGAACGTTTAGAATCTGTTTATGGAGCCTTTAACTTTAAGATATAAAATAATAATGGACTTTATTATTTGATTTTTTTATCTTTATAACTGTCCTAGATATTAGAGGTGTTCTTTATATTTAAAAAGTTATAATGGGCAAAAGGATATCCATTGAAATTAATAACAATATTTTTTACACTTTGTTTAACTCTACTGGCAGGGGACATAGATCCTAAGCCTTTTAAATCTATCCCGATGTTGTCTAAACAACATATTAACATTGTTAAGGTGTATGATCATGGCCTTATATATGAATTAACTTTAGAGATAAATACACCCCGTGGTTCTCAGCTTTCAACAGCCTATGTAACAAAGGATAAAAAAGTTGTTATTTTAGGTGAAGCGCTTAATGCCAAAACGGGTGAATCTATAAAACGTCCCTTAGATATGAAAACTATTCGTGAAAATGCTGATATCGTATATGGTACGGGAAAAGACGAATATATTGTATTTACGGATCCTGAATGCCCTTATTGTGTTAGGTTTGAAGAAAAATGGCCTAGCTTAGCTGAAAAAGTTACACTTCTTGTGTATTTTATGCCCCTTCCAAACCATCATAATGCAACCAAAATGTCTTACCATGTAATGAAACAAGCAAATCAAAAGGCTAAGGTTAAAGCTCTTTTAGATATGGCAGAGGGTGATAGAAGTTTTGAGAGACTTACTATGACACAAAAAATCAGTGAGTTGTTTTCTCAAAAGCTCAAAGACAATCAAACCCTTGCAACTCAATTTGGTGTTCGTGGAACGCCTTCTGTATTTGATACAAAGGGCAAACCAGTTAATTGGCCTAACTTAGGAAAATAAAATGCCATAATGACCTATGTAAAAATGTGATGAGGTTAAAGCTTTAAAAGTTTTATAATCTCTTGGGCTATGACGGCAGATGTCTTGCCTGCGGTTTCAATAACTGTATTTGAAGCGAGAAGGTATTTTGGATGTCGTTCATTAATAAGAGCACTTGCTTTTTGTATGTCTAATAAAAGAGGACGTTTTTTATACTTTTTTTCGGGATTTTTTGAAGAATTAATACGATCTAAAATAGCATCAAAAGAAGATTCTAAATAAATCACATGACCAATTTCTTTGAGGTTTCCTACGTGAAAGAATCCTCCACCTATAGATATAATACTGTTCTTAACACTTCTTTCTAACCAAAGGGATACTTTTTTTTCACTTTCTCTAAAATAAGCTTCACCTTCTTGCTCAAAGATGCGTTTTACTTTCATGTTCTCCATGCTTTCAATTATATCATCTGTGTCAATAGCAACTCGCTTGGTCAACCTAGCAAGTTCTCGTGCTAAAGAACCTTTTCCTACACCCATAAATCCCATTAAAACTATATTATTATTTTGATAATCCACTATGAATTTTCCCTTGTTTAAGTATTGTTGCCGTCCCAGAGTAAACTAGATAATATTGTCTAGTTTACTCTGGGATGGCAATACTCATAAAGCAATGATATCAAAAAAAGATTACAAAATAATTTTATTGACTCTTTTCATATAAGGGGCGACAGGTCATACAAAATTTTGCATAAGGTTTTGCCTTTAAACGAGAGATGCCAATAGCTTCTGTACACATTTCACAAATATTATAATTTCCATTTTCTATGCGTGATAAAGCGTGTTCTATGTCCGCTAATTCTGCATTTTGCTGGTCTGAAATAACTTGTTCTATAAGGGCGTCACTACGCATTGAAGCAAAATCCATATCATCATTGTTTTCTTGGTTTTGCAATTGTTCCAGTTCTTTAGATGCAAGATTCACATTTTGAAGGATATGCTCTTTAGCATCTAGAAGTTGTATTTTAAAAAATTCTAATTCTTTTTCTTGCATTTTAAATCCTTTATATCTAGTGTAAACTTGTATTAGTATATTGAACCCTATTTTTACATAAAGTTTTCTTATAAAATAAAATTGATATTTCTAAAGATAGAAAATAAAGATATTATATTGGAAAAACAGTGGCCTTCTTCTCATAAAATAGAAAGGTTTAGTGGAGATATATAATGGCAGAAATATTTTTATTAAAAAACATATTTACAAAAGAAATGATTGAATATATAGCTTCTAATATTAAAGGGGCACACCCAGCTTTTAAAGAGAAAGATTTTGTTATTGAAGTGTTGCTAAATTTTGAGACCTTGAGTTTGAGTGAAAGAGCCCAAAGAATTTCTACAACTTTGTACCAATTCTTGCCAAAACCTTATCTTGAGGCTTTAGAGGTGATTCTTAGTTCTTTGGGCCCCATTATGCAAGAAGAAGAATTAAAAGGATATGACTGCTTTTATGTGATGCCCTTAGGGATATATGTTAAAGACTATGGTTTAGACGAATTTGATGCCTCGATTTTAGCCTTAAAAGAGATGACAATGCGTTTTACATCTGAATTTCCTATACGTAGTTTTATACTAAAAAATGAAGACGCTTGTTTTGTGTATTTAAAAGAATTTTCAAAAGATGAAAACTGTCATATTCGGCGCTTAGCCAGTGAAGGAACACGACCAAGGCTTCCTTGGGGACTGCGCTTGCAAAAGTATGTAAAAGATCCTTCTTGTGTCTTAGACTTATTAGATGGGATGAAAAATGAGCCTACTCGTCTTGTACAACGCTCTATTGCTAACTCTTTAAACGATATATCTAAAGACCATCCTATAAAAGTAATAGATTTTTTAACACAATGGAAACACCATGATGTCAAAGATATCGATTGGATTATTGCACATGCTTGTCGTTCTTTAATTAAAGATGGAGATATAAATGCCTTGACTTTGATGGGCTATAAGGCAGATATTGAAGTAGATAACTTTTCTTTAGAGATTAAAGATGATGTAATCACTTTAGGAGAATATTTAGAGTTTTCTATTAGGTTTGAGCTTAAAGAAGACAGTAGGTTAATGATTGATTATCTTGTATATTTTAAAAAATCCAACGGTTGTTTAAAGGCGAAGGTCTTTAAGTGTTCAAGCAAGTCTTATACAAAAGGGAAAGTGCATCTTATTAAAAAACATATCCTTAAAAAAATAAGCACAAGAAAATATTATGAAGGTATACAAGCCCTTTCCATACAAATAAACGGCAAGGTTTATCCTATGAAGAAAGAGTTTTTTCTAAACATATAGATTCTACGATACAAACTACTTGGTTTGATGTATAATAGTCAAAAGGGAAATCTTATGTATTTTAAAAGTATATTTATTATTGTTTTTTTACTTATTAGCTCTCTTAGTGCCCGTTCAAATTATTCGGAACGAGGTATAGTAACGTACAAAAAGCTTTGTAAACAATGTCATGGAAACCCATATAAAGGGGCGGCAATGTTGAAGAAAAAGCAGTGGAAAGTTATGTTTAAAGATAAAGACAAAAAGTTCTTAAGTGTACATATGAAAAATGAAAAGGCCATGCAAACAATGCAAAAGTCGTATTATAAAAACAGACGTAAACATTTAATGAAGTTTCTTATTTCTAGTGCAAGTGATTCAGGTGTTGTTCCTGCGTGTGACGGAAATTTTTGTGGGAATTAATGATGTATAAAAAACTTTTAATTTCAGCCTTATTAATAAGCTTGGTATCTTTTTCTTTTTTGAAGCCAGTAGATGATTTTAGCTCTGTTCAATTAGACAAGGCTTTTGCTCGTTCTATCACAGTATTTGCTATAGTACGTACTTTAAATGGACTGATTTCAGTTCTTCAAGGGACTGAAGTTTACGCTACACCTGCTGGAGTAGGTGTCAATTTTGCTGTGGGGCAGATACTTGACCCGATGAATGATATCTTGGAACGTTTTTCATGGATAATGTTAATGAGTTCCGTCTCTCTTGGGATACAAGAACTTATGCTTAATTTAGGCCAGACCCAACTGATTCAAGGGTTTTTAGCTCTTAGTGCCCTTGGACTTCTTATGAGTTTATGGATACCTCCTTTGTGGCATAAAAAAGGGTTTAATCTTGTCTTTAAAACGTTTATCATATTTTCATTTTTACGATTTTTTGTGCCTCTTAGTATCTTATTAACTGAGGGTATTTATACTTATGGTTTGCACACTCAATATGAAGAAGCAAAAAGTTCTTTGGAGTTAAGCCAAAGACAAACGGAGAATATAATACACAAGATAAACACAAGTCAAAATCAGTACAAAACATCATGGTTAGAGTCTTTAAATCTAAACCAACAAATACAAAGCTTTAAACTTAAGATGCAAGTTCTATGGAATGATTTAAAACTTAAGTTTAATCATGCCATAGAATATATGCTGACATTAATAGCAATTTTTATTGTGCAAAGTGTTCTTTTTCCACTTTTGTTTTTATGGATTGCAATGAAGCTTTTTAAATGGCTGGCACACATTAATATGGCGGATTCCTTAAAGCTTTCGCAGGTTTAAGGTTGTACTTAAGCCTAAGTCATCCAATAACTCAAATAGTATGTCACTTCCTGCATAAAAATCAAGCCTCACCTTGTCTTGATGGATGATTTTCACTAAAAAACCAATTAAAGATGAATTGATAACCAAAGAATCATAAATCTTTAAAACCAAATGATCATTGCTTTGTTTTACCGAGTCTAAATTATTTTTAATTTTTTCAAAATCGCTTACGGTTGAGATGTTTCCTCGTACGGATACGATATTGTTTGTTGTTTCTAATTGCATAGTCTTCCCTTGTTTTTAGATAGCTTGTGGAACGTATTTATGTAAGATGACATGGTTGCCTTTTGGTGAGTAATAGATAGCATCCACCATTTTTTTTGCGATTTTAAAGCCACGACCATTAACAGCAGAGGTGTCAAAAATAAGCTTTTTAAATATCTTAGTATCAAAACCTTCCCCCTCATCACATATATCAAATTTTACGCAGTGGCCTTTTCCTTGGGGATGCACAAAATAATGTACTTTGATAAGGCGTTGATGATATAGTTGCTCTTTTTCAGTACACGTTTTTTCATAGTTCCCCTCTAATATAAATTGTCTTTTTTGCTCATTATTAATCCCTAAGTTTCCATGTTCATAAGCATTCATCATCATTTCTGTAAATATCATACCCAGCTTTGCTGTGTGAATAGGGTCAATACCTTTTTCATCAAGGTAAGTGTGGAAGTCTTCTATACATTTATCCACCTCTTTCAAGCGTGTTTCACATTCTTTATAGACCATCTCTTTATTGTTTAATATTCGTTTTTGAAAAAATAAAAGTGTGATGTCATCATCAGGATTTGGTACCTTAGCATACATTTTTTTTAAAAAAGAGGAACGTGTTTTGGAACGTATAAAATCTTGTTTTAAATGTGAAAAGTAAAGTTCCCCATTATCTAAACTACTTTCTACTAAGCCATCACTGCAAAGCAAAATCTTCTCAATATCTTCTATATTATGAGACTGTATATTAAAGCTATGGTTGTGCTTTGATATAGGAAGGTTGTTTGTTTTTATTTTGATTAACGTGTTGTCCTTATCACACATGAGTATAGGAGGCATGCCATAAGAAGAAATGCATAAGGTGTGTTTTGAAAAGTTAAGCTCGGCAAAGACAACGGCTAAGACCTCTTCTTCAAGTAAACTCTTAATAATATAGTCATTAAAATCCCTAAGAAACATATCAAAAACAAAGTCCTTAGTATCAATGATATGATTAATATAGCTTGAGGCGAGTATAGACGTTACAGAGGCAGACACACCCTTTCCCATAGCGTCAATTATAAACATAAAGGCTCTGTCTTTACCTAGTGCTCGTATAGAGTAAGTATCACCACTTAAGATATCGTGAGGCTTATAGGAGCCATCTAAATACCATAAAATATTTTCTTGTTCTTTATAATACTCATAATAAAAATCATTTCTAATGGCTTGGTGTTCTTTTAAAAATGCTTGTGTATGTTGTTGTTTATGGTAGCTTTCTAGTTTTTGTAAAGTATGTAATTCTTCTTTTTTTAATTTTTTAGAACTTTGATATAAGAAAATAGGCTCTAAAATTTCAAACAAAACATTTTTAATAGCATCAGGAGAAATAGGTTTGCTTAGTGAATGGGTTATATTAAGATTAAGAGCGGTATGAAACACCTTATAGTCTTCATTAGCAGTAAGTAAGATGATAGGGATAGTTTTATTGGCCTGACGCACTTTTTTGATAAATTCTAAGCCATTAAGAATAGGCATCTCGTAATCAGTAATGATAAGGTTTATTTCTTGTTTATTGAAGTTGTCTAAGCCTTCTTCGCCATTTTTAGCAAGGATGACCTTATCAAAGATATCTTCAAGAGACAGCTTAAGTAAACTTAAGGTAGTTTTGTTGTCATCCACTACTAATACACTCATCTCTTTATAAATATTTATATCATCAGAACTTTTCATAAGTAACAATAGCAAAAAAAATGTTAAATAATATTTGTTTATAATACTAGGGTCTTTATTTAAGTTATGTTATGCTTTCTCATGCAGAATTCAAGATTGTTAGTATTTTTACAATTTTTATTTTTATCTTTAATGTTTACCCCTATGTACCTTATCTCTTTTGAATATGCTTGGATAGGTGCTTTTATCTGTTTAAGCCTTGCTCTAAAACTCCTTCTTTGGACATCAGGGCATAACAAGATAGGTAACTTTAATATAGTCCCAGAAATCAAAGAAAAGGGTGAACTTATTCAAAGTGGTCCGTATAAATACATTCGTCATCCTATGTATACCTCCGTACTCTTAATAGGTCTAGGGGCTCTTTTTTATAGCTTTGCATTTTTTAAGATTTTTGTTTTAATGGCCTTAGTAGGTGTTTTGGTCTTAAAAGCAAGAAAAGAAGAAGGCTATTGGTGTGAAAAAGATGAGACCTATCAAGCTTACAAAGAAAAAACAAAAATGTTTATTCCTTTTGTTCTATAGGGTGAACTAAAAAGTAAGTACCTTCCAATCTCCTTGCAAGGCCTGAGTTAATACTTCTCCAGTGTGAATGAGTTCAATGCCTAAACCTTTTAGTGTTTTTGAAACTCCATATTCATCTGTGCAAACCACGCAAGCTTGAAATTTTACTCCTGTTTTTGCTATCTCTTTGATCTTGTTTTGAAGCTGTGTGTTTTGACTTATTAGTCTAGCTGAAGGCCCCCATATCATGATGCTTGCCTCGTCCCAATAGCCACGTTCAAGCATCACACTAGAATACAAAAGTATCATCTTTTTAGCGACTTCAATCTCTTCAGTTGACCATACAATTAAAAGCTTATTTGTCATGAGCACTCTTTTTAAAGGAGTATACCATGAACTTTTTGTATAATTCGCGTAATTTACTCTAGGAACTTCTTTATGATTACCTTTTCTGACTTACTTTTAAAACTTCAAATGTTCTGGAAAGAGCAGGGTTGTAATATTGTTCAACCTTATGATATTTCAGCAGGCGCGGGAACCTTTCATCCTGCTACTTTTTTACGTTCTCTTGATTCTAAACCTTGGTCGGTTGCTTATGTAGCTCCAAGTAGACGTCCTACCGATGGTCGTTATGGTGAAAATCCTAATCGTCTGGGTTCTTATTATCAGTTTCAAGCCCTTATCAAACCTAGCCCTGATAATATTCAAGAACTTTATCTTAAGAGTTTAGAATATCTAGGGTTGGACTTGTCTCAACATGACATCCGTTTTGTGGAAGACAACTGGGAATCACCAACGCTTGGTGCCTGGGGACTTGGCTGGGAAGTTTGGCTCAATGGGATGGAAGTGACTCAGTTTACGTATTTTCAACAAGTTGGTGGAATCGCTTGTGACCCTGTTGCAGTTGAAATCACTTATGGAACAGAACGTTTAGCTATGTATCTTCAAGGGGTTGACTCTATTTTTGATATTGTTTGGAATGAAAATGAACATGGAAAGACCTATTACAGAGATATTCATAAAGAAAGTGAAATACAGTTTTCAAAGTATAATTTTGAAGTAGCCGATACCGATATGTTGTT
>NZ_JAEMVE010000023.1 GCF_029216045.1 Sulfurimonas sp. MAG313 | reverse complement strand
CTTCTATCCCAAAGGTATAGCCAGGAAAATCATTTTCATTGACTTGTATAGATAATTCACCCGATATATTTGTAGGATTATAACTATACACAGAGCTTAAAATAGAATTAATATCATTTATCGCATTTCCATCAGAGTTATCATCTATCTGAGCTTTTAGCTGACCTATGATACTGTTGGCCGAACCATTAGGAGGAAAGGCTAAAGAATCGTCCATTACCGTTGTGCTTGTAATTGTAATCGTTCTTCTAGCGGCTTCATCTCCATTAATATCATAAGCAATCATATCAAAACTTCCCTCACGAAAGTTTAATGGTGAGTCTTTAAGTGTTGCGTTGGCTTCAAGACTTAACCGGTCTGAAATCATACTTGTTTGAGCCCCTTGAGCGTATAAATTATTTGTACTCTCAATTAAACCTGAGGCAAAGCCATCGAGCTGATTCATTATCTCTTGAAGTTGACCGTTTTTAACATATCCATTTTCATCAAACTGGGTTCCTCGTAGATCTAATATAGAACCTACTCGTCCCCCTTTAATCTCATCTGCCATAGGGATAAGAACACCATCTTGACGTTCAAAGAAAAGATCATTAAAAGCATTTGGCTTATCATCATTTTTCATAATGATAGGATGAAATGTTTTTCCATCAACCACATTAAACCCTGAAATATTCATGGTGTACGATCCACCCTTTTCCACAATATTTCGGCTTACTGGTGTACTTGAGGTTAAATCTCTTTCAAAAAAAGTCGCGTCTACAAGCTTTGAAAGTGCCACTTCTAAGCTTCCGCGTTGATCACGCAAATCATTAGCATTTTGACCTTCTATGGACTCAGTTTCAGCAATAGCCCCATTTAAAATAGCTATTTCTGCACCTATTCGGTTTACTTCATCTATTGAGGTTTTTAATTGATCATTTAGTGTAACTTGTAAGTCAGAGATACGGCTACGTGTTTGTTGTACATTATTTGAAAGTACCTCAGTTTGCTTAGCTAAAGCAACTTTAATGGCTTGATTATCCGGATTAATAGAAAGATCGCCCCAGAGGTTAAAATATTCTTGCATATCATACTTGATACCAACATTTTCTATTTCGGGGAAATACGTAGACAGTTCTTCTAATGTATCTCTAGAAAAATCCCAAAACTCTTTATTTGCACTTTCTGAGCGGTAACGTCCGTACACAAATTCATCATGTATACGCACAATTTCTTTAACCTGAGTACCATTTCCTTGTGCACCAGGAATAATTCTACCTAAGGGTGTTGTGCTTTGTTGAACGACTCTTTGTCTTGTATAGCCTTCAACTTCAGCATTAGTAATGTTATTTCCAGTAGTGTTGATTCCTAACTGAGAGGCGGTTAACCCGCTGTAGCCAATATTAAGACCATTAAATATAGAAGCCATGGCTGCCTCCTACGCTCTTATTTCTAAAAAAGATGCACTTCTAGAAGTTGATTTTTGATAACCATGCATTTCAGTAGGAATAAGTCGTTCTAAAAGTGTATTATAAAAAGAAGAAACACCTAATACCATTTTTGCATATTTTTTATTCACGTCTCTTAGAGCGGCTAGAGAAGTTTTTAGTTTTTGTAAATAGGTGTTTTCATTTTCATCTAAAAGTTTATCTAAAGATGTATCGGGGCTACTGGTCATAAGCTTTGATATCTCGTGATCAATCATTGCTTTTTTTGTTTCAAAAGAACTTATCATATCTTCTTTCATCTTGCGTCTTTGAAACTGAGGTTCGTGGTTTGCGTGTTTGATATCTTCGATATCTTGCTCGCTCATTTTCACTAATTCTTCCAGATCACTTACTGCGCCTTTAAGATGATGAGATAACATAATATTTTCCTTCTAGAGTAGTTCCTCCCCTATCTTTTTAGCCAAGGCTTTTAGATCGAGTGTATACTCTCCATTTTCAATTGAACTTTTAAGTTGTTCAATCTTACTTGTATCTCCTTGCTTATCAACAGCCCGAGGAGTTTTGGAAGCATCTTTAGCTTCATTCTCTTGGTACGTATTCCTTATGGCAGGTGTGCCTACTTTGGAAATCATTTCGAATCCTTATTGCCCAATATTAGTATATATTCTTAATATCGACAATAAATAAAAAAACTTTAGCTTTTTTTGTGTTTATCTCCCATCTGATAAAAAATCAAACAGCATCTGAGAAATACCCATACTCCCTGCCCCTACCTTAGAGATTTCATCCCTATACATAGAGTTATAAATCTTATCTCCAGGGTCTTTTCCAAAGAGTGTATTTTCATCTTTCATGGAGGTGTCTAGAAGCTGTTTTAAGATGATAGCTTCAAATTGATCGGTTTGCTCTTTTAATGCCACTGAGTCAAGTCCATCTTTTATCTTAGGAATGTCTTGTTTAGCTGAAAAAAGTGCATTTGATGTATCAATATTCATTAGATTATCTCCAGTTCAGCTTGGATTGCGCCCGCTTTTTTCATCGTTTCTAAGATAGAAATAATGTCTTTAGGACTCGCTCCAAGTTTTTGCAAAGATCGCGCAATATTAGCTACCGTTGATGTGCCTTTTTTAGCTATCAAACGATTATCTTCAATACCTATAGTGATATCATCATCTAAGATAATATTATTTCCAGGCCCTGGTTGCGTGTCTTCTTCAATCTTTATCGTTATATCACCATGAGTGATAATGATAGGTGAGACTGCTATATTAACACCAGCAACTATAGTTCCAGTTCTTTCATTGATAACAATTCTTTCTAATGGAATATACGAAACATCAAGTTCTTGAACCTCAGCTAAAAATTCAACCATACTCTTACTCTCAGGACGCTTTAGTTTAATAGACTTAGGGTCTAGAGCAACCGCTACTTGCATATGATACATACCATTAATAGCGTTTTGAAGATTAATGACATTAGCAAAGCTGGAGTTTTTAAGACTTAAGGTTACATATTCTTGATGATAAAGATCCAGAGGAATTTCTCTTTCAACAATGGCACCACCATAAACAATACCTGCAGTAGCGTGGTTTAAAGCCCCACCACCTCTTTCATTTTTTCCACCTATACTAAGGGAACCTTGAGCAAGTGCATAAATTTTTCCATCCACCCCTTTGAGTGGAGTCATAAGAAGGGTTCCACCCTCAATAGACTTAGCGTCACCAATGGTTGATACCGTTACATCCATCGTATCACCTTGATGCGAAAATGATGTAAGCTTTGCAGTTACTACGACGGCAGCTACATTTTTTGATTTAATATCATTTGGATTCATATCTATGTTCATTGCTTTTAACATATTGGCAATAGATTGAAGAGTAAAGATTGAGGTCGTTCCATCACCCGTTTTATTTAAACCAACGACCAGAGAATAACCAATGAGTTGATTATCGCGTACACCAACAACCTTGGTGATTTCTGATACTTTAGTCGCTTGCAAACTTGCAAACAGTGTTAAAAACATTAACATAAATTTCATAGACGTCCTTGCCTTGTGTAGTTGTATAACTAGTAGCAAGAGATGTTCCACTTTGGATAAGGAAGAAGAAGGATTGAAATATTTTAAATTATTAAAACTCCCAAAAGAAGATATCGTGACCTTGGTCTGAACTTATCAGTCGATTTTCACTTATAAAATGGATTTTTCTTATAATTTTCGTATGCCCTACAAGATGCTTTAATTTTTGCTTTGTATTTATGTCAAACACTTGTATATCGCTGTCTTCTCCATCACTATAGGCCCCGATTTTTCCACTAGGGCTTAAACCTACACTGTAAATAAAAAAATTACTCTTTAGATAATATGGTTTTTCATTTTCTTGATACACAACCACCCTTCTATCTTGGCCTCCTGTAATCGTGGTTCCATTGCTGTGCGAAATATTAAAAATGTTATCTACATTTTTAGCAGGAATATCAGGAAATTGCTTGGCAGTCGTGCTATCAAACATCTTAACTTCTCCACTTTCATCTGCAATAATGATTTTTTTCTTATCCGAAGAAAGAACCATATCACTTAAACGACTGTCTGTGACATGATGGGTATACACACTTGCTTTTTCATTCCTATCATATAAGCTGATATCCCCATCTATACTAGCAAATACAAGCATATTTCCATCCTTAAAATGTGCTTCTTTAATTAAAAGTTTTTTTGTAGTACCTATAATCTTTTTTAGTTTATAATCTTCATAAATCCATACATTTCTATAATTATCTAAGCCTCTACTTACAATAAGAAGCTTTGACTTAAAAACATCTACACTAGAAATAGATGCCGGTACCATTGTGTTTCTTGTACTTTTTATGGGTTCTAAAACAATTTGTTCTATACGTTTTTTAGTCTTTAAATCAAAGATGTCAATCCTGCCTAAGTCTGTTGACACATATAAACGTTCACCTTCAACAACAAAGTCGCTGATAATACCCTTGGTATGTAAGGAGAAGCTAGGTTTTATATCTTTTGCTTGAATTAAAACTAACATACTTAAGAGTACACATACTATTTTTATCATTATTTATCCTCTGTAAGTAACTTCTATAAGATGGTAACCAAACTCTGTTTTCACAGGGCCATAAATCACACCTATGTCTGCGTTAAAAACAACTTCGTCAAAGGCCTTAACCATCTTTCCTGGTGAAAAAGTTCCCAAACTTCCACCCTTGTCTTTTGAGGAACATAAAGAATGAACTTTAGCTAGTGCTTCAAAATGTTCACCATCATTAATCGCATTAAGAAGTTCTTGACATTTCTTTTCATTGTCTACTAAAATATGTCTTGCATCGGCTACAGCCATGAGTATCCTTCTTCCCCTTTTTATAGAAAACTTTTTATTATATTCTTTACGGTGTCTGTTGCATCAATACCCTCAACACTTTTTCCTGCTTGAAAAAAACCTTGTTGAGACTTTTTTCCTTTGATTAAACCTTTTAAGTTTTTTATAGAACGTAACATATAAAACAAATGTATAAAACGTTTTAAAAATGAATACCTTAGCATATATGAAACGAGTACATTTGGTTTGAGCCCTAGGCCTTGTATATATGGAGTATTAATAACACTCACTTTTACCCCTGTTAGATTTAAAGAGTACACTATGTCTTCTTTTTTTGCCTTTATAATGGCTTCTTTATAGTTTTGAGGAACCTTGCATTCATCACTGACTATAAAACGTGTTCCCATTTGAACGCCTAAATACCCTAAAGAAAGCATCTTTTCATATTGCTGTTTATCCCCTACTCCACCTGCACATACTAGTGGTAAACCTAAGTCTTTCAAATCATTATATAAGGCTAAGGCCTGTATATCCCCTGCATGTCCTCCGGCATTTGCATTAACACATATCAAACCATCTACCTTAGACTCTACCGCTATTTTTGCCCATTTAAGCTCAGTTACATCATGATAGACCTTAGCACCTTTTGCGTGAGCTAAAGTAACTACCCAGTCGGGCTTGCCTAAGGAGGTGATAAAAAACTTAATCCCCTCTTCTAAAGCAATGCTAATCCATTCTTTCATACGCTCTTCATATTTGGCTGAACTCTTTTCTATTAAAACATTCATCCCTATAGGCTTAGACGTTAGACTTTTTATATATTCAAGACCTTCTTTAAATTCATATCCATGCACATATGTCAAAGAGATAGGCTGAACAATGCCAATACCCCCTGCTTCTGATACCGCTGCTACTAATTCAGGGTTTGAGCAAGGATACATTGGACCACCAATAATAGGAACCGTAATGCCTGTATCTTCTAAAAATTTACTCATGATACATTCCTAACTCCCACGTGACATGAACACAAGATACTAGCTCATTTTCATCGTTAAAGATTTCAGCTTTCACTTTATATTGTATATCCTCTGTCATAGGAGGGATATCACAACTTGAGACAGCTCTTAATGTGCCTCTAGCTTTTTTCATATACTCTATAGAGATATGACTTACTATACCTCGCACGTTAGAAGGAAGAGAGCCTAAAACCGCTATACCACTAGTAAACTCACCTAAGTTAGCTAAGGCGATGGCATGTACACAATTTAGGTGATTTCTATTTTTTTTCTTATCCCTTAAGACAATCTCGGCGTACCCTTTTTCAAATATATTTATAGTAGCGCCTAAACGACCCGTATAAGGATTCATAAAACGGATTAAATAAGAAAATATAGACTTTGTAAATGTGTTTTTTGAAAAGATCTTCCATAATGCTAATATCTTGTGAAGTGACATAAAAATCCTTAATATGGAAATATAGCATAGTCTGAATCAAAATACAGACGTTTGAAATCCTCGGTTTTTATTAATATTTTCATTCGTTCATCCCAAATTTTCATTAGTTTTCTTCCCTTTGGGGTTTGTGTAAAAGCGGGATAAAATTTTAATTGAAAAATGATTTTTTGTTTAAATAAAGTAGGAGATAGTTTAGCCCTTTTTAAATAAGGTTTAAGCTTACGTCTGTCGTCTAAAAAAGCATCAAGGCGTTGGCTTTTTAATTGTTTAAGCCCATTACTTCTGTTGTTTGATTCTTTTACCTGAATATTTGTATCTAAATATTTATTATAGTCGTATCCACGTATCCAACCAACAGTCATTCCATTGAGACTTTTTTGACCTTCCCATTTTTCAATACTATCAGATCTATATACTACAAGGACTATATCTTGATCAAAATAATATTTTGGATAATTTGCAAAGCTATTTTCATTTTTATACGCACCTAAATAAATATCCGCATTATTACTATGTACCATAGCCTTTGAAGCTTCATAATTTTTATGTTTTTTAATGATTGTATAGCCTAAGGGAAGATAAACCTTTTCAAGAACCTTCCAATAAAGACCACTTCCATCTCTATTGGTGGCACCCTTCCATGATTCACTAGCAATAATAATTTCTTTAGAATCTTCAGCAAAAACGCAAGAGGAGATGAAAAGGAATAAGAGTATAAAAACAGATTTCAAAGATATCCTTTTTATTTTATACACCTATTATATCAGAAGACTTTAGTATTTTAAGCCTGAGCATACACACTTTGGACTTTATCCGATAAAGACTGATTCCATACAAGGTCGACCTTATACTCACCACTTGAATATAAGGTATACGTCATTGTATTCCAGTGGCTTTGTTCATCTAAGTCTGTTTTTAGATGAAGTTCAACTAAATCTTTCATTAATACTTTTTTATTTTCTTTTAGAAATAAAAAAGCCCTAGGTTCACTTTCCTTGGTGCATTGAAAACCTCCTGAAATTTTTAATGCTAAAGAATGTAATTCAACTTCTAAAATTGCTTCAGTGAAGTCTTCTGATATTCCCCTAAGAACCATTTGAGATATACTTGTATAAATCTCTTCAATTGAGCGGTCCATATCTGTCCTTGAGTATTTTCAACTTTATAAACATTTATTGTTCCATCTTTTACAAAGTTTTTATTGGCTTAAAAGGTCTTTTAAACTTTCTTGTGGACTTTTTCCTTCTAAAACGGCATAAACTTCATTAGCAATAGGTAAATAAAGAGACTCATCTTCTTTTATTTTATGTAAGGCATAGGCCGTTCCTATTCCTTCTGCTACTTCTCCAAGCTCTGCTAAAATTTCTTTTTGAGACTTCCCTTGTGCTAAGCCAAGCCCTACTCTAAAATTTCTAGACATATTCGATGAGGCGGTTAAAAACAAGTCCCCCGCGCCTCCTAAACCTGTAAAAGTCTCCTCTTTGGCCCCATGACGTATCCCAAAACGTTGCATCTCCACTAAGCCTCTTGAAATTAATGAAGCCGATGCATTTTTACCTAAACCAAGACCCTCACAAATCCCCGCAGCGATAGCAATAACATTTTTGTACGCACCCGCCACTTCAGCCCCCGCAACATCCGTACTTACATACGTTTTTATAAAAGAAGGGAAAAAACCTGAAAACTCTTCCGCCACCTTTTCGTTCAAAGAGTTTACTACTAAGGCCGTAGGAAGACTTTTCATAACTTCTGAAGCAAAAGAAGGACCTGAGAGAAAACAAATATTTTGCTCAGATACATAAGGCGCATAAATTTCATTTAAAAATCGTCCTGAACTCGCTTCTATCCCTTTAGCCACAACAAGAATTTTCTTATCTTCTAAATGTTTATCACTAAAATTTTCTTTAAGCCATTGGGCAATTTCTTGCGCAGGAATAGCAATTACTAGATATGTAAGTTTTAAAATTTCTTCTAAACTAACAAAGTTATCCATCTTTCTTGGCGTTCTTGAGGTGATATACACATCGTTTTTTTCGCCCAAGGCAAAGGCTAAAGCTGTGCCCCATTTTCCCGCACCAATCACTCCTATTTTCATAATACTTCTTTTTGAAAGTTTTGTATATCTTTATCTTTACCCATAATCACCAAGACACTTCCTTCTAATAGTTTTAAAGATTCTACCTCATTTGAATAGGTAAAATGCATATTTTTTTCCTTATCGTATAGGGTTAATATAATAATCTCATAATCTTCACTAAGTTCTAGGAGTTCGCTAAAGTCTTTTTCACAAAGTGCAGAATCTTTTAAGATCGTGAATTCTTGCATACTTAATCCATTTTTTTCATAAATGATTTCATTTAAGACCTTCACTGCTATGGGTCTTTCTAAAGATTCTACAATAATATGCGCAGTAGTTTCGAGCTTTGCTATGGCCTTAGTTGCTCCTGCAAGACGAAGTTTTTGAGCACTTTGCTCAGAGGTGGCTAAGGAAACAATATGTAAAAGAGGGTACTGCGCACGTAAAGACAGTGTTAAAAAGACATTTTTGGCATCATCCGCTAAGGCACAAAAGCACATAAGACTATGCACATTAAATTTCTTTTTTATATCTAACCAATCATCATCTAGTTCAACAAGATCCGCTGTATATCCATCATCTATGGCTTGCTTACAACTGAATTCATCAAATAAATATATTTGTATTAAAGTCTGCGTATTTTTAAAAGCTAAGGCTATCTCTTTAGCGTATTCATCATATCCAAAAATTATAATTTGATGCATCATCTCATAGCCTTATGAAGATTTAATGAATATTCTTTTATCATCTCTTTTAAGCCAATAACAATTAAGACATCCCCAATAAATAAAGGTTCATCTGCCTTAGGCTTAAACATAAAATTTTCATCTCTATAAACCCCTATAAACACTAGTTTTGTATCATGTAGTTTTAGATCTGATACATTTTTTCTTAATTCATAAATTCTTTGATCAATTAAAATTTCTTCAAAAATACTCGAGGTATTAACACTTTCTAATTGACTGATAGTTTCTAAACAAAAAGGTTTGTCTACAAATTCTTTTGAAAATATCCCTACTAATTTTTGAGGATATATAATCTGCTGCACCCCTGCTAAGCTTAGCTTTTTACGATTTTGTTTTTCATGTAAATACGATAAAATCGAAATATTTTCATTTAAAGAACCTAAGGTTAAGGCAATGTATATATTTTGTATGTCCGTATCTTCTAAACATAAGACAGAAATCACTTGTTCTTTTATATCTATATTATATTCTTTGTAGGAATCTTCTGAGGCTGGATTGATATTTAAAACTCTAAACTTAGCCTTAACGGCTTTAAGAAACTTATTTTCATCGTTTTCAAAAATTATAAAAGGAATCTTGTCTTCTTGTAAACGTTTACATACTATCTTTGAAATTTCATTATACCCACACACCAGATAAAATCGTTTCATTTTAGCGATATCTGAAATCATTTTTTGCTCTTTTATGCCATCAAGTTGCTCAGTAAAAGCAGACACAACGATAGACGTCATAAAGGCAATAACGGCTACGCCTGAAATTATAATAACCATAGCCACCGAGCGACCCAAGTCTGTCACCGGAACAAAGTCTCCATACCCCACAGTTGAAAGAGTAACAAAAGACCAATACAAGGCTTCAAACATTGTATTTATCGCTGAATCTTTGTTATTGGCTTCCGCTATATAAATAAGTACTGCGGAAACAGATATCATCACTGAAGCAAAAATCATAAGTGTGAAAAATTCGAATTTTTTAGACCCTAACACCTGAGCAAATTGATGCAGACTTTTGGTATATCTAAATATTTTAAAAGCTCGAAATAAGATAAAAAGACGTAAAATTCTTAACTCATGAAAAAATGGCATAATCGCTAATAGGTCAATAATAGCGTAAGGAGAGCGGATATAGTGCCATTTAAAACCTATAGTTTTACCTAAGGCCTTAAAAAATCGAAATTTATATCCTAAAAATTCATCTTTTTCATATTGATGGATAATCTGTTCACTTAAAGAAGAATGTACCCAAAAACGAAGTAGGTATTCTATTAAAAAAACCATAGAAATAATATAATCATTAAAATAATACGCGATGGGAGGAAGTTCATACTTAACTCCTCGTATCAACAGCATCACACTTGATAAGATAAGCAGCATCATGAAATAATCAAAATACTTTTTATAAGGATAGGTATCATCCTCAAGTATGGCATAAAAAAAGCTCTTAAGCCCTTGGTAGGACTTAGACAACTGAAGCGTATAAGAAAGGTTTACAAAGGCCTTATATACGAAATTCAAAACTAAGCTAATTTAGCTTTTAAAATCTCATTAACTGCTTGTGGATTAGCAGAACCTTTAGATGCCTTCATAACCTGACCTACAAAGAAGCCAAAAAGTTTTTCTTTTCCAGCCTTATATTGCTCGGCCTTGTCCGTATTAGAAGCAATTATTTCATCACACATTTTTTCTATTGCGCCCATATCTGTTACTTGTTTAAGTCCTAAAGTATCAATAGCCGAATCGACATCAGATTCATTTTTCATTAAATAATCAAGTACTTCTTTAGCGGCCTTACCTGAAATAGTTTGGTCATCAATTCTATTAACTAATTGTCCCATAGTCTTAGCGTTAGCAGGAGAATTAGCAAGGTTCAAGCCACCTTTTAAACGTCCTAACAACTCTACTGTAAGCCATGTTGCAGCTGTCTTAGGTGTTCCGCCTTCTTTAAGCATTGCTTCGAAGAAATTTGCCATCTCTAAAGAAGCTGTTATAACGTTTGCATTATATTCGCTTAGCTTATACTCATTTACAAAACGGTCTCTTTTTTCATCAGGCAGTTCTGGGATCTTAGAAAATTTGGCAAGCATAGCATCATCAATTTTAGCAGGTAATAAATCAGGCTCAGGGAAGTATCTATAATCCGCAGCTCCTTCTTTTCCACGCATAGAACGTGTTTCCTGCTTATCTTGATCAAATAAACGTGTTTCTTGAACAATTTCTTCATCATACACACCATCTTCCCAAGCAAAAGTCTGTCTTTCAACTTCTACTGCAATCGCTTTTTCAATAAACTTAAAACTATTAAGGTTTTTAATTTCAACACGTGTATAAAGCTTTTCATCACCCTTTGGGCGGATAGACACATTCACATCACAACGAAATGAACCTTCTTGCATATTGGCATCAGAAATATCAAGATAACGTACGATAGAGTGTAGTTTTTTAAGATATAAAATCACTTCTTCTGATGTCCGCATATCGGGTTCAGATACGATTTCAAGAAGGGGCGTTCCACCTCTGTTTAAGTCAACCTTAGAAATCGGTCCATCATGTATATTTTTACCCGCATCTGCTTCAATATGTGCACGGTTAATTCTGATCTTTTTAGAACGTCCATCTTCAAAGTCAATTTGAAGCGTACCGTGTTCAACCACAGGCGTGTATAGTTGAGTAATCTGATACGCTGTTGGACTATCAGGATAAAAATATGACTTTCTATCAAAATAAGACGTTTGGTTAATAGTTGCGTCAATAGCTGTACCCAGCATAATGGACTTATGTAAAACCTCTTTATTTAAGACAGGAAGTGCTCCAGGAAGAGCTAAACACGTAGGGCAAGTATTTGAATTTTGCTCCGCATTAAAGCTTGTTGCACAAGAACAAAATAGTTTAGATGCTGTATTTAATTGGGTATGAACCTCTAGTCCAATAACGGTTTCGAACATTGTAAAAGCCTTTTATATTTTAAAGTGTCTTATAGAAGCAAAGCCGTAAACACCCGTGCTTTGAACCTGCTCAATTTGCTTGGATGTAGTTATTCCACCTAAAGCAAATATATTTATATTTATTTTACCCATTATTTCTTTTAAATCCGCTAAACCCTTGGGTTTTCCTTTGTTTGCAGTGGCGAAAATTGGACTATAACTTATAGCGTCTGCTAACTCTGCTTCTTGAGCTTCTTGGATACAATGAGTAGAGGCGATAACATATAAACCTAAGTCCTTTGCCTTCTTAATTTCATCATACTGTAAGGAGGTCAAATGGACCCCATAAGCACCTAATGAAACAGCTAAGTCCACATTTCCATGAAGAAGGGTTTTGTGATCTCCTTGTATGCTCATAAAAGCTTCTGCTAACTCTGTATACAAAGGATTGTTTTTATCTCTTAAACAAATATAATGGGGAGTGTATTTTTCAATAACAAGGGGGAGTGTAGACAGGATACTTGCAGGAGTGGATCCTATTATAGAAGGATCGGTAATAAAGTATTTTTTAATTATCTTTTTCTTTCAAGGCTTTTTCTAAACTTAGTTCATTAGCATTGTTTTCAAGGAGCTTTTTAATGTCTATTAAAAGTCTTGTTTGTTTTCTTTTCTCATCATGTGATTCTACATATAAGTTCATAGTTTCTAAAATCAAAATAAAAAATAAACTAAAGAAAACAAAAATAATAGTTGAAAGAAGTGCGGAAAAAAGACCAAAGTCAAGAAAGTACATAAAAGTAAGTGCACTTCCTAAAATAAGGAAGGCAAAAGAGACACCTAAGAGAAAACTAAGAAGGGTTTCAAAAAGGCTTTTTTTCATAAGGTCTAAGCCTTAGTGGTCATCAGCAACAACCACTGCTCCACCAAGATATACATACGTAAGCATCATAAAGATAAAGCCTTGAAGAAGTGCCATAAAGGTTAATAATGCAAAAGGAACCATTGGAAAAATCCATGGAGTCAGCATTAAAAGAACCATCAAGAACATATCATCACCCTTAACATTTCCAAATAAACGGAAAGAAAGAGAGATAATACGAGATACATGAGATACAAGTTCAATTGGGAACATTAACCAGTATAACCACCATACTGGTCCTAAAAAGTGCTTAAAGTACTTAATAACACCTTGACGACGGATACCTTCGAAGTTGTAATAAAAGAAAACTACTAAGGCAAGTGCTAGTGTCATATTAAGGCTTGATGTTGGTGCTTCAAAACCTGGAACAACACCAATCAAGTTAGCAACTACAACAAACAAACCAATAGTGGCTACTAGTGGAAGATACTTACGTGCTTCTTCCTTACCCATAACATCTGCGCCCATAGCGATAACACCACCAAGATAAGCTTCCATAACATTTTGTGTTCCGGTTGGAACTAAACGTAGACTCGCGGTTGCTATTTTAGCAATTACAAGTACAATAAATGCACTTAAAAGCATGTGCGTCACGAAGATAACTGTATGACTATCGTGTCCTGTATAACCAAACATCTCACCGATGCTTCCAAAAAATGTAAATAAACGACCTTCCATTTACCTGTCCCTTGTCTGAAAGATAACACTATTGAGGTGTATCTTTTTAAAATTCTGACGCGATTATAGAAGATTTTGCATTAAACTGCCCTAAAATTAGCTCTAAATTTTATCTTTTACTTCACAGCAGCTCTAAAAAGGAATAAAAAGGGATGCTATTAAATAAGCATACTTCTAAAGTAGCAATAATGCTATAATCAGTTTAAGACCTTTATTGGTGGCGCAAGAGTTATAAAAAAACTATCAAAGGAAAGAATATCGCGGACTTTAATTTCTTAGAGTATATTGGTTGTACTGTTGATAAAAGTGATAAGCAAAGTGCTGTATTAAGCATACAAATACAAGAAAAGCACCTACAACATTTAGGGTATATTCATGGAGGGGTTATTTCTACTCTCGCGGACAACACAGGCTGGTTTGTTGTACAACCTTACTTAAATGAAAACCAAACGGCTATGACACAAGAATTAACTATCAACTATTTATATCCAGGAAAGGGAAAGCTTTTAAAAGCAGTGGGAATTCTTGTTAAAATGGGTAAAACCACCGCCTTTGTTCAAGTTGACCTTTTTTGTGAAGACAAGATTATAGCAACAAGTAGCTCCCACCTTGCTATTTTAGAGGCAAACAAATAATAAAACGTGCGCCACCTTCAAGTTGTTCTACCTTAATACGCCCATTACAATGATTTTCAACAATCATTTTTGACATATGAAGTCCAAGACCCGTTCCTCCATCTTGGGGTTTTGTAGAAAAGTATGGCTTAAACAGCTCTTCCAAATCTTCATCTTTTATCCCTCCAGCATTATCTTGTATAGACAAACAAAGCGTATCATTTTGAATAAACTCTTCTAAAAGTATTTGGGCATTAGTGATTTTATTTATCTTAAAAAAATCGGCTGAGTTTTTCATCATATCCATAACGACTTGCATCAATTCTTCTTCAAAACTTTGAATTTTCTGTTCTTTTTCTATGTTAATTCTAATTTCAATACCTTCTGAGGCTAACTTTGAACCCAGTATTTCAACAGATTTTTTAATAATAACACTAAAACTTGTTTCCTTACTTGTTTTATTTGGATTAAAAAAGTTTGTAAACTGCGCCATGGTTGAGCTTAAATGTACTACCGTATCGTTTAATTTATGCATAGAACGTTTTAATTCTTTATCTTCAATGGTACCGAGTTCCACATCTAGCAACACCGTACCCGCTACAGAAGAGATAAGAGATAAAGGTTGTCTCCATTGATGCGCGATAACAGATATCATCTCTCCCATCTGTGCTTTTCTATTTTGGCGTAACATATCTTCATAAGCTTGCTTTTGCTGAGAAATATCCACACCCTCTGCTACTAAGTGCTCTATATTCCCTTCTTCATCATAAACAGGATGCATACTAAATTTAATCCAAATAAGTCTTGCATCAGCAATTTGAATTTGTGTTTCATGATTAATAATTTCGCCTTCAATACAGCGCTCAATTAAGTCATCTATCTCTTCTTGTGCATTAAGATCATATTCCCACCAATACGTTTCACTTAATTTTTTTCCCTCAACATCACTAAACTTTAACTTAGATACTACTAAGGGGGTATTATTTGTAAAAAGAATTTCTCCTTTTGGACTTAAGATAGCGACAAAGGTATGCATATCATCTAAGACAGCATCCATTTTATGCGCTATTGTACAAAAGGCCCTTGAAATCATAGCTATTTCATCTTTTCCTTCCATAGCTTTTTGGTTATGTGATTTACCCTGTTTATAACTAGAAATAAGTTCTAATAGGGCAAAAAGACGTTTGTTGATTATATGGTATGAAAAGCTACCTATCACTAAGATAACGACTAATAAAACCACCGTATAAAAAGAGATTATGCCTAACATTTCTGTCACATATTCATTTCGTTCATGAAGCATTGAAAACCGTAAAAAATGGATTTTCCCCTCACATCTATCTAATAAAGGACTAAATATATAAAAAGCTTCCTCCCCCACCCAAAGAATATCTTCTTTTTTTTGAGTTTCACAAAGCCTATCACGTACACCCTTGATTACTTTTTCAGAATCTTGAAAATCCTGTTTCAAAAAATGCATTAATCCAAATTCTTGTTTTTTTTGTGAAAGTAATACCACACTAGAATCTTTTTTAATATAGCCCATAATAGTATCGGGGGTATCTTTAAATTCAAAAATATTTTTTGTATGAATAAGGTTTTCATCTTTCATACCAATTTTCAATGCATACTCGATATTACTATTAACAAAAGAGAAATGTTCAAAGACATGTTGAGAAAGACGTTCTTTAACACTTGTTTTTAATTCTTTTTTGAATATAAATATAAGAAAAAGCACCCGTTAAAAGAATCACATACAACCATATTATTGGTATAAGGTAACGAAGAGGCATAAAAGCGAACTTATCACTATAATTCAAATAAAACCTTCTTTTATAATAAAGTATACTCTACCATTCTAATGTAAAAGAATTGTTTATACGTTAAGCGCCCCCTCGAAAAATCCTATATTCACTCAGCGATACAAGAAGTTTGATATTATGAGGCGAATGTGTGAAGGAGCTATAAATAGCTTCAATCACATTCAACGATTAAGAGTGAATTTCTTGTATCACCCTTTGGGAGGTCTTTTGAGGTGCTCTTAAAGTTTTTATTTGGAAGAAGGGTGATAGATGAGAAGCCATCTATGCTCTAATAATTAAAAGTAGTAACGAATATTAACCGATGAATTGGTTGAATAACCACTGATAGAGCCAAAGCCTATTCCAAAAGAAACTTCAGCTCCTAAAGAAACTTTTGTGTCAAGATAATACTCAAAACCACCTACTGCGGATAAGACTGAACCTGAACTGCCTGTATTTGTATCACCAAAGACAAACTTTCCACCATAATATACAGATGTTTTTTCAGACGTCTTATTTAAAAGATAAAAACCACTACCAATGCTAAAACTATCGTTTGACCCATTTCCAAAGTCTACTGAACTTAAAGCAAATTCTGGTTCAATACGAAAAGTATCATCAATATCAAGAGGTAATTTAATTAAAGCCGAATTACTACCGGCCACACCAACACCAAGACCTATCTTAGTTAATCCTTCAGCTTGAGCACCTACGTTTAAAGATAAGACTATTAATCCACTCATAAGTATATTTTTCATTATATTCTCCATGTTTTTTTCGAATTATATCAAAATTAAATAAACTATTTATTAACATATTTAAACTATATTCTTAGCTTTCTTGACCTAAACGGTATAAGGCAAAATCATATTTTATAGGGTCTTGTTCATCAAAGCTTTTAAGTTTTTTTGTGAGATCTAATGCGGCTTGTAAGTCGTAGGTCCTTCTTTTCAAAAGTCCAAATTTATGTCCCATTTTAAAGGTGTGTGTATCAAGAGGAAGAATTAAGTCTTTTTTATGAACGCCTTTCCATAAACCCATATCAATATTGTCTTTTCGAACCATCCATCTAAGGTACATGTTCCAACGCTTCAGCGCACCCGCGCCCTTACTCTTTTGTGTGACCTTTCCAATTAAAAAAGCGTATCCCCTACTCTTATATGGATTTACAGAAATCATTTTTTCTAAGATAAAGTTAATGCCTTCTATAACATTGTTGTTTTTTTGATATCCTTGTAAAAAACAAGGCATTTAAAGAATTTTCTTTTTTTAAGCGACTAAGGGTAATAAAAAATTCGATAATATCTTGAGAGTTTTGAAAACGATAATAAT
>NZ_JAEMVE010000176.1 GCF_029216045.1 Sulfurimonas sp. MAG313 | reverse complement strand
GCCTTAACGGTTATCTCTCCGATTGAAGGAACACCTGCGGATAAAGTGGGGCTCAAAGAGTCATTACAATTGGATGTGGCTACAATGAACCAATAGCCACCTTTTTAGACATGACGCTTCAAGCAATTTTTGAAGAAGCACAGATACCCTTAGAAATAGAATTGTTGCCCATTAAGCGATCTTTGTTAAATGCAAGTAGTGGAATTACAGATGGAGATGCTGCCCGTATTTTGGGTGTGAATGAGTATTTCCCTAGCTTATACGCTGTTAAACCGGCTATTTACGAGATGAATGTTATTGCGTTAAGTTATAAACAGTTCATCCCTAAAGACTTTTCTGACCTTGAAAAATACAATGTAGGTTTGGTTCGTGGAATGAAGGTGCTAGAGGTTACCATGGACAAACTTCATTGTAAGTCTCTTATTAAAGTTGACTCTCATGAACAACTGATTGCTTTGCTTGCTAAAAATCGTATTGATATTGCATTAGTAGACAAAGAAGCATCGTTTTTACTCTTGAATTACTACCATAAAAAAGGTATTTTCTTTAGAGAAACAACGTTGATGATTGAGTCTACATATTTACATCTGCACCGTAAAAACATCTCATTAATCCCAAAACTTAATAAAGCAATACATGATTTAAAGAAAAGAGGTGTTTTAGCCGAGATAAAAAAAGAATTTTATAAAGAACTGGAAAACCGTGACATTAGTCTAGATAAATTAAGGGAGGAAAAACTTTGGCTAAAATAATTATAGAAGAGACTTTAAAAACAAATAGGATATCGCTTCGTCTTATGATGTTAACCTTAATGTTTAGTTGTCCAGTTTCACCACGTTATGGCAGTTGATTCAAAAAAGACAAGCGATAGCTCAATAACATCATAGTAAAATCTTTTTACCATAAAAGGATTAAAAAGATGTCACAAAACTATCACTGTAATGCTAGAACAAACCAGCATGTAAGAAGTATTATACAAGAATCAAATGGAACAAACGTTGAATTGGCAAGCAGATATAGTGTAAATACAAAAACTATAGCCAAACATAAAAATAGAGATTTTACAGAAGATAAAAGTTCGCGACCCAATACTATACATTACGCACTCAGCCCCATGGAAAAAGAGATAATCAGAGCGGTACGAGTTTTAACGTGGATGGACCTAGATGACCTGACAGATGCAATTATAGAAAATATCCCTCACGCAAATAGAAGTAATGTCTACAGAACTCTAAAAGCCTTTAATATAAATACTGTACCTCAAGAAGAAAAAGCCAAAGCTAAAAAGTTTAAAGAATATGAACCTGGGTATTTACATATTGATGTCACCTATTTACCGAAGTTTGAAAAGCAAAAGTATTATCTATTTGTAGCCATAGATAGGGCTACAAGATTGTTATACTATAAAGTATACCAAAACAAATCAAGTGAAAATGCACTAGACTTCTTAAAAAGATGCAAGGAATACTTTCCTTTTTACCTGACTCATGTTCTGACCGATAATGGCTTAGAGTTTACAGACAAATGGGCAAGAGGTAAAGGCTTTGTAAGTGGTAATCATAAGTTTGATCAAGAGTGTGCTCAAACACAATCACAGCATAGTGAAGATGCTATTGATCATAGGCTAACGGCTCCTTATACTCCTCAAACTAATGGCATGGTAGAAAGAGTAAATGGAACGATAAAAAATGCTACTGTTAAAGCACAAGAGTACCTTAACTTACAAGAGATGCTACAGGATTTACAGAAATTCTTGATATACTATAACTTCAATCGAAGACATGGGTCTTTAAGCAAAGAACTAAAGGTTAGAACACCTTTTGATGCACTTCAAAGTTGGTTTCAAATAAAGCCTGAAATATTTAAGATTTCACCTGATGATTTTAAAGGTATCGCTTTTGAAATGGTATAACGTGGTGAAACTGGACAATTAAGTTTTAAACTCTTATCTATAAAATCTTTATCTTGGGAACTTAAGGTTTTAAGATTTTTATCTAAGCTCGGCATATCAAAGGCTTTGGTATAACGCATAGGTCCAATATAGTCCTTATAGCTTTCCAAAGATGGTTTAGATACAAGATCTATCTCATCATTTATCTCAAATCCATCAAAATCTTTAGGTAACGTAGATCTGGGGCTTGGCGATGCATACGTAATATCAGGACCATCCTGCCTTTGTTTACTTTCAGCATCTATCGTAAAACTTCTTTGTGAACTTTTGGTATTGACACTAAAGTGCCAAAGCTTCTCTTTTTTATCTAAATAAATAGAGATATTATTGTTTTGAATAAGGTAGTCTAAGCCAAGACCCAGACTTTCATTAAAAAATGTCAGTTCTGCATCCGTTATCATACAGGCAGGCATCCCCGAAAAAGAGCTTTTTAAGCCTATAAAACTAGTCCAAAGGGCATTTTCAATTCTTTGTTCTTTCAGGTTGATTTGTAGGGTGAACACATTGTCGCGAAGAGAAAAAGTATCATTTTTATAATAAATCAGAGCAAAATCACCATCTAAACGGGAAGAAATCTCAGGTTCAACAATCTCCCTTGCATCAGGGAAAATAGCTTGCTCGGCTAAACCTAAATAACCTTTACTTAAATCAAAATAGAGAACTCTTTGATTGGTAGAAGCAAACATCCATAAAGCTTTCTTTTGGGCTAAAATCGTATCTACTTGTATAAGTTCATCTTTCGTTAGGGAGTCAAAGTCGGGAGGTATAAATTCTCCAATATAAAAACTCTCGTCATCCTTGGAGAACGTAACTTTTATTTTAAGTTTTGAAAAGTTCTTTTGGGTAAAAAGAACTTCAAGTTCCTCTTTATTAGCAACTTCTTCAATGATAAATTCTTTTTCTAGGGTCTCCATCTTTTGTCTCCAAGAAGATTTCATAGACAAAACTTTGTATATCTCACTTTTTGTGTCATTATGCACGATACATCCCTCAAAAAACAAAACAGAACAAAAGAGAAATAAATGTAAGTATTTCATCTTCTAAACCCCTTTTAACTATTTTATCATAAGGGTACCTCTAAAAACCCTAGTTAGTGCTAATGGGTTTTGCAAATGTGCTATCAGACAAAATCTTTTT
>NZ_JAEMVE010000175.1 GCF_029216045.1 Sulfurimonas sp. MAG313 | reverse complement strand
CTATCTTAGAACTTGACAACATTATGCTTGTAGACTTTGATGCCAGACTTTTAGGTTTTTTACGGTATAAGTTGTTTCTTTGATATCGGTTATATTTACACTTGTTGTACTCATCCATCCTTCTTGGGTTACCTTAATTAAGGTATAAGATTTGGTACGTTTATCATTATTTTTCCAAGTTAAAACTGCAGAATCATTTTGAACTAAGGCATCTAAAAATGTTGGGGTCGTAGGAGGAATAAGACTATTTCCTTGCGCAGGATTGATTTGCTTCATCCCTTCTAAACCATCTTTATCAACGGCCGTAATCTTATAAAAATAACCTTGTCCATCTTTTTGAACTTTGTCGCTAAATTGAGTTTCCTTGAGTTTCATATAATAATCATAAGAACCCTCATTTTTACTAGAACGATAAACATTATAATACGCTATGTCTTTTTCTTCACTAGCCTTCCAGGACACTGTGATACTTTTAGGTTCTGTTGTCGTTGCGTTAAGTCCTTTCACTTCTGTTGGTAAAGGCTTAGTGACAACCTTAGCGATATCACTTGGGGTTGATTTTATATTATTGTACGTTAGGGCACGTAAACGGTATTTATAAACACGGTTGTCATCAAGGTCATAATCAATATATTCTGCTTGAAGTCTGTTTTTAATCTTAGCAATTTGTACCCATTCTGGTTTTTCTATGGTTTGTCTTTCTAAGAGATACCCTTTAACACCAAAATTATCATGGGGACGCCATATAAGTTTAGCCATTCTAGGCAGGTTCTCAATAGAATCAAAAAAACTTACAGAATTTAAGACAGGCTTAGTCGTAACCCTATACGTAGTTGATGCTTCTGATTCTTCAAAATCTGCGTTATAAGCGGATATTCTATAGACATACGTTGTATTTGGACTAAGTTCTATATCCGTATAATGAGATGAAAATCGACTTTTTACTTGGTCTGTTCTTAAAAGTTTTTTGTCTTTATCTTCCAGAGTACTCCTGTAAATATAATACCCTTTGACATCAGGGTCTTTTATAGGTTTCCATTCAAAGGCAATACTGCTCATGGACTCTATGTGCCCATTAACAATTACCTTTGGAAGATTTGGATTTATTTTTGGCTTTGCACTAGGTGATGGTTGTTTTGTACAAGCACTAAATAGAAGTAAAGTGGCGGCTAAAGTTGGTAGGATTAATTGCTTCATTAATATACTCCATATCAAAGTTGTTATTTAAATAATTTTTCATGTTTTCTTGTAAAGGCGCAATGAACTCCATAACTTCACCTGAAGTAGGATGCACAAAATATAATATATACGCATGTAAGGAAATCTCGCTGATTTTATCTTCTTTGCTCTTAAAACCGTATAAATGGTCACCTTTTATCTCTCTTCCTATACTTTCAAGGTGCACACGAATCTGATGCGTTCGTCCTGAAAAAAGTTTACATGTGATAAGTTCTGTTTTTTCATCTATAGAAGGGTAAAGTTTAGTAAATTGGGTCTTAGAATCTTTTCCGCCTTCAACAACTGCCATTTTTAAACGGTTTGTTCCATTTCTTGCAATGGGTTTATCTATAATGATATTGTCTTTAAGAGGAATATTTATAATAGCAAGATAAAAACGTCCCATAGTGCGGTCTTGAAGTTGTTGTGAAAGAGCCTCATGCGCAAGGTTGTTTTTGGCAACAACCATAACCCCTGTTGTTCCCTTGTCTAGTCTGTGTACAATTCCATGACGTTCTTCTCCACTGATGGTTGAGAGACGAATACCCTTATGTTTCAACCAGTCAACTAAGGTGGCATCTTTAACAGAAGGGGCAGGGTGGACGGTGAGCCCTTTGGGCTTGTTTATCACAAGGACATCGTCATCTTCATACAGTATCTCAACATCAAAGTCTATATTCAAAGGTTCCGTTACAACAGGTTCAGGAAAATTTATATGAATACTCTGAGAAGATTTTAATTTTAAACCTGTTTTAGTGACAACCTTGTCATCGACGCTGACATGGCCATCTTTTATAAGGGATAAAACTTGATTTCGTGTTGTTTCTAAGCTATGGCTTAAAAACTTGTCAAGTCGTTCCGGTGTTTCACAAATGAAGGTAGATTGTTCTTGCATAAAAGAGCCTTAAAAAAGTATATAAAGATTTGAAAAATATTTTTTGAGCTAGATATTGCCATCCTAGAGCAAACTAGTGATATAATTCGGCTATGTTTAAAAAAATTGATCGCAGAATTATAACACATTTTGATTATATTATCATGGCCTTAATCCTTCCTCTTATCCTTGTATCAGGGATGCTTATTGGAGAAGTCGTACCCGCTTTAGCTCAAAAGCATAGAGTTTATGTTTTTGTTTCAGTTTTGGCGTTTTTTTTCTTTTTTCTTTTTCCCATACGACGTTTTTCATGGCTTATTCCTTTTTTGTATTGGTTCAATATAGGCCTTTTAATCGCGGTGGAATTTGTAGGAATCTCTAAGTTAGGCGCTAGGCGTTGGTTAGAACTACCTATGGTTAACTTTACCTTGCAACCCTCAGAACTGATCAAGCCTGCCTTTGTTTTGATGTTAGCCTATCTTATTCAAAGAAATCCACCCCCAATTGAAGGGTATAGACTTAAGGATTTTTTGAAATTAAGCTTTTTTATTTTATTGCCTTTTATCCTTATAGCAAAAGAGCCAGATTTGGGAACAGCAATGGTCTTGATGCTACTTGGCTTTGGAGTCCTTTTTGTAGTGGGAGTATATTGGAAGATATGGGCTACCATAGCCGTGGCTTTAGTCTTATCGGCACCTTTGTTATACGGTCAATTACATGAATATCAAAAAAAGCGTATACATGATTTCTTAAGTGAAAAACCTTCCTATCATGTGCAACAGTCCATTATTGCTATTGGTTCAGGGGGATTAACTGGAAATAGTATGGAAGAATCAACTCAAACACAAATGAAATTTCTACCTATTGCCTCAAGTGATTTTATTTTCGCTTATGTAGTCGAACGCTTTGGTTTTCTAGGTTCTTTATTACTAGTAAGCATTTATGCCTCTTTAATTTTACATCTGTTTTCCATATCGTGGGTTAATAATGATTATTATGTAAAGGTGGTGAGTCTTTCTTTAGCTTTCTTGTTTTTTATTTATATGAGCGTGAACATTGCGATGACCATAGGCTTTGCTCCCGTTGTTGGAGTGCCTTTACCTATGTTCTCGTATGGAGGAAGTAGCTTTGTGAATTTTATGATTATTATAGCTATTCTTCAAAACCTTATGGCCTTTAGATTCACCTTTTATTATAATTCAGACAGACGTTTAGTAGACCCTTTAGATAAATCATAAAATAAGGGCGAAGTTTTAGATACTTATAAGTAATTAAACCCTATAATTTCGGCCTTACATAAGAAAAGTGGGTTGGTAGCTCAGTTGGTTAGAGCCCTCCGCTCATAACGGAGTGGTCGGGAGTTCGAGTCTCCCCCAACCCACCACTTTTTACACTTTTTCCTTTACTCATCGTTATCAATCAACTCATGTACTGAAGTACACTACGTTAATTTCTGCCTTGATTAAATAAAAAATTGTAAAAAGCTAGCTTTTTTTGTTGCTGACCTGTACTTTTTTCTTAGGGTTGCACTTTAAACTTGAATGAGGGATTCTTATTATTGAAATTAAGTTCTTATTTAACCCTTCCACACATTTTTCACACAGCAGTTTTTTATAATAGTTTTACTAAACTTTGTAAAGGCTATAAATGTTTTATAATGAACTTCTTTTTTTTAATACCTCTAGTACCCATATTCGTTTTGCGTCAAATTATGCGCTTCAGAAGATTTCAAACCTTTTACAAGAAAAAGGTATGAATTCTGAAGTTGCACTACAAAGAGCACAAGAAGTGTTTGGTAAGGAAAGTGCAAAGGCTAGTTTGTATTTGTATAATATTCAGCGCTCATTTGATTTAGAGGTTATGCAAAAGGTTTATGCTTATATTGCCAAGGAAGCACTGTTTCAAAGTGTCATTTCTTTTGCTTCTTATGATCATGTTTTAAGAATGATGCAAGAAGCCCACAGGGTGTCGTTAAGTGAAGAAGAGATTAAAAAGATTCGTAATATTTCACAAGCTAATGCTTATGCTATATCACTTTAATTTATTTAGATCTTTATGAGGATTTTATCAAGCCAATGTGTTGGAAGTATACGTTTTAAAGCACCAAAGATATGCGTTGCTGAGGTATTATAATATCTTGCCTTAGGCTTATCTTTTTCAAGAGCTTTAACTATATTGGAAATAACAACAGTAGAATTTTTAGTAAAGGG
>NZ_JAEMVE010000174.1 GCF_029216045.1 Sulfurimonas sp. MAG313 | reverse complement strand
TTTAGGTGCTAAAGTCGTGCCTCTAATCGCTTCCCTGCGGGTGGCTTTCTTTTTGAATATCTCTACGTTAGATTACCTTGAAGCTACTAGTAGCTACTTCAATAATCTGCCTTGATATATTCAAAAATAAAACCATTATTTATTTGACTGTTTAGTTAGTGGCGTAATAGTAATGAAATGAAGCATGGGGAAATTGGTTAGATGTATTCCCCTTAAACTAGAGGAAAAGATATGAAGATAAAAGTACAACGACATAATACAGAAACACAGGTAAGTGATATTATAGAATATGAAGTTGATTTAGTCAATCCAACCTTACTAGAAGGGCTGAATTATATTAAAACACAAGATGACAGCAGTCTAAGTTATACAGCAGGTTGTAGGTCTGGAGTATGTGGTTCATGCGCGATGAGAGTGAATGGGACAGAAGAATTAGCCTGTGCATATAAGCTGAGTGATGATGACCTTATAGAGCCTTTAAAAAACTTACCTGTACTAAGAGACTTAATTGTAGATACCAATAAGATGATGCAGTATAACCTAATGGCCAAGGCTTGGAGCTCAGATAATAATGAAAACATATCTGTTTCCCAAGAACAATCTGAGTCAAATGAACTTCAAAGTGACTGCATCTTATGTGGTGCTTGTTTTTCTGCCTGTCCGGTTTATGAAGTTAATGATGCTTTTATAGGTCCCTTTGCCTTAACTCGTTCTTGGAAATATGTAGCTGATGTACGAGAACAAGATACCCAGGAAAAAATAGAAGTGATACAAACAAATGGTATTTGGGATTGTACCTTATGTAATGAGTGCGTGCCGGTATGTCCTCAAGGAATTGCTCCTAAACAAGATATCTCTATGCTCAGAGGCAAGGCCGGTATTATGGGATTTATGGATCCAAATTTTAGTACAAGCTTTGGTGGAGGTTTTGGTTCACCATCCTTTGACGGCTCACCAAATTTCAATTCATTTTAAAAAGAATGAGTTTAGAACATTAAATGTGGATTTATTCGCTAATAAGGTCTTTATAGTCAAATCGTGAAGGGTCAACATAAACCTTTCCTTTACGTCTAAAAACCCTTTCATCTCTTCCTATTAAGCGTTTAAAGCGGTTTTTAATACGTTGTCTTTTAGCAGACTTATAAGACTTAAGTTTTAAAAACTCTTTGAGACGAATGGGTTTAACCACAAGTTCTACTACATCAACAAAATCATCTTTTGATTTTTCAACTGTATTTTTTTCTTGGATATGAGGTAGAAATTTTGCTGAAATGGTATGCAAGACCTGTTGCAGTTGAGCATCTCTGTCTTTATACACTTGTTCAATGTTCTTTTTTTCTTGAATAAGCATTTGCTCTTTTTGATCTCTTAGACTTGTATTTCGCTTCTCTAAGTCTTTTATCTTATCTTTTAAGGTCTTGTTCTCATCTTCTATATAGGCGTAAAGCTTATCATTAGCTAAGGCTTGCGTAGGAGAAGTTTTTGTTTGCACGGCTTCATCCAATATAATATATTTAACCCCATGCTCAATTACACAGTCTAAGCTTCCACGGCGTATTCGGTTATGAATTGCTTCTTTAGATATTTTAAA
>NZ_JAEMVE010000173.1 GCF_029216045.1 Sulfurimonas sp. MAG313 | reverse complement strand
TCATTTTATTATCCAACTGCATAATCCCTCACTGTATATAGTTTTGTTTGTTTTCATAAAAGCTTTTTTACGACAGTATAGCAAGGATTTTCTAAAGAAATTCAAGCCTTCTTTATTTCATTCTAAAGATACTACCTTTTACTGCAAAGTTTTCATGGTTAAGTAAGAATTTTTTTGCTATTGTTGCATACAAGTCTAGCTTATCCACTTTAGCAGTGGGTATTAAACAAGGATAATTATGAAGACAATGACATGTAAACAACTTGGAGGAGCCTGTGACAAAGTATTTAAAGCAGAAACATTTGATGAGATGGCGGAGTTAAGTAGAGCTCACGGCATGCAAATGTTTCAAGAAGGCGATGCGGCGCATATGAAGGTGATTCAAGAGATGATGGTATTGATGAATAATCCAGAGGCAATGAAAAAATGGCTAGACACTAAAAAGTTAGAATTTTCTGCCTTAAAAGATGACTAAAAAGTAAGGTTTTCACTCTTAAAAGAGTTGGAGAGCTATTTTTAAGAAGGTAGGCCCTAATGTAAAGACTTACCCTTCATTAATCTAGCCCTCATGTATGCAAAAATCTAAGGTTTTTCTAAAAAAAGTCTGTATCCATGTGTTTCGTGAGAGGGCACAACATGAACTAACTTCCAGCCTTCTTTATATAAAATTGCCAGTGTAGTTTTAGAATTTTGAACTTGTGATATAACATCTGTCACACCACTTACAGTCGCTTGTTTTTTCACATCAGCCACTTGAATTATTTCAGAGTCCTCGTTATATAGAACTGCGCAAAAATATACTTTTATTTTCATTATATAAATCCTTATTATAAGTATTAGCTGTTTATCTTTTAACTACAGCCAAGTTACAACCATCTAGTCTAATGCGATTGTCTTCAAAAATTTGAAGCCACTGCATAATATGTTCTTGAATTAGAACAATCCACCGTTGTTCTGTTCAAAGTCAGTATCACTTTGCGGTTTGATATCTTTCAGATATTTCTCAGCTTCTTTTAAAAGTTGCATATGTATTTTTGTATTCAATTTACCCATATCTAAGCCTTTAAGTTTTTCTAATCATATAGTGTATCCATAATATACCTTAGAAAGTTTTAAAGAATTACTTTTCATTATATCTTAAAGAAAATTATTTTAAAAATTTAGAGAGTTGTTGAAATCACTCTAAGATAGAAATTTTAACGGTATTTTTATTGCAACTCACTTCGTGGTTCACCAAAATAATATCCTTGAAATTCATCTATACCTAAAGATACCGCCACATCAAAGACCTCTTTAGAATGAATAAACTCTGCAATCGTTATAATTTCTAATGTTTGAGCAAACTGAACAATGGTTTTAACAATGTTATAAGCATTTTCATCTTTATCTATATGGCGTATTAAAGAGCCGTCTATCTTAAGATAATCAGGTCTAAGGTCAATAAGATATGAAAAATTTGAATACCCTGTTCCAAAATCATCTATTGCTATCTTTGCACCTAATGTTTTAACATCATCAATGAATTTTTGCACCGATTTTATCTTATCTATACTTTCGGACTCTACAATTTCAAATACTACTCTACTAGGGTCACTAAAGTTTGACAAGGCGGATAAAATATAATCTACAGTTTTTTCATTTGAAATATCGTCTGCACTCAAGTTAATTGAAAAACTAATCTTTGAATTGTCAAATAATTCAAAGCTATTAGTCACCACTGTTTTAGTGATACCTTGGTAATATTTACTTTTCTTTGCAATATCTAAAAAATGATAAGGTGAAAGCACCTTATCTTTGTCTTGCAAACGGATTAAAGCCTCATATTTTAATATCTTCGAGTTTGCATCGACTATGGGTTGATAATATACTTTCATGTCTCCATTAACTAAGGCATCTTTTATTTTTCGTAGCAGTTTGATATTATTACCATGTACCTTCTTTAAGCCTAGTCCATCTTTGTATACCTTATACGATATGTTCATCTCTTTTGCTACACTAAGAGCAACATCGGCACTTTCTACATTATTTTCCTCTGAAAAGCTTATACCTGCACAAATTGTTATACTTAATTCAATAGCGTCCTCGCCTACAATAAAATTGTGTTCATCTATAAGCATGATAAGGTTATTGATACCTTCTTCAAAATCCGCATCAGGTATCTCTTTTTTTGATAACAGGCCAAATTCATCTGCTCCAATATGATACACATCAAAACAGTCACAATCATGTAACATCAACTTAGATAGAGTAACTAAAAGCTCATTTCCAGCTTCAACACCATACACATCATTTATGATTTTAAAACGATTAACATTTAAGATAGCAATTTGAGGAAGAACACTGTTTTTGTAGTCATTAAAAAAGGCCTTTCGATTAGGCAAACCAGTCATGTCATTAGTATACAGTTGATGCTTTAATTGTTCATTTATCTGTTCAAGTTCATGGGACTTCATGTCCACTTCATTATGAAGATTTTCATAAGAATCTCTTAAAATAAAGCCCATTTCAACTACATCTTTTTTTAAGCGGTCTATCTCATCTCCATTATCTAAAATTTCTAATTTTTTACTATCATAGACTTGAATTTGAGAAAAATCTTTTTCTTGAAATAAATGGGCTAAATGTTCTATCGAGGCAACTCTTTGTAAATACCTTTTAATATTTTGTCGTGAAAACAAATAAATTAAGAAGAAAAGAATAGCTAAAAACAATACATTTTTTAAGACACGCTGATAAAACTGCGTATAAAATGTATCAAGTTTATTCATAACCACTATATAGGCCATTATATTATTTTCAAAATCAAATAAAGGAAAGACGTTTAAAGAGTATTCTTCACCTTCAATCTCTATGTCTTGCTGTTTCAAATCAAAATTTATTTTTCTTATAGTTTGATTTGAGACCTCACGTGTTCTTTGCGCTAAGATATAGTCATCAATTTGAGATTTTTTTTCTAAAAAATTGTCGTAATATTTTTTATCTAAACTTTGTACAGAGGATTTGTTATACACTAAGAAAGAGTCCCCTTTTGTAACAGACTTAAGCTTTGAAGGCAACCAACCTACTTTTTTTCCTAAAGAAACACCTCCAAGCATTTTTCCTTCAGGACTTATAATAGGAAAGGTTGCACGTATACCGGCGTAGGTTTTACACACCATTAAATGGGAACTGTTTTTAAATGAAGAAGTAATCCAAGAGATATCTGTACGTACTTTAGAGACGTCTTTTCCTAAAGAATTGAAATTAGAAAAGTTAATAAAAGAGACAGCAGGTGGCTTAAAAAAGTGTATTTCATACAAAAGCTCACTTTTTTTTGCCATTTCCCAAAAAGGGAGAACATCATCAATAAGAAGTTTCGGTTTATTTTGAAGATAGGCTTGTATCGTTGTAGTGTCACTTGCCAGATGCATTGCGATTAACTTCGTACTTTGCATTTGTAAGTCTAATATCATATTTAAGTTTATCTTATTTTGTGCATAAGCATCGTCTTTTGCTTTTTGCAGTCCATGTAAAAAACTGTTCAATTCACTAAATAAAAAAAAGCTTACTATGGCAAATGAGAATATTAATAAGATAGGTTTTCGAACATTCATATTATTATGATAGCATAATTATTATTTTGTGTCACACTTTTTAGAATAAACTATTTTTCTACAAGGGAATGCATAATTTTAAAGAGTCTGTTCCCTTGCAAACTTTCCCATCTACGTGCTAAGAAAGAAAAATATTTTACTCTTTTATGAAGTTTAAAGACAAAGAATTAACACAATGACGTGTACTTTTTGGTGTTATTCTTTCTCCTTCAAATACATGTCCTAAATGTCCACCACATGTTGCACACACAATTTCAACTCGGTGTCCATCAGAATCAGAAATACGTTTTACCGCACCAGCTATATCATCATCAAAGCTTGGCCAACCTGTACCGGAGTCAAACTTAGACTCTGAATCAAATAAGGCCGTATTACATTGTTTACAAGTATATACACCTGTTTCTTTATTTGAATTCAATGCTCCAGAAAAAGGAGCCTCCGTTCCTTTTTCTAAGATTACATACGCCTCTTCTGGGGTTAAATCATTATATGCCATACACAGATCCTTGTTGTCACTTTTATTTCAAAGAATTTTAACAAGATTTTATAAGTCTTTGCTGAAACTTATAGTTTAATTACAATAGTTATTTGTATCTCTGTAGACTTTATCATTGTCCATATAAATATAACCATCATACATACTCAGTTCATATATATATTGAGATCCATTTTGAAAATCTAAAACCAGTTGTTCGCCTTGAACCGTCCATCTTCCAATATTAGAACTCAGGGCAGCACCTGTACCTAAGGATGTTGCTGAAGAGGCATTAAAACTTGTTTCAAAATGTCCATCTGAGCACAACCACCACTTACTTTTTTCAGAATATCCACTTCCATGATAAAAACGAAGAAGCAGTTGTCCTTTGAGTTTACTGTACCAAGGATTATCATTTTGTTTAGGTGTTTTTAGCTTAGTAAACTTTGCACTCTTTGCCATTGCGTACATATCGTTTTGCATAATTTTCAATTGGTGCAATTGAGAGGCCCCTACAAAAGCTAAGGCTTTGTCTTTTGGTCCTAAGACAACATAAACACGAGACTGCATAGGACTCGGAGCTCCACTTAATTTATAATCGGCCATATAGATGAGAGGCGATATTTTTCTAGCCTTTGCTAAAGGGTGAAGAAAGACACCATCCCCCATATCTTGTACCTGATTCATCTCTTGTATAACCGTATCCGAAGTTAAATCATAGGTGGAAATAATAGCAATAATTTGTCCATTATCCTTAGATGCCGTTAAAGAAGAAGCCTCATTTAAGCGTGCTGTCCAACCTTGTGCTAAGGTGAAAGAAAGCCCTTGTGCAGAAGATTGTAATAAAACAGAACCCGTATAATTTTTACCAGCTTCAATTTCAAGTGAAAATGAACATATTACCAAAGTAAACAAAAGTACAAACAACTTCATTATATTCCTTCGTACCTAAAAATAGGTTCTTAAGCCACTTTGTCTTCCCTACGAATAACTACACCCACAATAAAAGCAGATACATCTAAAAGCATTTTATGAAAAGAAGATGGGTCTCTATGCTCAAATGAAGACAAGGCGAAGGTTCCCACTGCTTCACCTGTCTTGTTACGAACAGGCATAGACCAACATGAACATATATTAAAATCATAGGCAACTTGACGAAGTTCTGTCCACCTCTCATCTTCAAAAGCATTTTGAACATATTGAGCTTGATTTTTATATACCGCATTTCCACATGACCCACCACCCGGACCTGGCTTAATACCACATAAGGCTTGATGACCTTCAATTGGAATGATTGGAGCACTTAACACACTCATAAGACCTGTTTTTTCATCTTTTATCATAATAGAAGCAACAGAATTTGGAAGTAAAGATTCACTTAACTTGCATAAACTTGTAAAAATACTTTCTTTGCTTCTACCATCGGCTACCATCTGTAAAATTTCTTGTTGAATTTCAGAAATTTCATGAAAC
>NZ_JAEMVE010000172.1 GCF_029216045.1 Sulfurimonas sp. MAG313 | reverse complement strand
TTAAAGTTTTTGTGAAAAAATCCATCGTTCTAAAATAATCTTAGCAGCTAATGAATCAATACGTCCATCTTTTTTTTGTTTCATCTTGCCCTTCATAGATTCTTCTGCCTCAAGCGAAGAGTGAGACTCATCTTGAAGATACACTTCTCCATCAAAGTCTACAAGGTTCATAAAGTGCGCAACACGGCGTCGCATCTCTTCTTCTGAACTTCCTCCCATAGGAATACCTACAACAAGGGCCTCAGCCGACCATTCTTTTATCACGTCTTGAACAGCTTTAGCTGCTTGATTTCTATTTTTTCGCTCTATGGGGTTTAAGGGTGTAACAAAATTAGGATCAGCACTGTAGGCTAGTCCAATACGCTTTAAACCTAAATCAATCGCTATTATTTTCATACTTAAACCTTATTTACCAAGACAAAAATTACCAAACATCTTATCAAGCATCTCGGAATGTTCAAATGGTCTTGTAATCGAAGAGATATCCTTAATCGCCATATTCATATGAAAGGAAAAAATCTCAAGTTCTTGTTCTTCTAAAGGAATTTTTGCCTCATGTATCTCTTGTAGGGCTTGTTTAACTGCATTAACTTGTCGTACTGAAATAAGCATCATTTCATCCGATACATTTTTAGTATCCATAATAGAAGATAAGGCCTGAATCAATTCTCTTGCATTATCTTTACATGAAAGTTCAATGGGTGAATAATCCATTATCTTTGAGTTATCAAATTTTGATTCTAAGTCCATTTTATTGACTAAGATAATAAAAGATTTTTCTACTTTGTGCTCTTTAATCAAAGAAAGAATTTTCTCATCTTCTTCATCATACTCACGGGAATTATCAAAAAGAGCAATCACTATATCCGAGGCTTGTATCGCTTCAATACTTCTTTGTATACCTATGCGCTCAATCTCATCATTTGCCTCTCTAATACCCGCTGTATCAACCATACGAATCAGATGTGTGCCAATCTTGACTTCTTCTTCAATAGTGTCTCGTGTTGTCCCCGCGATATCAGAAACAATAGCGCGTTTATAATGCAATAAAACATTAAGTAAAGAACTTTTTCCAACATTTGGCTTACCAATAATAGCCACCTTAAATCCTTGCATCAGCCCTGCTCTACTTTGGGAGGCTTGAAGGGTATCGCTTAATTGTAAGCTCAGGGTGTTAAGACGTTGTAAAATTTGATCAATTAAGTCTTGAGGAAGGTCTTCTTCGGCGTAGTCAATAGTCACTTCAGAATATGCGAGGATATTTAACAAGTCATCTCTAATAGTTTCGATATAACCCTTTAGCTCGCCCTTCATTTGCTTAGCAAGTATCTTAGCCGCATCTTCACTTTTAGCCTCAATGAGCGCAGCAATAGCTTCTGCCTCAGTTAAGTCTATACGACCATTTAAGAAGGCACGTTTAGAAAATTCACCTGGTTCAGCTAACCTAGCACCGAAGGCTAATACTGTATTTAAAACCTGCTCCGCAACAATTTTACCCCCATGACACTGAAACTCTACAATATCTTCAGCAGTAAAAGAGTTTGGCCCTTTAAAATAAATAACTATGGCCTCATCAATAAGTTCATTATCTTGATTATATAAGGGGCTTAAACTTGCATATCTTACTGAAAAGTTTGTTTTATGAGAAAGTTGTAAGGCAATGTCTAAGGACTTTTCTCCACTTAGACGTATGATAGAAATAGATCCTATGCCGTGGGCTGTTGCCACGGCTGCTATAGTATCGTCCATCATCTTTAGTATTTATTGCTATCGTTATTAAAAGAGTTTATAATAATAAATTTTGCACCATCACGAGTTGAGCGAATAGCTACATATTTATCTGGATAAGCTAAACGTAATTTTCTTAAGGCGATTTGAACAAGTACTCCATCAAGAATCTTAGTTTGCGCCTTTCCATCACGATTAATATTTTGATAAACACCTTCAAGGTATTTAGCAATCATCTCTTCTTGATTTTTTAAAAACTCTGCAATCTCAAGACGAAGTTGTAATTGATATTTTGCATTAATCCAATTATAAAGCATGTAGGACAGAGCCTTGTAACGGTAACCTTCTTTACCAATAAGTAAGGCAGCATCTTTTCCTGTAAACTCTACTAAAATCGTTTTATCATCATGTTCACAGACTTTGATTTCATCAATCTCAAAACAAGCATGTTCAAAAAGTCCATCAATTTTTTCTTTGATTTCATGAGCAACTTCTGAAGGTTTACAGAGCTCTTCAATCTTGTTTTCTTTGAAAAATTCATCTACAACCTGAGTCTTCTTAGAAGGAGTTATCCCACTAGCTAACTGTTCATGGATTTCATCATGTGATTTATCACAGATTTCAGTCTCTTCACCAATATAAACTTCATCATCATCATCACTATAAAGTTCAGAACCATCATAATCATCTTCTTGATCCGTAACAAAAGACGCTGGCATCATTAAACCATTATGAGAAGAGGTCTTCTCTTTAACCGGCTTAGCTTTCTTTTTTGGTGCAGGTTTATTTGCACTAGGCTTTATAGTTTTAGCCTTAACGTCTTCTTGCTTAGGTTCAGGTTCTACTTTTTTTTGAAGCTCTTTAACAGGCTTTGAAACAGGAGCGTTTTCAATCTTAGATTCAACCTTAACTTCTGTCTTTGATGTTGCAACAATAATTGCTTGTTTTTTAAATAGCCCTAAGAACCCCTTTGACGGGGTTTGAATAACTTCTATATGTAACTGTGTGATAGAGCATGATAATTTCTCAGCAGCTAAAGAGTATGCACTCTCTAGTGTTTCCGCATGAATTTTGACCATATTTTAGTCCTCTTTAGCCTTTTTCATGGCTTTAAATTTGTTATTTACTATAAATTGTTGAATTATTGAGAAAATATTATTCATTAACCAGTATAGAACAAGTCCAGCTGGGAAAGTCACAAAGAAAAATGTGAATATAATTGGTAAAAATCTAAATATTTTTTCTTGCATTGGATCAGTAAAGTTACTTGGTGTAATACGCTGTTGGTAATACATAGTTGCACCCATTAAAATAGGAAGTACAAAATACGGATCCATATGCGCTAAATCAGTAATCCAAAAAACCCAATCTGCCCCTTTTAATTCTACAGCATTTAATAATACCCTATAAATCGCAAAAAACACAGGAATTTGCATTAAAAGTGGTAGACATCCCCCAAGAGGATTAGCTCCTTCTTTCTTGTAAAGTGCCATTACAGCCGCATTCATGCGTTGTGGATCGCCCTTATGCTTAGCTTGAAGTTCTTTTACCTTAGGTGACACTTCTTTAAGTTTTTGCATAGAAATCATTCCCTTAAAGGTTAAAGGAAAAAGAAGAAGACGGATAATAAGCGTTAACAGAACAATAGACCAACCCCAATTTCCAACATAATCATGTAAAAACATTAAGAGTTGAAAGAGTGGTGCAGCGGCAAAGGTAAACCAGCCATATTCAATAGCATTCGTAAGCTCAGGCTTAATAGAATGAAGAATATTATAATCTTTTGGTCCAATATAACCATTAAAAGTAAAGTCTTGAAGCCCTTCCATGAATACGACAGGGTTATCATCTCTGTCTCTATCAACTTTTACCGTTGTTTCTCTATCTAGTCCATAAAATATAGACGCGAAGTATTGAGAAAATGAAGATGCAAGGTTTACATCATTATACGAAATCATATTAGAAGCGTCACCATCTTCTGTAATATTAATAAGATGATCCGCACCCGTATCAACCATAACACCTTCAACCGACATCATCTGCTTATCAGAAAAAGTTGGATGCATTCCTAAGTACACATAATAACGTTCATCTTTACTTAAATTAATATGTACATCATAATGTCCATCTGCATAAAAAGTAAGATTTTTAGTGACCGTTAATGAAGAAAGCTTTTGAGTTAAAATAACAGATACATGTCCATCAACTAAGTTAGCTTCTTTGATATTTGATGTATATGCTGTCTTTGTAGCTTCTTTATTTAGCGCCTTATCTGCAAAACGAATGTATAGTGGTTTAGCACCCACATCAGCAACAAGCTTTGCGTGGCCTGTCTCTTCATCTGCAAACTTTTCTTCTAACATCTCTTTTTGAGAGATCCGACCTAAGGTGTCAATAGTAAGCACATAATTTTCACCACTTAAAGTAGCTAAGATAACATTATCTGTTTTACCCACTGATGTTGAAGAGGTATCATGACCTAAATCTACAGAAGAATCACTAGAATTAGCAACACTACTTGTAGGTAAACCTTGTGTTTTAACTTCTACACTTGTATTTAACTCAGAAGAGATTTGTTTTGGTGGAAATATTGTTGTATAACCCATGAAAAAAGCGAACGATATAGCTAAGGCTAATATCAATCTTTGATTTGAACTCATTTTGTCTAACACGATAACCCTTTAGAAAAATTTTTTATTAAATAGTATCTTCCATTTCCCTTAGGAACATACCAATATTTTATCATCGATAGTTTATCTTTTTTATTCTTACAACTTAGTTTATTTACTACAGGATAGTCAATTCCACCCTCAAAAAGCTGATTACAGCGTAAAATACGAATAAATGAAAAGTAAAATGCCTTAATAAGCGAGTTTTTTTCAAACTGCCACCGTGCATATTCAGAACAGGAAGGATAATATCTACATGATCCATGACCAAAAAGAGAAAAAAACTTTTGATAAAGTGTTAAAAAAGCCAATAAAAATTTTCGAATCACTTTAAAGCACCTACTTTTTTCAAAGCACCTTGCATGTCATTTTTTAAGTTTGCATAGCTAATGTTACGAATAGATTCTTTAGCAACAAAGATATAAGTACCGGTAATCATTTTGGGGGATAGTTCTTGAAATATTGCACGAAGTCTGCGCTTAGCACGGTTTCTAAAAACCGCGTTGCCGACTTTTTTGCTGGCAGTGAAGCCATTTTTATACTCTTTACCTTTAAGATAAAACAGTACCGAGGACTTAGCATGAGATGCCTTTCCTCTTTTATAAACCAGCTGAAACTCTTTAGGGAGTTTCAATCTTTCATAATGGTTTATACAGTTAAGCTCTTACGCCCTTTAGCGCGGCGTCTATTAATGATTCTACGACCATTTTTTGTAGCCATACGTGCACGGAAACCGTGTGTACGCTTACGAGGTGTGTTATGGGGTTGATAAGTACGTTTCATATCAGCGTCCTTCTATTAGTTATATTCGTGCAATTATAGTCATTTATTAGTTAAGCTTAGCTTAAGACATCTATAACATCAATTAATCGTTCATTTTGGACCCTAAAGCCTTCCCACACATTTTGTTCAGTCATTATATTAAAGACAGCACCTTTATCATTAAAGGTTTTATCATTGATTCTTGCTTGAACTTTTTCTAAGGCATATTCAATCAAAGA
>NZ_JAEMVE010000171.1 GCF_029216045.1 Sulfurimonas sp. MAG313 | reverse complement strand
TACCAATCCAATGGATGGCATATTGGCCTTTAACTCCTGTATTCATGACTGTTACCGTAGGTTTGACATATTTATTTAACAAATGGAGAAACTCCTAACCAAGTCATGAATTTGATCAGAAACTTAGCGATTTTTAAAAATAAACCAAGTGGGTTTCATGGAAGTTCTTTTTTTACAAAGTCTTTCCTTGTCCCTGCACCCATTGAAATAAGCGTTATATTTTATGAAGAACCTGATAATTATAATTTTAGTTGGAATAATAGCCGGCTCTACAAGCTGGGGTGTTGTTGGTTTAGTGTCAGATAGATATGAGCCATTTGATAGTGGTACTGGCTTTTATCTTGGTCAATCTATTTTATCTATTATCGCCTTATGGCTGGGATATAAAAAGAAGTTTAAATATTTAGTCATCTACCTTATAAGTGCATACTTAAGTATGAATGGGTATTCGTATATTTTCGACGGCTCTGAGCAAAGAGCATGGGCAATACTGGGTATGATCACGACTATCAGCCTTATTGTCCTTCCATTTGTAGCTGGGATCCTCGGAAAACTCGTGGGCTTTATACGGAAAAAATAGAGTATAGAGGGTCAAAGTATAGAGGGTCAGGTATTTAATTTATAGCTCTAATTTATTTGACAAATGGTAACATAAAGATGGTTAAAACGAGTAGCCTTAATATATAATTATCACAATAAGTTAAATATCAACAATGGTTCTGATAACTTCATTATATGCAAATAAAAATCATAGGGTAGGTATTTAATTTATAGCTCTTCTTTTCTATATTTCTTAAACAGTTAGTCTAGCATGTTTTTACTATAAAAGAAACAGCGCATTTAAAACAGTCACTGAACTCATAAGGGTCTTACCCATACGCACGGGGTCATGTCATAACCTTTTGCCCTAAATGGGAAACCATAACGTGGTGAAATTAGACAATTTAGTATTACCTTGAAAAATCAAACCACTTGGGAATCAAGTTCTTATTTATCTTAAAAAAAACAAGTCCATCTTGTGATTTATCTAAGGGTACCTCAAAGTTAAAAGGATGCTTGTAGCAATAATAGAAAATTTATATTTTATTCTCATATGGATGGAGTACACAGTACGTAAATCAATCTATTATACAAATAAAAGGAAAATTTAGATAGAATTTCGAAAATTTATTCTGCCTAGTATAATTCGAAAATACTATGCAAGACACATATAAAGGGATTCTATGGAATTCAAAACAAATAAAATTGATGGTGCTAATGCTGAAATTACGGCTACTTTAGCTCAGACTGATATCGACGCAAATGTTGAAAAGATTGCTAAGCAATTAGCTAAAACTACAGATGTTCCTGGTTTTCGTAAGGGTAAGGTTCCTGTAACTGCCGTTAAAAAGCAATATGGTGAAAAACTAGTTCAAGACGCTGAGTCAGAAGCACTACGTGATTTATTAGAAGTTGGTCTTAAAGAGCTTGGTTTAGACAATGATGCTCTTATTGGTGAGCCTCAAATCACTAAATTTGATAAAAATGACGGTAAAATTGAAGTGGCTGTTACTATCGCACTTCGTCCAGAAATCAATCTTGATGGTTATGCAGATATCGCTCCAGAAGCTACAAAACCAAAGGTTGGGGCTAAGGCAATTACAGACCGTATTCAAGAAATGGCTCAAGCTCAAGCTGAGTTTATTGATGTTGAAGAAGACAGAGCACTTGTTGATGGTGATACTGCTAACTTAAACTTTGAAGGTTCTATTGATGGTGAATTATTTGAAGGTGGAGCGGCTGAAGATTTTTCTTTAACTCTTGGTTCTAATCAATTTATTCCTGGATTTGAAGACCAAGTAATTGGTATGAAAAAGGGTGATGACAAAGTTGTTAAGGTAACTTTTCCTGAAAACTATGGTGGCGAAAAGCTTGCTGGTAAAGACGCTGAGTTCAAGGTAAAAATTAATTCTATCCAAGAAAAAGCAAAAATCCGTATGGACGCTGCTCTTGCTAAGAAAATGATGCCTGGTGATGAAGAAGCTTCTATGGATAAGCTTAAAGATCAGATCAAAGAACAAATCGAAAAAGAAGAATTGTCTAAACTTTATAATGACGAGTTAAAGCCTTCTTTGCTTGAAGCATTTGTTGAAAAATTCAATTTTGATCTTCCTAAGTTTGTTGTTGAACAAGAAATTGATATGGCACTAAACAAAAAAGCTCAAGAGATGAGTGAAGATGAAATTAATGAACTTAAAGACAACCAAGATAAGGTTACTGAGTTAAGAGAAACATTTAGAGCCGACGCTGCTAAGTCTGTAAAAGCAACTTTTATCATTGACGCTCTTGCTAAAAAAGAAGGTGTAGAAGTTGAAGAAAATGAAGTAATGCAAACCATTTACTTTGAAGCAATGCAAACAGGTCAAGACCCTGCTGGCGTTTATGAAAACTACAAAAAAGCAGGCTACCTTCCAGCTATTCAAATGGCAATGGTTGAAGATAAGGTTTTAACTAAGATTATCGACGCTAAGTTAAAATAAAACTTCCTCTTTTTAACACCCATAACTCTTATGGGTGTTGTACTTTCCAAAATGATTAGCTACAATACAAATATTCAATAAAAATTTTATAATTTTACAAGAAGGTTCTAAATGAGTTATATTCCTTATGTTATCGAAAAAACAGGCCGTGGAGAAAGATCGTATGATATCTTTTCTCGTCTATTAAAAGATCGTATCATCATGTTAAGTGGTGAAGTAAATGATCAAGTTGCGTCTACTATTGTTGCGCAACTTCTTTTCTTAGAAGCTGAAGATCCAGAAAAAGATATCTACTTTTATATTAATTCTCCAGGTGGGGTTATTACTTCAGGTATGTCAATTTATGACACGATGAACTACATTAAGCCAGATGTTTCAACCATTTGTATAGGGCAAGCTGCTTCTATGGGGGCCTTCTTATTAAGTTCAGGGGCTAAAGGAAAGCGTTATTCACTTCCTAATTCACGTATTATGATTCACCAACCTTCAGGTGGAGCTCAAGGACAGTCAACTGATATTCAAATTCAAGCTAAAGAAATTCAGCGTATGAAAGATGATTTAAATGCTATTCTTGCTGAAAATACAGGTCAAAAAGTAGCTACTATTGCCGCCGATACTGAACGTGATAACTTTATGTCTGCAGTAGAAGCGAAAAAATACGGTATGATAGATGAAGTGATTTCTAAAAATTCTAAAAAATAATTAGATAAAAATTTAAGACAGGGGATAATAATGGCAGGAAACCTTCGAAAACGACGTGATATTTCTGCTCTTACATCAGATACTGAGGTTCCAAGCTTTGATAGCGGACCAGGCTCTGCCTCGAGCTTAAATGAGCCTACCTCAGATTTAGAGATGTACTCAAAAGAGGTGCTCTCTCGTTTAATCCATGACAATCTTCCTCCCACCCCTAGCAATTTTACTTTATATTTTGATAGATTATTAGAAGATAAGTCTGAAACTCTCAGAAAGCAAATTAATTCTGTTCTTGAGTTTGAAGATAATAATGATGATGAAAAGACTATTGAACTAGAAAAAAGTCTTAAACAAGGGTTTACTTCTATTAAATCTGTCTTGCAAGTGACCGCTAATGTTTATAAAAATACGGCCTTAATGGAAAAAATATTAGTTAAACGTAGAGCTGATTTAGGGAATAACCCGAATAATGTAGCTGTTTTATCAACGATATCTTCTCTTGATCAAGATATTGGTAAACTCAATAATATTTTAAAAAAACAAGTGGATCATATGAAAACCTTGTATCAAGACACCGCAAGCATCGTCAAAAATGTGGAGAATGAAACCATTTATGACAATCAATTTGGTATTTATAATAAACGGTACTTATTAAACAAACTTGAACAAGAAAAAAACCTTATAGAAGAGTTTAAACACACCTCTTCTTTAATAACTATAGAGCTTTCAAAGGAAATTGACGATAGTATAAGCAATCAAAAGGCACTTTTGCTTATGACACGTACTATTGCACGACTTCTTATGAAGACATCTCGTCGTAGTGATGTTGTTGCCCATTATGGAGATGGCGTGTTTGTTATGATTTTAAAACATACTGACACAGCTAATGCAAAACGGGCGAGTGAACGATTATGTGAGCTGGTATCATCAAGTAACTTTTTCTTGGCCGAAAAAGAGATACAGCTCAAGATATCTATTGGTATTGCAAATATAAGTGCTGAACGTTCTGTTGAAGAAACCCTAGTATGTGGTTTAAGTGCAATGGAGCAAGCATATCAAAATGACACCCAAGACTATTGCATATGTACTAAAGATGAAGAAACTAAATAAGAAGTAGACAAATAAAAGATGAAGCTCCCCGTAGTAGTATACCCCGATAAAAAATTAAAACTTATATCCAAACCGGTTGAGTCATTTAATGCGGATTTACATACATTTTTAGACAATATGTATGAGACCATGATGCAAAGTAATGGTATTGGTCTCGCCGCTATCCAAGTAGCTAAGGCCGAACGTATTATGCTTTTGTGTATTCCTGATGAAGAAGGTGAGCAAAATAAAGATGACTTACTTGAAATCATTAATCCTAAAATTAGTAATGAGCAAGGCACGATAGTGTACCAAGAAGGGTGTCTTTCTGTTCCTAGTTTTTATGAAGATATTGAACGATATGAAAGCTTGACCTTAGACTTCCAAGATCGTCATGGAAAGAAGATATCTATTCAAGCAGAAGGACTCTTATCCGTTGCTATTCAACATGAGATAGACCATCTAGATGGAAAACTTTTTATAGAAAGACTTCCTTATGGGCGTAGAAAAAAGTTCGAAAAAGAATATAAGAAATTGTTGAAACAGAAAAAAAACCCTGCTAGTGACTAGCAGGTCGCTGAAATCATTTGTCCTTAATGTATAAAGATTTTTAGCTTGAAGGGATTTTAAAAGTATTTGAAAGACGAGATATTAACCCCTCATTGGGATTAATTACTCATTTTTATTCTGTATGAGTCACTTGATATAAATCAACTGCAGAAGCAACTAAGATTATACATGCAACTATACTACCAATCATAAGATATGTTTCATTCATCATAACTCCTTGTGTTTAACATTTTTTAGATGTCATTATTTTGTGCGATTAAAACACTTC
>NZ_JAEMVE010000170.1 GCF_029216045.1 Sulfurimonas sp. MAG313 | reverse complement strand
TGTCGTGCCACATTGAGACAATAGCTAGGCCTTTCTCATTAATACCACATGTCGGGATTTCTCTGGCAAATTGATTAAATGTAATGCTTCCATATTTTGAGGTCCATCTAGGGGTTTTCAGAGCCTCATCATAAAGATTGTATTTTGTGAGTAATTCACAAAGAGCTACCTTTTTTATCCCCCTCTTATTTGTAATAATAAGTCCATGCCCATAGTAAAAATCATACCCTTGAGCTAGAGCAAGATGATTTCTATTTTTTAATATGAATGTAGTGCACATTATATTTCCCTATTTTTCTTCTAACGTTCGTCGTGAGCGATCTGTGATTCGCTAAGGGTCACAGATCGCGTTCCACGTAATTGTTATGCAACTACGTTCCTAAGTCCTTTCTAGTTCTTACGTGAACTTGGTTGACTTTGCTTCTTTCTCTTGTTTGTGCTTTAGTGGAACTTGGCTTTATTTTTCTTAAATCAGCTCATAAAAAAGGAGGACATAAATATAAAATTCAGGAGTGTTCAAGATACACTAATCTAAGAATAAACTTTAGACTATAGGCACATAAATTTCTACTTCAAACTTTTCCAAGTCTGTTTCCGTGGTACCATTAAGATACTTTTCAAAGGATGGCTCATCTCTACAGGTATATTCATTTTTCTCTATCCAAGCGTAGAGTCCATACCAGGCATCTTCGCCTTGTGATACACCCTTATAAAAAACTTTAGCATACTTGCCTCCAGCTATTGTCTTAGTGTCAAATCCATAATTAACTAATTCAGCTACATCTTCTTTTTCCCACGCTAGCGCTGCATCGTAACGGATGTTTTCTTCATTTGTTATTTTAGGGTCATCATGGCAAATTCCTAATGCTTCGCAATTTCCCATACCTAGTTCCATTTTTCTTTTTGGTGGCTGTATATTTAATTTTTTTTCTAAAGCATTCATTTGAGCAGTTAACTTTTTCCATGCATTATCTGAACTCTTTTGATACTCACCTAATTCTCTCACAAATACTACATCAACGCACTCACGTTCAACTATTTGGGCGGTATTAATTTTTATGTCCTTATATTGATTGAGCAGTAAAATAGTACTTCTTTTATAGGCTGTTGGAGTCGTTCCAAAACGTGTTTTAAATGCTCTTAAAAATCCTGTTGGAGTTTGGTACCCAGCATGAAGGGCCACTTCGATGATACTTTTATTTTCACTCATTAATTGAGATGCTGCTCGTTCAAGTTTTAGCCTTGTAGCATACGATATCGCCGACTCTCCTATGTGTATCTTAAATATTCTACAAAAGTGAAAATGAGAATATCCTGCAACTTTAGCCAATGTTACTACATCAAGTTCATTATCTAAATGATTTTCTATAAAATAAGTAACTTTTTGTATTTGTGAATTCATCTCGTCCTCCTATCTTTTGATAAGTATAGTATACGATGTATTGAAACGTTTGTCTCTTCCTCAATTGCTATTTTTGCATACTTTGAAATTCTAGTTTACTAGACTTCATGCATAAGTCCTTGCTTCATACGTATCCTCTTTAAAATATGCTACTATTCGTTCATTATAAATAGGAAATTTTAATGAAATCAACTTTTAGCGATAATTATGCGAGAAAATGTACAACAGACTTAGCTATGAGAGTATATACTTCTCAACTTTTAGGTAAAGACATGGACTTAGTTTTACATGGTGGTGGAAACACTTCTGTAAAAATAAAGGACAAACTTTATGTTAAAGGAAGTGGTTGGAATCTAGATACTATCGAAGAGGCTGGGTTTCCTGGGGTTGACTTAGAAACACTTATTAATATGGCGAAATTGGATTTTTTATCAGATACGGACATGGTATCACAACAAAGAGACGCTCTTGAAGACAAGAACTCTCCTAACCCTTCAATTGAAGCTATACTTCACGCTATCATCCCTTTTAAGTTTGTAGATCATACTCACGCTGATGCGGTGGTGAGTATTTCTAATACTCCACAAGGAAAAGAACGATTAAAAGAGCTTTATGGACCTAATATGCTCTTTATTGATTATGTAATGCCTGGCTTTTTACTTGCGAAAGAAATTTTTGAGCAAACTAAAGAGGTTGACTGGAAAAATTTAGACGGTATTATTTTATTAAATCATGGTGTTTTCTCTTTTGATGATGATGCTAAAAGTGCTTATGTTAAGATGATTAAAATTGTAGACAAGGCGGAGCATTATTTACAAGAAAATGCTCAAGCAAAGGTTCTAAATTTCTCAAAACATTTTTGCAAATTAGATGAATCGTTTACTAAAGAACTAAAATCTGAAGTTCAAAAACTTAGAGGCTGTGAAATCGTTATGAAGTTTGGCTCATCCATACAATCTGCGGAATTTTCAAACTTTACGAACCTAGAAGATATTTTTAAAAATGGTCCCCTAACTCCTGAACATGTGATTAGAACCAAGCCTTTTCCCGCGATTATTAATGATAAT
>NZ_JAEMVE010000169.1 GCF_029216045.1 Sulfurimonas sp. MAG313 | reverse complement strand
CGGAAAATCAAGCCAGAGAAGCTCAAATTGAAGCTGCTTTAGAACGCGTGCGTTCCAGAAGTATGGCCATGCATAAAAGTGAGGAATTGTTAGACGTAATTGGTATAATTTCGGAGCAATTCACACAACTAAATCTAATTTTTGATTCTATAAGTTTTGGTACCAATAACCAACAAGGTGATTTTAAATTTTGGCTTGCTTCTCCCGGTCAACCAAAACCTCTTCAGGTTGAGATTCCTTTTATAGATAACCCGGCACCAAGCCGAGTTTTAAAAGCACAAAAAAAAGGAATAAAATTTTTTACTGACATATTATCGAAAAAAGAAAACAGACAATGGGTTGAGCACATGTTAAAACATAGTGATCTTAAACATTTCCCTAAAAAAATTAAGACTTATATATTAAATAGTCCCGGTTTCGCAAGATCCACTTTTATCTTAAATAGCATAAATCTTTATGTTGGCAACTATCAGGCGCGGCCTTTTACCAAAAGTAAAAATGCAATTTTTAGCAGATTTGCCAAAGTTTTTGAGCAGGCATATACCAGTTTCCTCGATCTGCAAAAAGCTGAAAATCAAGCCAGGGAAGCACAAATTGAAGCAGCTTTAGAACGGGTTAGAAGTAAAACCATGGCAATGCATAATAGCCAGGATGTAAAAGATGCTGTTAGAACTTTGTTTGAAGAAATACTCAAACAAAATGATGATACATCTATAAGATGTGGTATTGGAATCTTGTCTAAATCAGAAGAAATGGAGCTTTGGACGGCCTCATTTGATAAAAATAACAAGGTTGGAATAGATTATGGTTCCTTAAATATGAATTTGCACCCTCTGCTGATGGGATTAAAAAAAACCTGGAAAGCTAAAAAAGAAAGATTTTTTTATAAGCTTAAAGGTAAAGAATTAGTAAGCTATTTTGATGCTCTTAATAATGCTAAAGCGTATACTTTTAAAACAGATATAGCATCTTTATCGAACGAAGTTTATCACAATAGTTTTATTTTTTCAGAAGGTGTTCTTTTTGCTTTTACCTCAAAACCAATACCTGAATATACCATGCAGGTATTGAAAAGATTTACTGCTGTTTTCGAACAAACCTATACCCGCTTTTTAGATCTGCAAAAAGCAGAAGCACAGGTTAGGGAGGCACAGATTGAAGCCGCACTCGAAACTGTACGGTCGCGTTCTTTAGCCATGCATAAAAGTGATGAAGTAGGTGAAGTTGCTAATATTTTACTTAATAAACTGCAAGAACTGGAAGCAACTATAGACAATGAGGCCGTTATTATGATACATTCTTTAGATGGATCAAGAAATAGCGATATGTGGCTGGCTTCACCGGAACTATATGATTCAGCTTTACGATTTAATGCACCATATATGGGACATGTACTTGATAAATCGTTATGGGATGCAATAGAAAGTGGTGTGGAATATTTTACAAAAAGATTTACACATAAAGTAAAGAATATCTGGTTTCGCTGGGCTTTTAAACATTCTGATTTCAAATCCTTACCCGAAGAAAGAAAGAAAGTTGTTTTGGAAAGCAAAGATTACAGATATTTTGTTGCCATTGAAAAATATACTTCTATTCTAATTCCTTGTCATACAGGAAAATCATTAACCGAGGATCAAATAGATATATTAAAGCGTTTTGTTCGGGTTTTTGAACAGGCTTATATCCGATTTCTCGACTTGCAAAAAGCAGAAGTCCAGGCAAGAGAAGCTCAAATTGAAACTTCGTTAGAGCGTGTAAGAAGTAAAGCCATGGCGATGCATAACTCTAAAGATCTGGTTATTACTGCCAATCAACTTTTTCAAGAATTTCAACAATTAGAAATTTCATTTATCAGATGTGGCGTTATAAAAATTAATGAGGATAAAACAGCCGAAATCTATTCTTATAGTCATACAAATAATAATAAAGCAGTAGCTGTATTTGGAAATTTTATATTAACCGGGCATGAATTTTTGGAAGAAGTATTTAAACATTGGAAATTACAAAAAGAAGTTGAATATGAAATGAAAGGTGATGCAGTAAAAAGATATTATAAATTGATTAACAAACAGGTTTCCATTCCTAAATTACAGTTAGAAAAGAGTCACTTTGGCTATAGTTTTTATTTCCCTGAGGGCGCTTTGTACTGCATTACCAATAAAAAATTATCGGAAGATACCCTTCGTATTTTAAGAAAGTTCAATACCGTAATGGGCTTAACTTATCGCCGTTATTTTGAATTACATAAAGCAGAAGCACGTGAATTGGCAGCTATAAAAGAATCTTCGTTGGATAGGGTTCGGGCTGAGATTGCGTCTATGCAAACTGCAGATGATTTGAATAGAATTACACCACTGGTGTGGAAAGAACTTAACACATTGGGTGTTCCGTTTTTTAGATGTGGCGTTTTTATCATCGACCAAGAAATTAAAAAGGTACATGCCTATTTATCAACACCTTCCGGGGAGTCTCTAGCCGCTCTCGAACTGGAATTCGATAGTATGCCCTTAGTAATAGGTGCAGTAAGTCACTGGCAAAAACAAAAGGTTTATATAGAAAAATGGAACAAAGAACAGTTTATTGAGTTTACCCAACCTTTGTTAGAACAAGGTCAGATTAATAGCAGTAAAAAATACCAAGGAGGTTTGGAAGCACCCGAACAATTGGTTTTACAAATGGTACCATTTAAACAGGGTATGTTGTATGTTGGTAGTGAAGATTCTCTAACAAACAATCAAATTGCAACAGTAAAAAGTCTGGCAAAAGCATTTTCGGTTGCTTATACGCGTTACGAAGATTTTAAGGAATTGGAAGCCGCTAAAAGTAAAGCAGAAAATACTTTAACTGAACTTAAATCTACACAAACCCAGCTTATCCAATCAGAAAAAATGGCAAGTTTGGGAGAACTTACTGCAGGTATTGCTCATGAGATTCAAAACCCACTCAACTTTGTAAATAATTTTTCGGAATTGAGCGAAGAAATGTTAGAAGAACTAGAAGAGGAAATTAAAGACAATTCCGACGAGATCGTAATAGAAATAATGACCGACCTCAAACAAAATCTCAACAAAATTACCAACCATGGTAAAAGAGCGAGTAATATTGTAAAGGGCATGTTAGACCATTCACGAAAGGATAGCGGTATAAGTGAATTAACCGATATCAACAAATTGGCCGATGAATATTTAAGACTCTCTTACCACGGACTTCGTGCTAAAGACAAAACCTTTAATGCTGATTTTAAAACCGATTTTGATACATCTTTACCCAAAATAAATGTTATCGCGCAAGACCTAGGTAGGGTTATTCTCAACT
>NZ_JAEMVE010000168.1 GCF_029216045.1 Sulfurimonas sp. MAG313 | reverse complement strand
TTGAAGTGGCCTTCAATACTGCATCCAAAATTTAATAATAGTAGGTACCGCTATTATAATATACAATAGATTTATAGCTAATGTTTTTGAAGTGAAAGCTTTACCTTCTTTGTCATTCTCTTTCTTCTAAATTTTTTTTCTTTAGAAAATAAAAAATTTGCTCGCTATCAAATGCTAATTTAATTGAGACAATGGTTCCTCCAAGAATTAAAAAAGTATACATTACAAAGTCAAAAGCACTTCTTTCTTCCATTAACTCTCCTATACACTAACGGTCGTCGTGAGGAATTTTAGACCCGGCTTAGGGTCACAGATTTCTCTCCTCGGAGACTGTGAAATAACTACAATATTACCCACATCTCTTTAATAAGAAATATTCTAACATATAGAACTTAACTTCATCAAGTTTAAACCCCTTAAACAGTATAATACGACTAATAAAAGCCCAAGTTCTTTGGGTTTAAAGAGGTAATCATGAGCGAGAAATACAAAGAAGGAATAAACCGTAACCAACAACAGTTTTTCCCTCCAAGTCTTGATGAATATGTAGATGAAACGAATACTGTTAGAGCAATAGACTTATATGTAGAACAACTAGACTTTAAAGAAATGGGCTTTGATGACACTTCCACAAGCTTTGAAGGACAGAAGTCTTATTCACCGCAGTTACTGCTAAAGATATATATCTATGGTTACCTTAACAAGATAAGAAGCTCACGTGCCCTTGAACGTGAAAATGCACGTAATATAGAACTGATGTGGTTGACCTCAGGATTAAAACCTACTTATAAAACGATCTCTGACTTTAGAAAGACCAACCCGAAGGCCCTCAAAGAAGTATTCAAAGACTTCGTCTTCATACTTAAAGGAATTGCTCTAATAGGAGATGAACTAGTAGCCTTAGATGGAGCCTTCTTAAGAGCTAACGCCTCTAAAAACACCTTAATCATGAAGAAGACTACTGAAAGAGATTTAAAAGAAGTCAATATAAATATAGATGAATACCTTAAAGCTTTAAAATACAGTGATGAAGAAAGCCACACAACTAAACTAGTAAAACAACTCCCTCGTAACTTAGAATTATTCCTAAAAAAAAGCACGACTTACAACAGAAAAAAAGTTCCTAGAAAAGATAAACCGCACTCAATACAATAGAACTGACCCAGAGGCAAGTGTGATGGTTAAATCCGCACATAACCTAATGGCATACAACTCTCAAATATGTGTCGATGATAAGTTCAAGTTCATTGTAGCTACAGATGTAACTTCACAAGGAACAGATAAACAAGAACTACACAAGATGGCACTTCAAACTAAAGAGGTGATAAGCAACCCTGACTTGATAATACTCGCTGATAAGGGCTATTATTCAGCCGCTGAAATCAAGAAATGTGTTGATGATGGGATTAAGACCTTAGTACCTGCTATTAGAACAGGACAAGAACTTGTTAACAAAGGTAAGTTCACTAAAGACAAGTTCCTCTACGATAAAGAACAAGATGCGTATATCTGCCCTAACAATAAACTTATCTCAAGAACAAAGTCCATAAATAAATCCTACGCAAGAATAATGCATATGTATAGAAGCTCACGAAGTGATTGTAATGCCTGTGATATAAGAAACAAATGTCTTGGGGAAAAGACTAGAACTAAGCAAACCCAAAGATGGGAACATCAAGAACTGTTAGATGACTATAATAAAAACATGAAAACACCCGAGGCTAAAGCCCTTTACAAAAAAAGAGGTTCAATA
>NZ_JAEMVE010000167.1 GCF_029216045.1 Sulfurimonas sp. MAG313 | reverse complement strand
TATTCAATGGCCATATCAAGACCAAGTTCCTCATAAACCTTGTTTTCAATAGCGTCAACAAGATCTTCATCTGGAATACTTCGACTCACAGCTACAACAGTTGTTATAAAGTCTTGAGTATTAAGATAAGAAACTGAGTATTGATCTTTAAGGTAGTGTGCTTTATCAGCTACTTTTATCTGCGTTGTTGTTCCTGTATAAAAAGAAGTATTATAAGGATTTGTAGATATTGTACTGGAGAAGGCTTGCTTCTGTTTCATTCATTATTCCTAGCTACATAATTTAAAATTACCATTCCACAAAAGGTATCCCCTTTGTAAAATTCTGCCCTGAACCTTTGTCCCTCAGTATCAACTGAAAAACGTTTTATCAAGGATGACTTAGCAATTTTTATTCCCAATTCATTTTTGTACCGTACATCTGTATAACCGATAACGTTTAAACGATGCCCCTGCGGTGCATTAAATACTATATCGTCTATAATTCTAACTTCTGAAGGTAAATGAATGGATTTTTTATTTCCATCTATTATAGCCTCGAAGTTATTGCCACATTCTAAAAGAGGGAAAATTGCCTTTTTAAAACGCGATATTTTTTTATGTCCAATATATATGTCAATAAAACCATCAGCTTCAACCGCTCTGCCCAAGGGGTGCGAGAAGTATAATCGGTTCTTATTCGATTGTAGCGGAATATATCTTAAAATTTTTCTTAAATTACCCAAATTCAGGGATATATTGTTGTTAATTGCGATTTTTCCACGGCTTTTTGTGATATCTTTGACATTTTTAGAGTCTAATTCGAAATCTCGTTTATACTGTATGCCCATTATTTGCATAAATGCTTCAATGGCGCGAAGTTGATAATACACTTTTTGTGATGTCGTACGAAGCTCTTTACTTGTTTCTATGGCAAAGGAAGGCTTGTTATGGTTAATAGCAAAATAGGTAAGAGAGTGTTTCATCTCATTGTTTTTCTTTTTAGTTTTTGTATTTCTTACGTTAAAGCCATGATGTTCTTGTAAGAGATGTTGATTAAGTTTGTCACTTACTTTTTGTGCAATACAGCCTAAATCTGCAAAGCTATGGTTATTATCAAGTTTAATCTGATCAATCACACAGGTTTGACCCCATGCTCCCGGATTGAAAATAGTGTTTTGGTACTTTTGTCTAAAAAATCCATGCCCATCATGTAAGTTTAAAACAAGATCAACCTCTTGTGATGTAATGAGCTCTTTAATCTCTTTTATGGTATCTAAGTCTTTATCACTGTTTGATATATTAGAAAATTTTCTATTCATATCCCCATGTAAACTACGTTTATAATGTAAGATACTGTCTTTATTAGTATTGGGTACTATCCATAAATTTCCCTTAGTAATCGTATAATGTTGGGCTAAAATAGAAGCAGCAAAATAGCCTCCTGGTTCATTTCCATGAATACCACCAAATATTAAAAGTGTTGCTCCACTAACATTTCCTTCTTTTTTATAAAAATCAAAATTATCAAAAGAAAATAAAATGGACGTTAGTAGTAGCGATAAAGTAAATATTCTCATTTATTGCTCGGACAAAATACTAAAGTGCCCATCTTTTAGGTATACATAGAGTTCTTTTTTCCCTTTAAAGGTGTAGCTCTTAGAATTATATTCTTCGTAAAATAAAATTAGATAAGCTTCTTTTAACTCAGTCATTGGGTAAGGAATGATGTTTATATTGGTAAATAAAATTTGTTTTGATTCGTTTTTATTAAATATTCTTTGCTTATACCGTTTATATCTTTTAAAGTTAAGCCCATTTTTATGTTTAAAATCACTATCATAAAAATTTAGATAGCTTTGAAAATCATTTTCTTTCCAGGCTTGTTTCCATGTATATAAATCACTTAAAAGTAAGGCAAGTGTGTCTTTTTTTATCTCAGGATACCTATCTTGGTCTATGTAGATAAGCGCCTTACGAAAGTCTATTTCAGCTTCGATGTATTTTAAGTCACTATTGTCTATGGCAATACAGCCTTTAGTAAAATCGTCTCTACTTTGATTTAAGGGTAGTCCATGAACCCAAATTCCTGAACCATTTTTACCTTTTGCCTTGTCTAATGTATTAGGATACGATGTAACAAAGGCAAGGGGACCATAAAAAGAATCAACATTATCAAGTTTTTGTAAAAGTCTATACACACCTATAGGTGTCTTTAAATCACCTTCTCTTTGTTTATCACCTTGTTTCTCACCAATAAAGGCAGAAAAGTTTTTTTCTAAGATAAAACTATTATTAAATTCTTTACTATAGAGTTTTAGGCTTGAAGTTTCTTTATTACAAGTAAGTAGATGGTTAATACTTTCAAAATAGCCAAAACTTGTATTTTGATCGGCTAGTTTGTTGTCCCAATAGTCTTTAGTGGCTAAGACGTCATCAAAGATTTTACTGATACCAGCACTTCCTTCTTTTTGATAGATATCAATGAGGTTTTGTGAGGCATACATCTGTAAAGAAATAAGTAGAAAAAAGATAATTCTCATTAAAATTTATAGCCTATATCTTCAAGAGATTTTTTATCATTAGTCCAGCCTTTTTTTACAGAAACAAAGAGGTCTAAAAAGACTTTTTTACCAATTAGATTTTCAATTTGAAGACGAGAATCTCTACCAATACGCTTAATTGCAGAACCGCCTTTTCCAATAATAATTCCTTTTTGAGTCTGTTTTTCAACAATAATAGTAGCGCGGATTTTTTCTAAGGTCTTTCCTTCTTCTACCTTGTCTATAAGAACATCGGTCTCATAAGGGATTTCATCAGAGATATTGTCAAAGATTGCTTCTCTAATAAATTCTTTATATATATCACGTAACATTTCAGTGGTAAGATCGTCTGGGTTATACAAATATGGAGAGATAGGAAGGTGTTTAACTGTTTCATCTAGAAGGGACTCAAATCCAATGCCCCCTTTAGAAACAGAGACAGGAATAATGGCTAAAAACTTATCTTGGTAGCCTTGATATTCTTGGATTTTTAAAAGAATTTTTTCATTTGAGACATGGTCAATCTTACTAAGTAATATTATATGTGGTTTTTTAGTCAGTGTTAAAAACTTTTCATATTCTTCAGTTGAATCAGTAACGGGCGCCATAAATAAAATAACATCACAGTCTCCAATAGCTTTTAATGCTTCTTTCATCATAAACTGATTAAGCATTTTTTCTTTTTCATGTAAACCGGGGGTATCTATAAAAATAAGTTGGTTTTCTTTGTGCATAACAATGGCGTTAATGCGTTTACGAGTGGCATTAGCCTTTTGAGATACCATAGATATCTTTTCACCAAGAAGGGCATTCATTAGTGTACTTTTACCTGCGTTAGGTCTACCAACTACCGCGACAAAACCGGAGCGAATTTCTTCATTATTATTGTTATGTGTGTTTTTTATTTCAGCCATGTGAACTCTTTTTATAATATATATCTAGCTATGTCTTCATCTTCAATCAACATATCTAGCTTTTTGTGTACTAATTCTTTAGTAATCTCAATACTCTCCCCTGAGCGCTCATCTGCTTCATAGGAGATATCTTCAATAACTTTTTCTATAACCGTATGAAGACGACGTGCGCCAATATCTTCGGTTTTTTCATTAGCGGTGTGGGACAGTTTAGCCAAGGATCTTATTGCGTCGTCGTGAAAGGTCAATGTGATATTTTCAACCTTTAAGAGTGCCTCATATTGACGAAGCAAAGAATTTTTAGTTTGTGTTAAAATTTTATATAATACTTCTTCTGTCATTGAATCTAATTCAACTCTTAAAGGAAAACGTCCCTGAAGTTCAGGAATTAAATCAGATGGTTTACTCACATGAAAGGCGCCTGCTGCAATAAAAAGAATATGGTCTGTTTTTATTTGACCAAACTTTGTACTGACATTTGACCCTTCAACAATGGGAAGTAAGTCTCTTTGAACCCCTTCTTTACTTGGGTCTGACCTGCCATCATTTTTGGCACCTACTGCAATTTTATCAATTTCATCTAAGAAAATGATACCACCTTCTTCAGCGCGTTTAAGTGCTTGGCTCTGTACCGCATTCATATCTAATAGTTTTTCATTTGCCTCAACTCTGAGTATATGTTTAGCATCAAAAACACTAACCTCTTTTTTTAACTCTTCTTTATTGAGACCTGAAAACATTTGAGAAAAAGATTCTTGTATTTTTGCCATTTCAGGAGGTATATTTGTGTCATTAAAATCTACACTGTTTTTAGGCAGTTGGATTTCAATTCTTTTGTCATCCATATCCCCCTTTAGAACCTTTTCTTTCATTCTTTCTCTTGAACTTTTATATTCTTCTTTTTTTTCAGCACTTGCCATTAAAGGAAGAGGGGGCAGGAGTTTGTCAACTATCTTATCAAGCACATAGTTTCCAATTTGTTCAATGTTTTGTTCTTGATGCTCTTTTTTTACTATACCAATTGAAGTCATAACTAAGTCTCGTACCATAGACTCAACATCTCGGCCAACAAAACCAACTTCTGTATATTTGGATGCTTCTACCTTAATAAAAGGCAGGCTCATCAGTTTAGCTAAACGGCGGGCTATTTCAGTTTTTCCTACCCCTGTTGAGCCTATCATCAAAATATTTTTAGGCATAACTTCATCTTGCATTGCCTCATCTAGTTGCATACGTCTGTAACGTGTTCGAAGGGCAATAGCAATGGTTTTTTTAGCATTATCTTGACCGATTACATACTCATCTAAGTAGGATACGGTTTGTTTAGGTGTCATATTCATAATTTATTTGTCCAAAGAAAGAAGTTTGATATTATTATTTGTATAAATACACAATTCAGAAGCAATTTGTAAAGACTCTTTAACAAGAGACTCTTCATCCATATTAGCGTGACGTTTTAAAGCGCGTGCTGCTGAAATGGCAAAGTTTCCACCGGAGCCAATAGAAGCAATTTGCCCATCTTCTGGCTCTACTACATCACCTGTTCCCGTGAGGATAAAAATATGTTCTTTATTTAATACTATCATCATTGCTTCAAGGCGGCGAAGTAGTTTGTCTTTTCTCCATGCCTTTGAAAAATCTATAACGGCCTTAAGCAAATCACCTTTACGGTTAGCCAAAAATTCTTCAAACATATCAAAAAGATTAAAGGCATCTGCGGTGGACCCTGCAAATCCAGCTAAAACCTCACCCTTATAGAGGGTGCGAATCTTTGTCGCATTATTTTTCAGTACAGTATCACCAAAGCTAACCTGTCCATCCCCTCCGATAACGGCCTTATTTTCACCCTTATAGGCAAGTATGGTTGTTGCGTCAAACATTAGCGTCCTTATTGAGCAGTAATATTAATCTTCATCATTGCATGTAGACCATGACCTAATTTAAGGTCAATCTCATATTCACCCACTTCTTTCATTGAAAGTTTATGAACAATATGCTTTTTATCGATAACGATATTATGCTGTTCTTGTACGCAGTGAGCAATCTCATCCTTAGTGACGGAGCCAAATAAATGACCATTGTCCCCCACCTTTTTTGAAATAGTAGTGGTGAGCTTTGTAAGTTGTTCTTTCACCTCTTTTAAACGGGTTAATTCTAAGGCTTCATTTTCAGCCTTTTTCTTTTCGCTTGAGTTATGCTGATTGATGACAGCATTAGTTGCTGCTCTTGCAAACCCTTTTCCGATTAAGAAATTTTGTCCATATCCATCTTTTACGTCTTTAATCTCGCCTGTTTTCCCTAGGCCTTTTACATCTTTAATTAATAATACTTTCATCTGTTCACTTTAATTAGTTATTTAAAATGATATTAGCAGAAAAGCCCTTAGAACTCAATTATCGTGTAATTTTGCCTCTGTAGCCAGAGATTCCATGAATCAAGTTTGCAACAGATTTAAACTGCGAATTTTCTGATAAAATTCTTTGACAATGAGCACTTCTACTTCCTACATGACAATATACAATAACACTTTTATTTGTATCGAGTTTCGCTTCGTCTAAAGATTTGTAAAAACTTGTAGTAGGTACTAAGGCATCTGTTCCTGTGATATGGGCACCTTGATGTTCCATCCATTCTCTGACATCTACCAAACTAAAGTCTATCATTCCTAACTCACGTGCTTCAAGTAAAGAAGTTAGCTCATCGGTATCAACATCAGTTTGAGAAAGGAGTTGTTCACATTCTTCTTTAGTAAGTCCACGAGAATGCTCATGGGTCACGGCTTCAAGGGAGTCTTTTTCAGTTTTTTGTGCTGCATACTCAGGGGTACAAAAAATTTGACAATGACATACACCATCATTAGGTATCTCATGTTCAATAGCAGGCTTACAAGGGCAGATTCTATCTTCTTCCTTGTCCCCTGTAACAAAGAAACATGGGCAATACCGCTTGTCATAAATAAGTTTATTTCTAGTTAAACCCATTTGTATACCCTCATTTATAAGCATATCGGGGTTATAGGCATAACCAAATTGTGAAATAACTTTATCTGTAAATCGAATGGTTTTTTCTAATTCTATTTTAAATTCGGGGGACTGTGGATCAACTTTTTTCATTTCTTCACTCATATGGGAAACCTTATATAAATTATAATATGTAATGATACAAGGTCTTTGTTAAAAAATCGTCAAGAAAATGAGAAAGGGCACTAGAATTTAAGTACCTTTAAGAAAGAAAGATTTTAAATGAAGGGCTTTTAGACAAAAAGTCCAATTCTTATTTACGTGCCTTACCTGCAATAATAAAACGAAGGGCATTAAGTTTGATAAAACCTTCGGCGTCTTTTTGATTATATACTTCATCTTCTTCAAAGGTAGAATATTCTTCATTAAAGAGTGAATCTTCTGATTTACGTCCAACAACCATGACATTTCCCTTATACAGTTTAAGACGAACCACACCATTTACAAACTCTTGAGACTTATCAATAGCAGCTTGTAGCATTTCACGTTCAGGTGCAAACCAAAAACCATTATAAACAAGTTTGGCATATTTAGGCATCAACTCATCTTTAAGGTGCGCTGCTTCTCTATCTAAAGTGATAGACTCAATAGCTCTGTGTGCCTTTAGCATGATAGTCCCACCAGGAGTTTCATAACATCCACGTGCCTTCATCCCAACAAAACGGTTTTCGACAATGTCAATTCTACCAATACCATGTTCTCCACCTATCTCATTAAGTGTTTTTAACATTGTTGCAGGTGAAAGTTCTTTTCCATCTAAGCTTATAGGGTCTCCATGAGCATATCCAATCTCAATATATTGAGCCTTGTCCGGAGCATTTTCAGGAGATTTTGTCCATAACCACATAGATTCTTCTGGTTCTGCATTAGGGTCTTCTAAGTGAAGTCCTTCATAAGAAATATGAAGTAAGTTCGCGTCCATTGAATAAGGACTAACTGATGGATTTCCATCCGCATCTAAATGCTTTTTATCAATACTGATACCATGCTCTTTTGCGTAGGCTAAAAGTTTTTCACGAGAATTTAAATCCCATTCTCTCCATGGCGCGATGATAGTAAGTGTTGAGTCTTGAGCTAGATAACCCATTTCAAAACGGACTTGGTCATTTCCCTTGCCCGTGGCACCATGGGATACACCATCCGCACCTGTTAATTTTGCAATTTCTGCTTGACGTTTTGCAATTAAAGGACGAGCAACAGAGGTTCCCAAAAGATATTCACCTTCATAAATAGCGTTGGCTCTAAACATTGGATACACATAATCTTTTACAAATTCTTCTTTTAAATCATCTATAAAAATATTTTCAGGTTTAATACCAAGCTCAAGCGCTTTTAGACGAGCCGGTTCTAACTCTTCCCCCTGACCTAAATCAGCAGTAAAGGTAACGACTTCACATTTATATTCATCTTGTAACCATTTTAATATTACACTAGTATCTAAACCGCCGGAATAGGCTAAAACAACTTTTTTGACTTCTTTTTTCATAATAAAGGTCCTTCTTTTGAGGAGATAATACGGGATTTTAGCGTAAAGGAGTTGATAAGGAGTTGAAGTGATAAAGGCGAGAGGGGACTTGAATGCAAAATATTTGAATTTAAAGGTGATTATCCTTTTTCATCAAATATAATTCCAACGATCTCATTCATTTTACCCACTAAGGTAGCTGCATGCTCTGCTGGAAAACGCCGTATTGTATCGTTTGTATTACTATCAATTACAGAAACAAAAAATACGTCACTACTGTTATCAAAACCAAATTTAATAGAAGTATTAAAGGGATTAAGCGACTTATTTAAAGTATCTATAAGATCTCTTACTTCTGGCTCTTGTAGGGGCTTTTGTGCTTGTACATCATTGACGCGTTCAACTTGAGTTTTGACCTCTTGTTTAGGTGCATCTACACTAGCACCTTGAGATGTAGGGACATTAGCGGCTTGTTGCTTATTTATAGTATTAGTAATTTCCATATCAAGTCCTTTTGATTGAAGTCTATATCAGTAATATCGGCAGATAATAAAAAGTATTAAATTTATTTTTTATATAAAGAATATACTGCTACAATTTCTTATGGATGAATATATCAAACTTTTAAAAAAAGAACCTATTTTACGACGTTTAAGCCTTATTCAATTGATTGCGTATTTTGGAGCATGGTTTTCTAATGTAGCCATTTATACACTTTTAGTGCAACTGGATGTTTCCGCCTTTACTATAGCCCTTGTGGCTTCTTTTCATTTTTTACCGGGAGTTCTTCAAGCCCCTATATCGGGTGTGCTTATAGATAAAATTTCTCCAAAAAAACTTATGCTCTCTTTGGTAGTATTAGAAATCATTTCAACCTTTTGTTTACTTTTAGTAACATCATCTGCTTTATTATGGTTATTGTTTGTCTTAGTGTTTATACGAATGGGGTCCGCAAGTTTTTATTTTACCATTGAAATGTCACTTTTACCGAAAATTTTAGAAGGCAAATCCTTACAATATGCTAATGAAATTCATTCTATTATTTGGTCGTTGTCGTATACTCTAGGCATGGCTATGAGTGGATTTCTAGTGTATAAATTAGGGGTGTCTATTGCTTTTATAGTAGACGGCTTTCTTTTTATCCTTGCCTTTTCTTTGTTATATAAACTGGACCTTCATATTGAATTTGAAAAAGCACAAGAAAGTTTTGTAAAAACCTTTAAAGAAGGTCTCGTGTATATTAGAAGTAATAAAAAGGTTTTACATTTAATTATCATTCATGCAAGTGTTGGCTTTACCGTTTTTGACGCTTTAGTCACGCTTATGGCAAAACATTTATATAGTGAATACTTGGCCATTCCTTTAACCTTAGGCCTTATACATGCTACTCGTGCTTTAGCTCTTGTATTAGGACCTATTCTTTTAGGAAAATGGATCAATAGCTCTCGTTTGGGGTATCTTTTTTTAATGCAAGGATTAGGTATTATTGTTTGGGGCAGCTTTATTGAAAATATTTATCTGTCTTTATTGGGTGCTTTTGTTTCGGGTTTTAGCACGACCACGCTATGGTCGTATACGTATACCCTTATTCAAAAACATACAGAGAAAAAATTTTATGGAAGAGTGGTCGCTTATAATGATATGGTTTTTCTTTTTACAGGGGCTATGAGTTCATTATTAGTAGGTGTTTTAATTGAGTCGTCTTGGAAGATACAATCTGTTTTATATCTTCTTGGAAGTGCCTTTTTTATGATGTCATTGTATTATATATATGTCAGAAAGGTTTATCATGTTTAGTTTAGCAATGTTGGGTGGAGTTCTTTTAAATATAGGTGCCTTTTTAATGTTTAGAGGTTTGGCTTTTCAAGCTATAGTAGTTTATATTTTTGCGGATATTTGTTGGGTAGTAATGGCCATTGAGCGAGATGATTATATTGGCGCAGCCTTTATTTTTGTGGGTATGAGCTTTGGATTTTTAGCCTATTTGAAAATGCGTTCTGGAAAGATGCATAAAAACCTCAATAAAGGGCACCTCTAAAAATACTTAAGCTATAATTCGTTTATGATATATACATATAAAGATGAAACATACGATTTAACGAAGGTAACGCGTTTATACCCCGCGGCTATTGTGGAAGTCCCTGGTGGAGACAGTGCTCAAGTTTCTTTAGAATGGGCAGATATGAAATCTGATAAAATTACAATAACACATTATGTCTTAGTATTTGACTTTGACCCCGTTGGTGAAATACCAAGCAATAGAAAAGAACTTATTTGTAGCTCAAAAGATGAACTTTTTGGTGTTATGCAAGCTGTTAATGTTTTTTTCAAAAAATAAACAAAAGACATTAGAACACTCTTTATCATTAGAAAATAAGAGCTCCCTATCCAAAATCCTTTCCATTTCTATCCCTGCCGCACTTAAAAATCTTTTAGATATGGTGCAAATCTTAATCGACCTTATTATGGTGGGAACACTAGGAGTGGCTTCTTTAGCTGCAGTTGGATTAGGCATGCAGTTTATTATGGTTCTTAATGCCATTATGAACTTATATGTGGTGGGTGGAAATGCTGTCATCTCTCGATACATTGGAGCCGGGCGCTTTCATAAGGCAAATATAACATTCTTTAATCTTCTTCTACTAGCCTTAGCGTTGTCCTTAATTTCTATGTATATAGGAAGTCTTGGGGCTAAAGAGTTTTATATATGGATAGGTACAGGAGAAGAGGTTGCCAGCCTTGGAAAATTGTATTTTGGAACTCTTTCTTTAGGTATGCCTCTTATATTTTTAGACGCTCTATATTTTAATGCCTTGAGTGCAGCAGGTAAAACGAAGGCCTCTTTATTTATTAAAATAGTGTCCGCCCTAATTAATGTCTTGTTAAACTACATTTTAATCTTTGGTCACTTTGGATTTGAGGCTATGGGTATTGAAGGCGCGGCTATTGCTACTTTGATTTCTTATGGTTTTAATGTGGTGGTTTATACTATCTTAGTGAGTAAAGAATCTTCTGCTCTAAGGTTTTATTTTTATTTTAGTATGAGCATAATGAAAAGTATCTTGAAAATAGGATTACCTGCTAGTATAGAAAGATTAATATCTGTTGCTTCTTTTATGGTCTTTGTTTTGGTTATAACGAAGTATGGAACACAGGCTCTTGCTGGATATCAAGTAGGGCTAAGAATTGAAGGTATAGCCTTTATGCCAGGCTTTGGATTTTCTATTGCGGCTATGGCCTTAGTGGGACAAAGTTTAGGTGCAAGAAATTCAGAATTGGCCTATAATGAAGCTAAAACAGTGGTTCAAATAGCAGCAGGTTTTATGGGTTTTATAGGACTATTTTTAATCTTTATGCCAGAAGTTTTTTGCAGATACTTTACCCAAGATGAACAAACAATAGAATTAGCTTCCGTATATTTAAGGTTAGTAGGACTCTCTCAAATTCCTTTAGCGGTTGTCTTTGTCTTAAGTGGAGCGCTTAGAGGTGCAGGGGCCACAAGGTCAACTTTGAAACTTAATGTAGGTTCTTTAATATTTTTAAGGGTACTACCGTCTATTTATGTTAGTACAATTACACAAAATATTTTTTGGATCTATATTATTATGATTACTGAAACGTATATCAAAGGGGGCTTGTTTTGGTATGTGTTTTCTAAGGGTGAATGGAAAAATATCAAACTATGAGCAAAAAAAATTATTTTAATAAATAACTTATGCTCATAAAGCCAATACCAGCACAAAAAACTGTTCCAAATAAATTTAAAGTCATATTTATACCAGCAGCTGCGTAATGTCCTGTATTAAACAAGATGAAACTATCTAAAGCGAAGGTGGAATAAGTGGTTAAAGCACCTAATATACCTGTTGTAATAAAGGTATACAGCCGTGTGTCATGAGAAAATATTGATGTGAAGGTAAATAAAGCAAACATCACACCCATAATAAAACTACCAAACAAGTTTACAAATAAGATTCCATAAGGCAGAGAATGGGGATAATGATGAGATATGTAGTTATTTATCACGTAGCGTAAAGACGCACCGATAAAACCACCGCTACCTATGGCTAATAAGCTTGCTATGTTCATCATATATCTTTTGCATTTGTATTTGAGTGTTGTTTAACCATTGTTTATCCGTTCTATCTGCTTCAAAGGCATCTAAAAAGACAATGCGAAGTTCTCGAAAGGGATAAAATGTTCTCTTTCCTGAATCAAAGGTCTTTGCTGTATTCACTAGTACTACAGGTTGGACACGAAGCTTCAGCTTGTCTGCAACCATTTTAGCCCCAGGCTTAAACTCTTGAATACGCTCATCTTTTGAGCGGGTTCCTTCTGGAAATATTGTAACCACACGTCCTTTTTCTATACGGTCTTTACAATCTTTAATAAGAGATATAATAGCCGTTTTACTACCTCTTTGAAGGGGAATGTCATCAGGGAGTTTAACGCCTAATCCTAACCAAGGCATATCAAAAAGTTCTTGTTTAGCCACCCATGCAAGATTCGCCTTAACACAGCCTTCCATAACAGGGATATCGATACCACTTTGGTGGTTTAGAATAAACATTTGAGTATGTTCATCTTCTGTACCAAAGACATTCATCTTATATAGAAGTCCTTTATTTACAATGCCTGAACTTATTTTAATGCCAAAGGGTTTAGGCAAAAGTTTGAAAAATGTAATTAAATAACTGACGGCAAGAAATATTATTGTAGCTGCGTAGTAAAAACTAATATTTGCAAATATTTTCATTTTTCACCCATCCTATTTGCTTGTTTTGCATTCGTATTTTTTTAAAACCTTCAACGGATCCTAGTTCTTCAGTGCTAAATCTAAAAGGTACTCTTTCAAAAATAGTTCCACCCTTCATAGGCAAAAGATAAATATTTGAATCTTCTTTAATACACACGTGCTTGATTGGTACGGCTAGTTTAGCAATAAAAAACAAGGGAAGAATGAAGATTATAAGATAAAATTTATTTCGTCTTAGAATAAATAGTAGCAGTCCAAAAATAGATACTGCCCCTGCAAGAAGCATCTTTTTAAAGGCATGTGTATTTTGAGTTGGAGCAAGGTCTGTTTGTGTGCTCACCCTGTCATTACTAACAATGATAGGAATAACGACATCTTTAAAATGTCTGGTCTTAAGGTTGAAATAAGAAAATTTTAATTCATTGAGTTGTTTGGATACCACAGCGTAATACGTGAAGTTAGAATAAGGCATATTCTCTTCATAAGAATCTATACCTTCTTTATTTGCAATGTGTAAAGAAAAGTCATTTAGGTTTGCCATAGTGGCTTCAGCTGAGAAGACAACAATGTTATGTTGGTTGTCATATTGACTTGTTTTATAGTCTAAAATGTTAAGTTTATCTGCTAGAACCTTGGAAAAGTCTTTTTCTGGATTAAGTCTTACGGTTTGGATGCTTTTTCCAAAAAGGGTCTCATATCTAGTATCGGTAAGATCAGAAAAGACTAAACTTGTTTTAACATCAGGGGTTCGTACGCTACTTCCAATGACTTGAAAATAAAAAGTATCATAAAAATAAGGTTCTTGTATATGATGCTCTTTGTCTTTATTGAGGCGTTTTATACCGCGTGCCTTAGAAAAACTATAGTTCATACTTTCATAATCTTTTTGCGCAGAAAGAGCTTTTATAGTAATAGTAAAGATCTGACCTTTGAAAAGTTTTTCAGGAGGGTTGAAATATGATTGGTATAAAAGTTTAGCCTCTATATCAGGTTTTTCTTCAATATTTTGGAATAAATCTTCTTCAGAAATTTCTTCATGGGCTTCTTGGGCTTCTTGAAAAGTTTGGTTCTCGTCTATTTTAGCAAAACCAGTAGGACTAAGTAGGGATTGTAAATCCGCATAAGCAAGTGTGAAAGAGACAAGAAAAAGAAGGAAAAAGCGCATTTACGCAAAAAACCCTTCTAACATTTTAATGCCATCATCTGAATCAAGGATTGATTCCATTGCACGTTCAGGGTGAGGCATAAGTCCAAAAATATTTTTTTCTTTATTGCACACACCTGCAATTGCATCAACAGAACCATTAGGATTAGAAATATTTCCATTTACATCGGTATAATGAAGTAAAACTTGTTCCTTATCATAAAGTTCTTTACGACCATCTTCTTCAATATAATAGTTTCCATCATGATGCGCGATAGGGATGTTTACAACATCATTAACGTTTAACTTAGTTAAAAATACGTTGTTATTGTTTGCCACTTTTAAGTGATGGTGTTTAGAAATAAAATGTAGGTTTTCATTACGCTTTAAGGCACCAGGTAATAAACCCGCTTCTGTCAAAACTTGAAAACCATTACAAATTCCAAGAATATTCCCACCTTTTTTTGAATGAGCATTTACGGCTTGCATAACAGGTGAAAAGCGTGCTATAGCACCTGAACGAAGATAATCCCCATAAGAAAAACCACCGGCTACAACGACTAAATCCGTGCCTTGAGCAAAAGAAGTTTCTTTATGCCATACAATTTCCACTTGTGCACCAAGTTTTTTGAAAGCATATTCAGTATCATATTCACAGTTCGTTCCTGGAAATTGAATGACAGATACTTTCATTATTGTACAAGCTCGATTTCAAAATCTTCAATAACTGTATTGGCAAGAAGTGATTCGCACATCTGTGTTACTTCTTGCTTTGCTTCATTTTCATCGGTAGACTTTAGTTGTAAAATGATTTGTTTTCCAACACGAACATCTTCAACACCTTCAAATTTTAATGAATCTAAGGCATGATGTACGGCCTTGCCTTGAGAATCTAATACACCTGCTTTTAGAGATATGTTTACTATTGCTTTCACTGTGTTTCCTTAATATGTCTGATTTTATTTAAGATGAAAGATGATTGAGTTCACCTTAAATCTTGACCTCTTCTTTGTTTATGTCTTACTAGTGTTATTTTTCTAGAATTCTTTCTAAGACTTTCTCGTAGGCTACTTTTAATCCACCTAGTCCTTGACGAAATCTATCTTTGTCCATTTTCTCACCTGTTTCCATGTCCCAAAAACGACAATTGTCAGGTGAAATTTCATCAATTAAAATAATGTTGTTGTTACGGTCTTTCCCAAATTCAAGCTTGAAGTCAACAAGATTTAAACCTTTTTTAGCAAAATAAGGTTTTAAAATATCATTAACTTGACGTGCCATTCGACGAAGCTTATCGAGTTCATCTTGATGTTCAACTAACTCTAAAATAAGAGCGTGTTGATCATTAAGTTTAGGATCACCTAAATCGTCATCTTTATAGTCAAACTCAACAAGAGTAAACGGTAATACTTTTCCATCTTCTATACCAAGGTTTTTAGAAAGACTTCCTGTAGCAATATTTCTAACAATGACCTCAATTAAAATAACATCTACCTTGGTATGCAACATATGATTGTCATCCAACATTTCAACAAAGTGAGTAGGGATACCATTGGCTTCTAAAAGTTTAAAAAGTTCTGTTGATATTTTGTTATTTAGAGCACCTTTTCCTGCCTCAGAAGACTTCTTCTCCCCATTAAATGCTGTCAAATCATCTTTAAATTCAGATATTACTAAATTTTCATCATCCGTTAGAAAAAGTCTTTTTGCCTTGCCTTCATATAATAATGCTCTTTTTTGCATGTTTAGTTGCCTTTCATTATTTGAAGAGCTTTTGTGATTCCCACCGCTTCTTTAAGTTGCAAGTCTTTAATCAAATCTTCTTGATAAATAATATTTTTATCTTTTTTATCTTCTTCTTTTTTAGGCTTTTTTCCATCAACCTTAGCTAACTCACCTTCTAGATGTTTCTTAAGGTCAGCCTCTTTAATAGAAAACTCATTCTCATAAGTTTTAACCTCTCCTAAATGTACTTCAACATCAGGTTTAACTCCAACAGCTTGGATGGTACGTCCACTTGGAAGGTAATATCTAGCAATAGTTAATTTAATCGCCTCATCGTCAGTTATTGGTAAAATAACTTGAACAGAACCCTTCCCAAAAGTATTTTCACCAACAATTACTGCGCGTTTATGATCTTGCAATGCCCCTGAAACAATTTCAGATGCAGAAGCCGATCCTTCATTAACTAATACAACAATAGGTTGCTTTGAATAGGTTCCATTTGAATGTGCCTTATAGGTTTTTTCTTCAGATTTATCTCGCCCTTTTTGAGAAACGATGATTCCATCGTCTACAAAAAGATCAACGAGTCCAACGGCCTGATCTAGTAGCCCTCCTGGGTTATTTCTAAGGTCAAGAATAATGCCCTTGTTCTTATTAACGGCTTTAGAGAGTTCTTTTTCAACCCCATCGACTACTTTCTTGTCAAAACTAGTCACACGTAAATATAAAATATCATCGCCAATGTTCTTAGCATATACAGACTGAATTTTAATGATATCACGGATGATATCTATGCTTAAAGGTTTAGGCTCATGTTTACGAACAATAGCAAGGTTAATAGGGGTGCCTTTTTTCCCACGCATAATACCAACTGCGTCATCAATGGTCATACTTAAAGTAGACTGGTCATTTATTTTCAAGATGATATCTGAAGCTTTTAGCCCCGCTTTATCAGCAGGAGTTCCTTCAATCGGAGCAATGACTGTCAGCGCTCCATTTTTTATACCTACGGTAATACCTAATCCACCAAACTCGCCATCTGTTTGAATTCTCATGCTTTCAAAATGTTTAGCATTTAAAAATGTTGAATGCGCATCTAGGTTTGTTAACATACCGCTAAGAGCCTTATCCATTAACTCTTCAATGGTAACAGGGTCAACATTATACTTTTCCACAAGACCTAACACCTTGGTGAATTTAGCTAGAGACTGAAGTCTGGACTGCTGCACTGAAACTTCGTCTGAACTTGTGCTTGTGTTTTTAGCAAAGAGTGAAGGGGTGAAAAAAAGTACCCCTGTAAGTGCTGTTGCTATAAAACCAATGGTAATAAACTTGTTTTTTTTCATAAAATATACACTTGTTTTAAATTTTTAAAGACTGATTATACACTGATATGACTGAAAACTATATTAGATAGTATTTTTAGGCAATAGGGACAAAAATATCAAGGCAAGAAAAAAGATACACTTGACAATAAGTGACTAAAGTTATATAATGCTAATCATATCAAGTAGTAAAGGAAAAAATAATGAATAATATATTTGAAAAACTAACCCATCAAATGACAGAGTCAATTGAGTCTGCTATATCTTTAGCCTTATATAATCAAAATGCTGAGGTTCAGACCCTTCATTTCTTATGGGCTCAGTTTACCAATTCTAATTCTTTGATTTCTCAAGTATTTAATAAAATGAATATTGATAAGACAGCCATCGAACTCGACATTAAAAGTGCGGTAAATAAGTTTCCTAAAAGTTCACAGCTAACTAAAGAAAACATTAAACTTTCAAAAAACTTTGTGAACTCATTAGAATTAGCACAATCATGGATGGTCCAAAATGGAGATAGCTTTATCGCCGTTGACGCTTGGCTATTAGCAAATTTAAATACACAAGAACTTAAGACTATATTAGCAAAGTATGTTGATTTAATGGAGCTGAGTAAAAGTATAGAAGGCTTAAGAGGTGGTCAAAAGATTGAAACTCAATCCTCAGATGAAACCTTAGAAAGTTTAGATAAATATGGAATTGACTTAACATCAGCTGCAGCAGAAGGCAAACTCTCTCCTGTTATAGGTCGAGATGACGAGATTAATAGAATGATGCAAATCCTTATTCGTCAGAGTAAAAATAATCCTATTCTTTTAGGTGAACCAGGTGTGGGAAAAACGGCTTTAGCAGAAGGTCTTGCTCAAAGAATTCAAAGTGGAAATGTACCCTTGAGTCTTCAAAATAAAAGGTTGATTGCCTTAGATATGAATGCGCTTATAGCTGGTGCAAAATATAGAGGTGAGTTTGAAGAACGATTAAAAGCGGTCATTGATGAAGTTAAAGAAAATGGAAACATCATTTTATTTATAGATGAGATTCATACAATTATTGGCGCAGGGGCAAGTGAAGGATCAATGGACGCGGCTAATATTTTAAAGCCGGCTCTTGCTAGGGGTGAGCTTCATACTATTGGAGCAACTACACTTAAAGAGTATAGAAAACATTTTGAAAAAGACACAGCTTTACAAAGACGTTTCCAACCTGTTGATGTGCCTGAACCAAGTGTTAATCAGACGCTTCAAATTTTAAGAGGACTCAAAGAACGTTTAGAAACACATCATAATGTCAGCATTACTGATTCTGCGCTTATCTCTGCGGCAAAGCTTTCAGATAGATATATAGCCGATAGGTTCTTACCTGATAAAGCTATTGACCTTATTGATGAGGCTTCGGCTGAACTTAAGATGCAAATTGAGTCTGAGCCTCATGTCCTTTCAAATGTAAAACGTCAGATATCTGAATTACAAGTTGAAAAAGAAGCCTTGAAAATGGATAAAAGCGTTAACAATGATAAACGCATTGTTGAGGTTGAAAAATCCTTAGCAGATGCTCAAGAAAAACAACGTTCTTTAGAGTCTAAGTTTAATAATGAAAAAGCTGTTTTTGACAAAATATCGGCGATTAAAAATGAAACAGAATTTAAAAAGCGTGAGGCGGAGCAAGCAAAGGCAAATGGTGATTTCAATAAGGCCGCCGAAATTGAATATAGTGATATTCCGGCACTTATTGAAGCAGAAGTTGTGCAACAAGAGATCTGGACAAAGATGCAAGACGCAGGAACTCTGTTAAGAAACTCTGTGGATGAAAATGCTATCGCTTCTGTGGTTAGCAAGTGGACAAAGATTCCTGTTCAAAAAATGTTGCAAGGTGAAAAAGAAAAAATCTTGCATATAAAAGATGAATTAGACAAAGAAGTGATAGGACAAGAAAAAGCTACCTTTGCAATATCACGCGCGATTAAACGAAACAAAGCAGGATTATCGGATAAAAATAGACCTATTGGATCTTTTTTATTTTTGGGACCTACGGGAGTTGGGAAAACGCAAACAGCAAAAACCTTAGCCCGTTTTCTTTTTGATAACGAAGATTCGATGATACGTATAGATATGAGTGAGTATATGGAAAAACATTCGGTGTCTCGTTTAGTAGGAGCGCCTCCAGGATATGTTGGATATGACGAGGGAGGACAGTTGACTGAAGCTGTAAGACGAAAACCTTATTCGGTTATCCTTTTAGATGAGATTGAAAAGGCGCATCCTGATGTCTTTAATATCTTACTTCAAGTCTTAGATGATGGACGATTAACAGATAATAAAGGCGTGGTGGTTGATTTTACAAATACAATTATTATTTTAACGTCCAACATCGCTTCTGATAAGATTATGCAAGGCGTTGATGATTCTTTAGTACTTAATGAGCTGAAATCACATTTTAAACCAGAATTTTTAAACAGACTTGATGATATGGTTGTTTTTAATGCTTTAGGACTAGAACAAGTCAAAGGCATAGTAGAACTATTTTTTGCTGACATTCAAGAAAAAGTAAGTGAAAGAGATATCTTACTGAGCTTAAGTGAAGACGCTAAGGCCTATATTTCTGAATCAGGATTTGATCCAGTTTATGGAGCGCGTCCTTTAAAAAGAGCCTTGTACTCATTAGTAGAAGATAAATTAGCTGACCTTATCTTGTCAGGAGAACTTAATGAAGGAAACCATGTTAGCTTTGAAGTCAAAGATAATGAATTTGTTGTACGTGTTACACAATAGATTTATTTAAATATTGTATAATTGATTTATGAAAAAAATATTATTAATACTTAGCCTTCAATTAGCATTATTTGCTTGTACGGGTGACTGCCTGACCTGTCACCCTAATCTAGTACCTACCATTGATGAAGATAAACGACATAAACCTATGTTAACATGTATTAAGTGCCATTCAGCTAACCCTAATGCCATGGCTGATTGTGGTTCAGACTGTTTTGCCTGTCATCCTATGTCTAAGATAAATGGTTTAGGTATTAAAGAGCATGATGTTATTCAAGGGTGTCGAGACTGTCATGTGAAGATGAAAGAGGAACTTTTTGGGATTTCAGATAAGGGACAATCGACTCTTAAAGACTCCTTATTTAATTTAGATTAAACAAAGAGCCTTTAGGTCTTTATGAAAAACTCTAGGTAAAAAACTTGTTATCCATAGACGAGGTCTTGCCCTTGATCTAAAAGTTTTATCATTTGTTCTAAAAACCTTTGAGCATTCGCCAAAATATCTTGTGTTTGAGCCTTGGGTTCAAAATTTTGCTCTAGAGCCTTATCTAAACCACTGCTTAGACCTTCTTTTGCAAAATTTAAAAGATGATCATCCCCTTTTTCTTTGATCGGGTTAAAGATACTTGTAATATCTCCTGCTATCTTGCTTATAGGCTCGGTTAATGAAGACCCTTCCTTTAACCCCGCAACAAAGTTATCAATATTGGGTTGGGCAATTTTCAAAAAAGCTTCTATCTCTTTTCTATCTTGTGCATCAATTCCATTTCCCTCATAGCTAAAAGAAAATGATTCTAAAGACGAAAAAGAAAAAGATGTTTCATTTTGATTAGAACTATAGTTTAAAGATTTCTCATTATTAAAATCAAGTTCAATTAAATCTCCACTGCTGGTTCTAATATCTATGGAAAGAGACTGCTGAGAATAAGCACTTAAGGCTGTATTTACATTCATAATGTACTCTTTTATTGTAATTTATAACAATATCGTCTTTTTTTAATATAAATGTAATTTGGAGTTGCGCCAGAAGTCTATTGCAACTCAATATCCACGTTTGCTACGGTACTTGTAGTGCTTATGTTTTTGATACTAATATTAGTATTTGCACCACTATTTAAGTTACTAGTATCGGGTGTGCTCGTATTTGATATCTCACCTAGGTAGTTAGCTGAAGGATTGTCTGAAAAAAACAAGTTATTTATAAGCCCTTGATTACCGGCGGTATCCAAGTGAAATCCATCCGCTTCAACAAGGTCAACCAATCGTGAATTATCTTGACTGTTGTCATTTTGATTTTCGTCTATATGCCAAATAGCAAGCCCTCCTGGAAAGACTTTATCTTCAAGAATAAATAGTCCTTGATCATAACCTAAGGGGGCTCGATACTCTAAAAGAAAATATTCACCTGCTCTTTGTGTATTAATTCGGATGGGTTGATAGGTGGACGAGGTTGTCCCTTGTACTTGAAGGTTGTTAGTAGTAGTGGATATTTGTTTTGACAGAAGAAACTTAGATTTGATTTTTGACCACGCAATCATATGCACTGGCGTTTCTCCAGGATATTCGTCGTTTTTTAAACCCCAAGACCCTGATCCCATAAGTCCAAAGTTACCTATACCTTCAGAACTTCCATCAAAGTCGTATAAATCTTCTAGATTAAAAACACCATGGCCTAATTCATGGGCAATAATACCTATACTTGCATCTGTTCCTGTAATAGAAAAATGACGTTCGCCAAAGGCAGTGTAGGAACCACCATTAACTTGCATAAGAGAAACATCATCTAAGTTTACATTTTCAATATAAAACTGATGTGCCCAAATACTAGGATGAATTCCTGTTGCGTTTTCACCACCAGCGACAAGGAACATAATTTGAAGCTCCTTAGTTTCTATTCTCTTGTTTTTGTTTATATCGTACTGGGCAAAATTTATATAGGCATCTGCCATTTCAATGGCTGGAATAGCGATGGCCTGAAAATTATCAGTTCCTGAATCAGGGTGCTTAAAGTTTAAAGATACACGAATAATTCCATCATTTGTTGTGCCTTCTGTTTCTTTTGCTGCTTCAAACATAAAGGTGTTTTGAGAAATTTCTAAAAAGTAGTTGTTTAGTTCGCCTGTTTGTGTACCAAAAAGTTTTTGATTCCACACCTGAGTGGATGAGTTGAAACTATAGTCTGTAAACTCAACTTGTATTATTAATAAGGGTACTTTTACCTCAGTTATAACAATCTCATCTGGTATAACGATAGGAGGCTCAGGAGGTTCTATAACACCTGTGTCTACATCTGAAAGTTGGACGTCTAGGACATTAGAATTTCCTCCACCCCCTCCACAGCTTAAAGTGAAAAAGATAAGTAAAATAGATAAAAATATTTTCATGAGACAAAAACCTTTGCATATACTGTTTAGTTAGTGGCGTAATAATTATAGAGTACAAAGACTTAAAAGACTACCCCAAAAGTAAAGTTAATTGATCTCGTCAGTTTGGATGTACATTTGATGGATTAAAGAAATTACTGTTCATAAAATTTTTGAATAAGTAAACGAGTCTGTGTATCAAGCTCTCTTATTTGTGAGTCTTCCCACTGTCCATGATGCTGATATACAGGTTTAACCTTGTCATTGATGAGAACAAGGTTGTACTCATCATCTAATAATCCCCATTTTTTAACGAGAATAGATTCTTTATCTATAACATAGATACGTTTTGGATACGCCTGCATCTTTGATTTTAACAGCGACTCAATTAGGGCGTTTGGTTTCCATGTAGCCTTTAGATTAAGAATAACAAGTATCTGAAAATCTGAAAAATCAAGATCATTCTCAAATCCTTCAATAATAGGCTTAATAACTTTGCCCTTGTACTTTTCATCAGGATCAACATACATCATCATTGTAATCTTTCCCTCAAGTACCGAGGAATCCCAAGCGCCACCTTCTACATAATGTCCATTATCTTTGTCCAAAACGATATGACAAAGAACTTGGCTTTTGTCAAGATCCGCTATAAGAGAGCTCATAAGGAAGAATATAAGTGTTAATAGTTTTTTCACAAGTAAACCTTTTTTTTTAATGCGTTTATTGTAAGACAAACTCGTTAACCTATTGTTAAGACCTCAACTATATTTGATCTTCCCTTATGCTAAGATACGAAGCATAAACTACTTAAGTAAAAGGAAATAAACACATGCGTTTACAAATCAAAAATTACTTTTATAAAATGAAAGGCTTTGAGAAAAGTCCAAAGCCAAAGCACCTTTCAGAAATTTTGTGGTCAGGATTAGGTGCATTTTTAGCTCTTTTAAGCATATCTTTTTTTACTAAATTTTTAGGCACGAGTACCATAGATAATTTTTTCCTTATTGGCTCTTTTGGAGCTTCTGCCGTACTTATATATGGAGCGCCTCAACTTGATTTTTCGCAACCAAGAAATTTTATAGGCGGACATGTGATCTCAACCTTAGTGGGGGTACTCATTTATAAATATCTTTCTTTTGATGTGATGATATTGAGTGCTTTAGCCGTGTCCCTTTCCATAGTGGCCATGCATTTAACACAAACGATGCATCCACCAGGAGGAGCAACGGCTCTTATTTCCATAATAGGGAGCTCTCAAATACATGAATTAGGGTTTTACCTTATCATTTCACCCATTTTATCGGTCTCTTGTCTCATGTTAGTTATCGCACTACTCATCAATAATTTATCAAACAATCCAAAAAGGCATTATCCTAAATATTGGATATAAATTAGAGATGCCCTTTAGTTGTTTATTAGTTTAAGATGTTCTAAAATATTTACATTCTAATCTTTTTAGTTTCTTCTTAAAAAAGTAAATATACTTTTTGTAAAATTTAGTAGATTTTTATAAAAAAATGTAATATAATAAATCTATAACACTTAGCAAAGGCTTTTCATGAATACCTTAAAAAATCTCTCTATCTTGTCGAAATCTCTTATTTCTTTAATTCCTGTATTTATCTTATTATTTGTCATTTTGGGAAGTGTAACTGTTTCAGAACTTTCATCTATTAGTCAAGATATTTATCAAGCTGAAAAAACACAGCTTAAAGAGGATATTAATCGAGCTTTGAAAGTTAAAACAGAGTCTATAAAAAATATTGTTATTGCTGTTTCTCACAATTCTAATGTTATTAATAAAATGTATGATGAAGACAGAGAAAGTATTTTTAATGAAATTTCAAGTTTATATATCGCATTAGAAGAAAGTAAATCTTTTCATAAGCCTCTCATCCAAGTAGTAGATTCTATGGGAACATCTTATGTAAAGTCATGGGATAAAAGCGCTTATGGTGCTATTGTTACGGATAGAGAAAGTGTGGTGTATGTACAAGAGAAACATAAAATTTATGTGGGCAATGAAGTTACTCGTGGGGGACTGATGATAGTTGCGACAGGCCCATTAATACTTTTAGCAGAAGATGAAGATGAAGAAGATGAATTTTTAGGAGGTATTGATTTTATTTTACGTTTTAACGAATTAGTCTTTAAAAAGAAAAATCCACAAGATCATCGTGATATGCTTGTACTCGTAGATCAAAAACATCTTGAAAAAGCTGTTTACATTAAAGACCCAAATCTTGTTGAGAACTATTATGTTGACCTTAACAAAAATACTATCAATACCTCTTTTTTACAAGCAGCGCAAAACATTGATATGCAACAACTTTTATCTCAAGGTTATTTGATAGATGAAGACTACTTTTATACCTATGAAAACATAAGAACAAATGAGGGCAAAGAACTAGGAATCTTTTTATTAGGAAAACCCATAGCAGATGTTGAAAAGACTATCAACACAACAAGCAAAGCCTTTATGACTCTTATATCTATTGTTCTTTTTGCGATGTTAGTTATCTTAGCTATTTTAGTTATTGTACTTAAAAAAGTAGTGTCTCGACCTATTCAAGACTTAGCTGAAGTGGCTAAGGAACTTTCTAGTGGTGATGGTGATCTGACAAAACGTCTTGAAGAAAAAAGTCAAGATGAGATTGGTAAAACAGCTCACTTTGTTAATAAGTTTATACAAAAAGTACAAGGCGTCGTTTCTGATGTCATCATCTCAGGACATAATACAGCAGATGAAATTGCTCATATATCTCGAGATATAGATCAAATGGACAGCCGAATGAAAGAAGAGCGAAGTCTAGTGGATAAGACAACAACACTTACATCCAAGATTCAAGATCTTTTAGTTCAATCGGTTGATGACAGTATGCAAACAGTTGAGAAGGTAGGTCAAGCTGTTTCTAATCTTAATGATGCAAATAAAACTATGAGTGTCTTAGTGGAAGATGTTACGGATATGTCCGTAAAAGAGCATGAAATGTCCGATTCTCTTTCTCAATTAAGTGATGATGCTAATGAGGTAAAGTCGGTGCTAACAGTAATTTCAGATATAGCAGACCAGACAAATTTACTAGCACTTAACGCGGCTATTGAAGCAGCTCGTGCAGGAGAACATGGTCGTGGATTTGCAGTGGTTGCGGATGAGGTTAGAAAACTTGCGGAACGTACACAAAAGACACTATCAGAAATTCAAGCGACTATTAATGTTATTGTGCAGTCCATTATCGATACAAGTAGTCAAATGGATGTTAACGCAAAAGCAATTAACCGACTTGTAGAAAGTACCAACAGTGTGGAACATAAAATTCAAGAAACCGTAGAACATATTCAAGTGGCTTCAGATATTGCAAGAAACTCAGAACAAGAATCCAAGAAACTAGCCGATACGACTCAAGGCATTATCACAAATATTCATGATATTAATGAAATCTCTATTCAAAACAGTGAAGCACTTGAAGGGGTTCAAAATAAAGCGAAAAACCTTGCCACAGGAGCAGAAACACTCAACAAACAACTTGGTAAGTTTAAGGTATAAAGAAGTAGCTTAGAATGAGCGAAATATATTAAAGAGTCGTTTAGCTAAAAATGGAATATAGGATTACAATTTATATTTATGTCCCGATTCTTTTTTCTCTCTAAAAAGAATAGTGCGTTATTGCAGTTTTAAATTAGTAGAGTACTAAGCTTAGCTAGGTGTTGTACTAGTAGGTTGAATAGGTGTAAGATTAAAAGCTGGCTGATGCAATCACATCAATTTTTTATTATATCGCGGCGGAAATATATGAAGTGTAGTTTACTACTCAAGTATGTTGACAACAAAAAACTAAGATTAAAATCTGGCTGATGCAATCACATCAATTTTTTATTATATCGCGGCGGAAACATAT
>NZ_JAEMVE010000166.1 GCF_029216045.1 Sulfurimonas sp. MAG313 | reverse complement strand
CTTCAGAAGATATGGATGACAGTCCTTCCTTTTATTATTAGAATTAAAGATTAATCATTTATTAGTTCTAATTTTAAGAAAGGAGTCATCCATATGAAAAAAGCAAAATATTATGGTTCAATAGATGTTGATGATAGTAACTTTAACGTAGCTCTCATAAAAACTGTTGGCGAAGAACTTCTCCATTTTAAATGTAGTTCTAATGTAGGCGCAATGATAAAAAAGATAAAGCAAAAAAATATTCATTTAAAAGATATCCAATTGTGCTACGAAGCAACTTATCTTGGGTATACCTTATACCGGGAACTAAAATCCAAAGGTATAATGTGTGAAGTTATAGCCCCTTCTTTAATCCCCAAAGCCCCAGGCAATAAGGTAAAAACAGACCGCCTGGATTGTATCAAATTAGCCAAATATTATTTAAAGGGAATGCTGACTCCTGTCCATATTCCTGACGAGGAAGATGAAACAGTCCGTGATTTAATCCGATCAAGAAAACTATTAGTTGATCAAGTAAAAAGAATTAAAACACATATCATCAGCCTCTGCAAAAGAATGGGCTTTGACTATCGAAAACAGAGAGGTATCTCCAGTGCCGCCTACTGGACCCAAATTCATTATAAGTGGTTAGAAAAAGAAATTAACCAACTACCTGAGAATTCCCCCTTACGGCTTAATCTTTCCGGCTTACTGAGCACTTGTAATAATATAGAAACCTTTATTTCCTCTTATGACGAACAAATAAGCGTAATCGCTGAACGCCCTAAGTATAAGGACAAGGTAAAAGCATTGAATTGCTTCCGGGGTCTAAAGACCCTCTCCTCCTTGACCCTCACCACTGAACTGGGTGATATAAGGCGTTTTCCTCACCCTTCAAAGGTGACTGCCTATTCAGGACTTTCCATTAGAGAATACAGCTCAGGAGGAAAAGAACTCCGCTTTGGAATTACAAAGCAGGGAAACCGTATCCTGAGAACTGTTGTTATTGAAGCGTGTCAGTTTTCTTTCAAACCTCCTAAAGTCAGTAACAATCTTAAAGAAAGAAGAATAGGCGCTGATCCTGAATATATTAATATTGCCGATCGCTGCATGCATCGGCTTAGTAAAAAATCTATTCGAATGTTTATGAATAAAAAACATAGAAATAAAATAAAGGTCGCCTGTGCCAGAGAAATGCTCTGCTTTGTATGGGAAGCATTGCATAAAGCAGCTTAAATAAATACAAACATATAAACTAATTTATTAAAGGACAAGGTTAAATTTAATAGAAAATTATTCAGCAATAAGATCTTGCATGAGATAGCCCACGAGTCATTCTTAGGTTAATGTACCTGGATTCAGATTGTGGTATTCTCATCGAACACCATCTTAGTGCGGTAGCCAGCCCGCGGATATGAGGTTGATAGTACCAGATTCTCATTGCATTAAATAATTTTTTTATTTTGGCCTCTTTAACCTTGACAGACTGTCATCCATATGAGAATGACATGTTGGCAAGCGAAGTCGAAGGATGGTTTAACTGCCCTTTCCCTGTAACCATCTTCCTGCGTAAAAGGATCCAATGCCTAGCCCCACGCACAAAATTTCCAGGTTCATAGAATCCTTAACGATACCAAGATAAAGGCCTTCTATTAATAGGAGCATACCTAAAAGTTGTAAAAACCGTGCAATTAACACTCGCTCGTTTCCTTTCTTGAGTTTATGATAATAAAAAGTTAAAAGTGCCTAAAGTTTGAAGTGAACTAAAGTTGTGGTAAAAAACAAGTTTTTTGTTTTTTCACTTTAGGCACTTCAAACTTGGTTGCGGCTTTGCCGCACCGTTCACCGACTCCTCAGTT
>NZ_JAEMVE010000165.1 GCF_029216045.1 Sulfurimonas sp. MAG313 | reverse complement strand
GCAGTCTTTTTTGATGCACAGTTTTGGGATGGTCGTGACCCTGACCTAGAAAAACAAGCGCAAGGCCCTATTCTTGCAGGACCCGAAATGGCCTCAACTAAGGAGCATGTAGTGAATACCGTTACTTCAATGCCTGGTTATGTTAAAGCCTTTGAAAAGGCTTATGGGAAAGATGTAAAGATTAGCTATGAAAACATCACAGCGACTATAGGTTTGTTTGAACGCACGCTTGTAACACCATCTGCTTATGATGACTTTTTAAACGGAAACGATAAGGCTATGAGTAAGAAAGAGCAAGATGGCTTAAAAACATTTATAGATAAGGGATGTGCAAGTTGTCATAATGGTATAGCTCTTGGTGGCCATATGCAAGCCTTTGAAATTACGGCTAAGTATAAGTACTCTAACATTGGAGACTTTAAGGGTGATAAAAATGGTATGGTAAAGGTGCCTACTCTTAGAAATATTAATGAAACAGCACCTTATTTCCATAATGGTGTGGTAAAAACACTAAAAGAAGCTATTGTTGAAATGGGTCGTATCCAATTAGGTCAAGACATAACAGATAAAGAAGCGGCTTCTATACAAAACTTTTTTAATGCCTTAGAAGGAAAAAAACCGGAGATACTATATCCTCAACTTCCTAAACCTACTTCTTCAACACCAAGTAAAAACGTTAATTAAACAAGATAGTGAGTTTCTTAAAACAAACTCACCATTTCAAGGGCTTACTTAAGACTTACTTATAATCACAATCTCCCCAAAAAAATTATTTTTTATTATATAATATTATGTAATAGTACTTACCTAGGACTTTTTTATTAAAAGGATAGGTAAATGAAAAAAACTTTATTGATTCTCTCTTTAGTCGTGTCTTCTAATTTAGTTGCTGCTAATATTGAGATATATGGGGTTGGGCATATGTCCGCTGATGGTATTAACAATGGTACAGATTCAGTATTTAAAATTGCGAGTAACTCTTCTAGATTGGGGTTCAAAGCTAATCATGATATTAGTAAGACCGTGAATGTATTTGCTCAGTATGAATCAGGAGTTGACCTTACGGGGCAAGGATATGATGACGGAAATGGGGTGAAGGCTGTACAGTCGGCTACTTTTTTCACTACGGTTAGAGAATCCTATGTAGGAATAAAAACAAATTTTGGTACCTTAAAAGCAGGGGTTTTACCTGTAGTAGATACTTGGATTTATGATTATAACCTTTTTGCAGACCAAGTGGGGGACTTGGGAAATACCTGGGGACGCTCAAGTACCTTTGTTAATAGAGCAGGGGACTCAGTCTCGTATTGGATACCTGAATTCCTAGAAGGCTTAGATGCAAGTTTTACTTATCTTAGTGATCAATCTGAACGATACGGACAGCCTCAAGCCGATGGAAAAGAAATTTTAGGTTATGTGGCCAAGGGTAACTATAAGATAAATGGACTTAAATTTGGTCTTGGATACACAAATATCAAAAGTGATTATACCCTAGGCGATAGTTCTGACGCGGTATTTACTACAAGTTATAGTAAAGATAGTTTTAGTGTTGGTGCTGGATATCTTAACTCAAAGCATCAAGTTGAGGTAAGTCAAACAACAACACATCATGCCTACATGCTAGGGGGAAGTTATACCATGCACGAATATACATTGAAATCACAGTTCTCTACTATTGATGATGATACAATTGATTCAGATACTAAAATGCTCGCTCTAGGTCTTGATTATAAATTAAGTCCAGAGACAAAACTGTATGTTGCTTATGCAAAGACATCTAATGGAGATAATCAGTCTTATTTAGCAAACAACTATGGTCATGGTAAATCAGCGTATGGTGCTCCAGCAGCAGGACAAGACCCCAGTGCATTTTCTTTAGGTCTTGTTTATACCTTTGGTGGATCTATCTATAAAGATTAAAAAAATAAAGGAATATAAATGACAAAAGTTCTTCGAGTCGTGGCAAGTAGTCTGGTTGTGATAATGAGTGTAAGTGCATTAAATGCATCTGAGTCAGGGGACAGATGGCTGAAGCAAAAGGTTCCTGTTCCTAAAGATAATCCTATGACAAAAGAAAAGATTGAATTAGGCAAGATTATCTATTTTGACACCCGTTTGTCTAGTACTGATAAGGTTTCTTGTGCATCTTGCCATCATCCGTCTATGGGTTGGGCAAGTCTAGACCCTTTTGCCGTAGGTATTGAAGGAAAAGAAGGCCCTAGAAATTCGCCAACGGTTTTAAATAATGCCTATAATAGAAAGTATTTTTGGGATGGTAGAGCAAAGTCTTTGGAAGAACAGGCCTTAGGTCCTATTCAAGCAGATGTTGAAATGAACATGAAGCTAAGTACTGTTATTAGTATGATGAAAAGTAAAAAGGGTTATGTTAGGCTCTTTGAAAAAGCCTTTCCGGGAGAAGGCATTAATAATAAGACCTTAGCTAAAGCCATTGCTTCTTTTGAACGAACTATCATTTCAAATGCAGATAGTGAATTTGATAGATTTATTGCAGGAGATAAAAAGGCCATGAGTGAAAATTCTCAAAAAGGTTTTGAGCTATTTAAAGGTCGGGCTCATTGTGCAGACTGCCATGATAAATTTCAATTTACAGATGGAAGTTTTCATAATATTGCTTTAGGTGATGAAGATGAAGGCCGTTACAGAATGAAAAAACGGGCTTCTTGGTATCACGCCTTTAAGACACCTACCTTACGAGATGTCTCAAAAACCGCACCGTATTTTCATGATGGCTCGGTGAAGACTTTAGAAGAAGCAACTACCATTTGTGCCTCGGGAGGTCGTTATGCAACGGGAGCGAAGTCAAAGGGCAAGTCTACCTTTATAGAAGACAGACATATTAGTCAAATTGAAGTATCATATATAGTGGAATTTTTAAAGTCTCTAGATGGGAAACCATTAGATATTAAAATACCAACAGAGTTTCCACAATAATAATTTAAACTAAAAACAGGAGAAAGAAATGATAAAAATATTCGTAGCAATAGCCTTACTTGGAATGTCTGTAATGGCAAAAGATCATGTGATTGAACAAAAAGATAAAGAATTTAAACCACACACCATTAAGGTTAAAGTAGGGGATACTATCACCTTTAAAAATCATGATGGTTTTGCGCATAATGCCTTTTCGGATGACGAGGCTAATGAGTTTGATATAGGTATGCAAAAACCTAACCAAGATATAACTATTACCATGAGTGCAAAATCAACAGTTGAGGTTGAATGTGCTATTCATCCTAATATGGTTTTGACCATAGAAGTAGAATAAATAATATTAAGGTTTGATACATGAAGAATTTATTTAATTTAAAAATTAAAACAAAATTAGCCTTACTCCCTGTTGTATTGGCAATGCTTATGGTGGTAGTGTATTTTGTTTCATACCTTTTTATTACCAATCTTGAAAAGATGGCGAAGCAGTCATCTTTGGCAAATAGCATAGTAGATGAACTATTTGTAAGTGCACAAAATAGGGAACGATTTTTATTTAATAAGGATTTAAGTGCGTATTCTCTTATAGATAAGTCTTTTGAAGAAGTTTCTACAAAAAGTTTAGAATTGAGTCATTTAATAGAAGAAAAAGCATTACAAAAAGATGCTGTTTCTTCTGAAAAATCGGCGAAAAAAATCAAAAAGAAATTTAAAAAATATAAGAAATCCGTAGAAGCTAGTATCTTATCAGAACAAGAAATGCAAGATATATTAGATAATATTATTATGAATAATGAGACCTTAGCTCAAAGTCTTGATACTCAGACTTTAGAACGAGCGCAAAGTGGTGCCAGCATTAAAAAAATTAAAAAAAGCATAGTTAGTGCTTCAGCTGTCAACAATTTAAAAAGCATGTTCCTAAGTTTACGGATTTTGATAAGTGATAAAAAAAACTATATAGATGAAAAGAAAAGAAAACGAATTCTTTTTGAGATAGAAGAAATAAAAAATTACCTTTTGTTTTTAAAAAAGAAAGTTGAAAAAAAATGAGGAACACAAGCAGCTTCATGAAAATATAGTTGCAAAGGTTAATGAACTAACGCCGAGTCTAACACGTTCTATGGATCAGTATACTGTGCAGTATCATTTAACTAAGGCAATAGGTAAAGAAGTGTCAAAGATAGCTAAGCTTTCAAGCCATATTTCAAATACACTGATTATGGAATTGAATACATTAATGGCTAAATTAAATATGGTAATTTTCATTTCTTTGTTATCCGTAACGGTGATCATTGTCTTTTTAACAAGCTTGCTAGCACGTAACATCTTACTGCCTATTGGACATCTAATAAATACAACGAAACAGTTAAGTGATGGTGATGGTGATTTGACAAAACGTCTAGAAGCCAATACCTATGACGAGATTGGAGAAGCAAGTGGTTACATGAATGATTTCTTAGATTTAATTCGCACCCTTATTATCGATGCTAAAAATTCGTCGGAGCAAAACAACCTTCTATCTGAAAATTTAAACAGGATAAATAAGACCATGGATATTGCAAGTAGTGAAGGAAACAAACGTTTACTTGAAGCTTCATCTTTAGGCCAAACCGTAAAAAGTAAGCTAGACCAAAATATAGAAGATGCTAAGCGAACTAGTTTTGATACACAAAGAGTTGGTAAAGACCTTGAAGAAACTAAAAGTGAACTTATTAAAATGCAAGAAAATATTCAAAGAGCCTCAGAACATGAAACAGAACTTTCAAATCAGTTAACAGAGCTAGCTGGTAATGCAGCAGAAGTTAAATCGGTGCTAAGCGTGATTGAAGATATAGCAGACCAAACCAACCTTTTAGCCTTAAATGCTGCTATTGAGGCAGCTCGAGCAGGTGAGCATGGAAGAGGTTTTGCCGTAGTTGCAGATGAGGTAAGAAAATTAGCTGAGAGAACACAAAAGTCTTTGACAGAAATCAACATTACCATTAGTAGTATTGTAGATGGAATAAATCATAGTAGCACAGCTATGTCTGAGAGTGCGAGCAATGCTGAACGCCTAGTGCAAACCTCAGAAGGAGTCGTCTCTAAGATGCAAGAGACATCTTTAATAATGACTGAAACCTCAGGCTTTATTGAAGAAACGGTTGAAAGTTCAGTTTCTATTGCAAAAGAAACACAAGATATTATTGTAGGGATTGATAATATAGCCGAGGCAACACTTAAAAATCAAGTGAACATAGATATGATCCAAGAAATTGGGGAAAACCTGGCAGGAGTCGTGACCGACTTAGATAAGCAACTAAATTCATTTAGAACATAAAGGAAAAATATGAAACATTTAATCTTGATAGTGGCCTTAGTAATTATGGCATTTTCTGATAACGATCTTATGATGATGAAAGGCAAGGCAATTTATGAAGAAACCTGTGTTTCATGTCATGGCCCCGATGGAGAAGGAAACCCTTTGATGCAGCTCGTTGTTAAACCTAGAAAATTAAGTCAATCCCTTCTAACAGAAGAACAATCTTTAAAAATAATTCGTAAGAGTGCTCATTATTGGGGCGCATATTCCGATATTATGCCTTCATTTGAAGTGATTTATGATGATTGGCAAACGGAAGCGGTTGCCCATTATATTTATACTTCTTTCCATTCAGGAACAACTGATAAAACAATTAAAAAGCTTATGGATAAGATAGAACCTGTACCTAAGGTAAAAGTAGCCAAGATGCTTAAGCGTGGTAAAAAGATTTATAAACGTAATTGTTCGTGGTGTCATGGACTAGATGGCAAAGGGAAAGGTGCTGCAACACGAAATCCCGAGTTGTCTATTTTTCCTTATGACTTAACTAAGACCTTATTAACGAGTGATCAAAAGTTTTTATATGCTAAGTACGGCGGAGTTTTTTGGGGCTCTGATAAAGATGATATGCCATCTTGGGGTAAAAAATATGATGATTATACACTAAGGTCTGTTATCAAATATATTGATGAAGTGCTACAAGAAAAGAAGTAATATTTTTTTTAAATGAGGAATTTCATGCAAAAGATTATACTTTTATTGTGGATAAGTGTCTGTATACATGCTCAAGGAAATAAAAGCTTTATCTTAGGACAATCCTTATATGAAAAGACATGTATTTCTTGTCATGGAGCAAAAGGTGAAGGCAATCCTAGTATACATCTAGTGGTTAAGCCAAAAAGATTAAATGCCTCTCTCTTAACCCAAGCACAAGCAATAAAGATGATTGCTAAAGGTTCACATTATTGGGGTGCTTACTCAGATATTATGCCGGCCTTTGATGTAATCTATAATGACGAACATATTGAAGCAATAGTTCAATATATGTACAGTTCCTTCCCTACAGAAGAAAGAGTAAAAAAAATTACGAAAGAGCTAAATATTGTTATTACGCCACTAACTAAACAGTCAAAGAAATAATGGTTTTATTTTTGAATATATCAAGGCAGATTATTGAAGGAGCTACTAGTAGCTTCAAGGTAATCTAACGTAGAGATATTCAAAAAGAAAGCCACCCGCAGGGAAG
>NZ_JAEMVE010000164.1 GCF_029216045.1 Sulfurimonas sp. MAG313 | reverse complement strand
TGTGTCAGGTTCTTGGGGTAGTATAAGATTCAATTATAGATTTTGAAAAGTTAAGAAAAACACTTAATAAAAACGGTATTGCTAAAAGTAATGTAGCTGGCGCACCTGCTTATGATAATGTACTACCCCAAGAACCTGACACAACAAAAATCAAATCCTTATTCTAAAAAAGCTAAAATAAGAAGAATAAGAGAGGTGAGATATGAGCAGAACGCGAAAAGTATATACCACAGCATTTAAGACAAAGTTAGTGCTAGAAGTATTAAGAAACGAAAGGCCATTAGAAGAGATAGCTATTGAACATGAGATATTAAAAAAGAATTTACAGAACTGGCAAGCTACTTTTTTAGCCAACGCAGAGATAGCAATGGAACCTGCGAAAGCGGTCAAAGAATACAAAGAAGAGATCAAAGAGCTTCAAGATAAAAATGATGAATACGCGAAGACAGTAGGTCAAATAACTGTGGAGAATAATTGGATGCGGGGAAAGTTAAACAGCTTGGACTCGATAAATAAAAAGACCCTTATAGAGTCTAAGCTAACAACATTATCTATCTCAAAGCAATGTGAGTTGATCTCATTAAACAGGGGTTCTTTATATCGTACTAAAACACACAATATAAAAAAGGAATCTCTTATGCACCATATCAAAAAGATCCATGAAGAGATCCCTATATATGGAGCGATTAAAGTATATAAACAGCTCCTTGAAGAAGGTGCTGTTGTGAGCTTAAATACAGTAGAAAAGTACTTTAAAGAAGCTGGGTACAAGGCTATTCTAGCCGTTAAACTCGTAAATACAACCATACCGATAAAAGAACATAAGAAATATCCTTATGCCTTAAGAGGCTTAGACATCAACCATGCAAATCAAGTATGGTCAACCGACATTACTTATATAAAGATAGCCGGCGGAATGGTGTATCTAGCAGCTGTAATTGATTGGTATTCAAAGGCAATACTATCTTATCGAATCTCAAATACAATGGATACGGCTTTGGTTATGGATGTCCTTAATGAAGCACTGTTCAAATATGACAAACCTGAAATATTTAATACAGACCAAGGCAGTCAATACACAAGTTTAATTCACACCCAACGATTAAAAGATATGAGTATCACAATTTCAATGGATGGTAAAGGAAGAGCAACTGATAATATCGCGATAGAACGCTTCTGGAGAAGTGCTAAATGTGAATGTATTTATCTGAATGAATACCACACAATCAAAGAGTTAAAAGAAGACCTCAAAGACTATATGAACTTTTACAATTACAAACGTTTTCACCAGACTTTGGATTACAAGAAGCCAATGAATGTTTATTATGAAAGTTTAAAAATCAATATGCAGGAGGCTGCTGATCTTACTGAAAATGTAGGATAAGGTTACAGTTAAAGGTGGAATAAGGATTTAGAAAAAGTTGTGTCGTTTATTTGGGGTAGTATAGATACTTATAATCAAAATATGAAAACACCCGAAGCAAAAGCCCTTTACAAAAAAAGAGGCTCAATCGTTGAACATCCCTTTGGGACTATAAAAAGAAACCTAGGCTGGAATCACTTCTTAGTCAGAAGTAAAAAGAAGGTGCAAGGGGAAAATGCCCTCATCATGTTTACCTATAATTTCAAGCGTCTACTTAACCTTATCGGGATAGCTCTGTTTAAAAAGTTACTAATAGCTCTAAAAGATGGAGACCTAACCGATATAAGAGAAGAAATAGCAGCTTATATCGCTATGTTTCGGCTTTATATGTCCAATTTTTTACAATATATTTTTATGGTACAATTTTCTAAGAAATAGGCTTGATAATTTAAGTTTTTTAGAGATTATTGAGATCTTGAGGCTGTATTTTTTCACAGTCTCGGAAGAACGAATATTTTCCCCTTCGTGAAAATTATCGCTCACGATAAACGTTAAAATAAAAATATAGCTTACAAGGCTCTTGCAGCACTTCGTAGTGTATCAAGTACATTAGTACATCCATCAAGGTACTTTATGGAGACTTCCATTAGTCCTGTCTTTTTATCTTTATCGTCTCCATTAATAAGACGATAAATGAGTTCAGGATACGCTTTTCGAACTTGTTTGGCGGTATCGTTAAAGGGTTGCATGATGTATTCAACAAGCATTCCAACAAGTGGGACAAAGACAACGATTCCTATAATTGCGCCGGCTATGGCTCCTGTGAGTTCTACCCACTCAGGTCTGCCTGTAAAGGTATACCAATAATAATAAAAGATATTTTGTTGTGACATATAAATTTTATTTGCTATGAATGAGCCTGCAATCGCGCCAAAGCCTCTTGAAGCTTCGCCTACGATTCCTGTGGTTATTCCAAGGTCTATTAAAAATGAACTTGCCTTGGTACTAAGACGTTTTAGACTAGTGATTTGAAGGGCTTTCTTGGCAATCTCATCTTTCCAGTTTTGTGAACATTCTTTGAGTTCATTTTGTCTTTGTGCATTGTCTTTCATCTCTTGTAAAAAATAATTGTCAAGAAAGACTTGTAGTTTATCTTGTAAAAGTTCAACACAAAAAACATCGTGGGTGAATTTGTGCAAGATCTCTTTTTCGCTTCGTGATGTCTTTGCAAAACCTTCTTTTTTTGTAATACTTTTATATATCCAAGAGGCTAAATTATTAAGTGAAGTAAACAGATCTAAAAGATCATTTTTAAAGTGTCGTTTGAACATGCTCCAAGGAGATTTATAATAAGACTTAGAAAAGTCCTCAAGCCTTGGATTAACAACCTCATACAAATAATTATATAAAAAGGTATTAAGGGCAGACTCTAAACCTTGTTTAGCTTCTTTATCCTGCATGTCTTGCCTGTCTTTTATTGGCTTGTTGTAAATTTGTTGTATTGGCCTTGTCTTGCTTAGGAGCATAAGGTTTGAGATACTTTGGCAAGATGCGTCCTTTAATTTTTAAAAGGTCTTGGATAAGTAGGTCTGCTACCTCTTCGTTTGAAAAAGGTAACTCTTGAGTTAGATAGGTAAAAAGGAGTTGAGATAGTCTGTCTAATGAAATTTTCCAAGTAGAGTCGGTTTGTGTGTATATCCACTGTGAAAAAGCAAAAAAACTATCATAAACAGTAGTGTCTTTCCATAGAAGGATGATAACTTTTTTAAAGTTTCCACTGTTGTAAATCAAGTCCCAAAACCGCGCAAAACGTTTCATTTTTTGAATGTCTTTAAACGAGAGCAGATCATTACTGAGAATGTCATAAGGTGGAATATCTGAATATCTCATACCAAACTTAAGATCATGTCTATCAAGAGTCGTGCCTGAAAGCTTTTTTAATATACCTATTTGTATTTCTGAAGTACTTATAGAAACAAGCTTGTTTAGGTTTTGTCCAAAACTTTCTAAATCTTCACCAGGTAGACCTACGATAAGGTCAAGATGAACATGTGCCTTAGTTTGATTTTCAATAAAGTCCAAATTTTCATAAATTTTTTTTAATTTTAAGGGGCGGTTGATGTTTTGTGCAACTTCAGGGTTTAGAGTTTGTATACCTATTTCTAATTGTAAGGCGCCGCTTGGAAATAGGGCTATTTTTTGTTTAATAGATTCTGGAAAATGGTCGGGAATGACTTCGAAATGAGCAAAGTAGGGGGGCTCTTTACTTAAAAAGAAGTCGAGGATGGCATTAGCAAACCTTATGTTAAGATTAAAGGTTCTGTCTATAAACTTAAAGTTTCTAACCCCTAAATCCCAAAGATGAGAAAACTCTTTTATTAAAATATCTATATCAAAGTTTCTTACCTTTTCATCTATGGATGAAAGACAAAACTCACACATAAAAGGACAGCCTCTTGATGCTTCTACATATATATATCTAGTGTCTATATCATTTTGGCTGTAATGCTCATAAGGAAGTTTTAGTGTTGCTAGGTCTGCTAGAACGGGTTTAATGATTTTTTGCTTAGGCGCGGTATGAGAGATGATTTCTTTACATAACTTGTAAAAAGCAGTATCTCCTTCTCCTTGAAGTACAAAGTCTGCCTTAGAAAAGTCTACTCTAAAAGGTTCATAAGAAACTTCAGGGCCTCCAATAACAATCTTAGTAGAAGGAGAGACTTTTTTAATGACTTCTATAAGCTCTTGAGTTTGTGTGGCGTTCCAAATATAAACCCCAAGTCCCAATATATCAGGCTGTGCATCTAAAATTTTTTCTGCAATAGTTTGTATGGCTTCATTAATACTAAATTCTAAGATAAGAGAGTCGTTTTGTAGTTCAGACATATTGGCATACAAATAACGTAGACCAATGCTTGAATGGGTGTAACGAGAGTTTAAAGTGCTTAAGATAATTTTCATATGAAATTATACTCTTTCTTTGTTATAATTGTTCAAAAGGATAATTTATGAAAGACTGTAATGACTTAAATGAAGTACGAATTGAAATTGATAAACTAGATGACGAGATAGTCGCTTTAATCGCGAAAAGAAATGCTTATATCCACCAAGCTGTAAAGTTTAAACAAAGTGTTGAAGAGGTCAAGGCCGCAGATAGAATTGAACAAGTGATACGTAATGTCCGAACTAAGGCGATAACATTAAACATGTCTGCTAATATGATTGAAGACTTGTATACAAATCTTATTGATGCTATGGTCGAATCAGAAATTGCAGAATTTAGAGACAAGGGTGCTTTTTAAAAATATTTTCGTTTACCATGTATTTTTTATAAGATAATATTATAGGCTCTACGAAATAATTTTCAAAGGGTTTTTAATGCAAGTACCAAGTTATATGATGATTGTATCATCTTCTTCTAGTTTGTCTTTGCTCATATGGGTATTTATGTCTATGATATTCTTATATATGGCGCGCACTCCTGCTCACAAGGCCATACTTTCTGTGTCCCATATACTTTTTCATGCTTTCAGACTCTTTGCCTCATCTATATTGATGGCAGAAAAAAGATTGAAACAAAGAAATAAAGAGGTTTTGCTTAGTTCAGGACGAGAAGCTACTGAGCGAATAATAGAAAGAGAATTTGAACGTATTGATGTTTTTGTGAAACAAGATCTTTCACGTTTTCCTACACTTCAAAGAGAAATTGCTAACTCAGTAGTTAAGCTTGATGAAGATTATAAAAAAAGTACAGAAATACCTCCTTTTCCTCCTGGGTGGACTAAGGCAATTGAACCTATAGCTGCTATTGCACCTTCTGAAGATTCTATGGTGACGGAAATTTTAAAAAGTATTAAAGATGCCTTAGATAAAGGTCAGCAAAATGCTTTAGATGCCTACAGAAAAAGTTCAGAACAAAGACATATTTATTTGAAAAATATGGTACCTATTTTAAGACACATTAATAAGTCAGTAGACGGCTTAGATAAAAATGTTCAAACCTTACTTGATCGATCTGCTACAGTGGACAGACATATGGATGCATATGGTGAGATTACAAAGAAAACAGACAAGGCTGCAGCTATGCTGTCATCTTCTTCTCTCACCCAATTTTTTATAGCAGGCTTTGTTTTAGCCATTGCTATCGGGGGGGCTTTTATAAATTTTAATTTAATTGCTCGACCTATGCAAGAGATGGTAGGTGGGTCTGTGTATATGATGGGCTTTAAGGTGGCAGATATCGCGGCTCTAGTGATTATTTTAGTTGAGATTTCTATGGGACTTTTTTTAATGGAGTCTCTTCGTATTACCAGGCTCTTCCCTGTAATAGGTGCCTTAGATGATAAGATACGTGTTCGAATGATTATTGTTTCCTTTGCATTTTTATTTTTACTTGCTAGTGTAGAGGCTGGCTTAGCCTATATGAGAGAACTTCTTTCTGCTGATGATGCTGCCTTAGTGGCGGGTCTTTTAGGGGGAGCTAGTTTAGAAGTAGTCAATGAGTCTGGTCGATGGATTACAACCGCCGCTCAAATGGGAATGGGTTTTATTTTACCCTTTGCACTCACCTTTATTGCGATACCCTTAGAATCTTTTATTCATTCTAGCCGCACAGTTATTGGCGTTATCGGAGCTGCCTTTTTACGTGTTTTTGCCGTGAGTCTTCGATTTTTAGGAAGTTTAAGTCGTTATAGTGGAAAATCTTTGTTACATATATATGATGTTTTTATCTTTTTTCCTTTATGGATAGAAGGGCTAGCTCTTTCAAAAAAAACTCACGTCATTACAACAACAGTTACAAAAGACGTTCCAAGTATAAAAATAGCACAAATGCCTATTATAAAGAAACGTACACCCAAAAAAGCAAGTGTTAAAAAAACAGTGATTAAAGAAGAGACAATCGAAACAACAAAGGAAGAAGTATGAAGCTAGTATGGATAAGTCTACTCTTGGCTTTTGGGTTTTCTGCTTGTTCTACAGAATCTAATACTAATCATAATAAAGGTGTGTATATGCTTATAGATACATCTGGTACGTATACTAAGGAGTTACTTAAGGCGCAACAAATTATTAACTATACCCTTTCACAATTAAATTCTGGAGATAGTTTTGTTGTTGCAAGTATTGATACAGGAAGTTATAGTGAAAAAGATATCATTGCTAAAGTAACCTTTGATGATAGACCTTCTAAGGCCAATCAACAAAAACGTGCTTTTGCTAAAAAAGTACAAGAATATATAAAAACAGTTCATTCAAGTTCTTACACGGATATAACAGGAGGAATCTTACAAGCCACTCAGTTTTTAGATGAAAGAGACACCCGAACAAAAACCATTATGATTTTTTCTGACTTAAAACAAGAACTTAAAAAAGGTTATGTGAGAGATATCCCTTTGTCATTAGTGGGTTATGAAGTAGTAGCTCTTAATGTAACAAAGCTAAGAAGCGATAATGTGGACCCTAGAGAATATATGGATAGATTAAAACTTTGGAAAGAAAGAGTGGAGTTGGGTGGTGGTAGATGGGACGTTATAAATGACCTTGAACGTTTGGATAAATTAGTTAATTAGCATTACTTATTTACACTTCATTAATAATTTATACCTATAATTTCAAAGAATATAGATGAATTTAGGGAAGATACCTTATGTTTAAGATTATCTTTGCTAGAATCAAGCTAATTTTTATTAAGGAAACAAAACAGATGAAACAACTTCTTGCAATCAGCGCAATCGCTGCTTTATTAGTATTCTCAGGATGTAGTCAAAAAGACCCATCAATTGATGCAACAAATGAAAACAACTCGGCTAGTACCGTTGATATTAATGACCCAAGTGCAAATAGCACAAGCGGTATGGATGATTCTGGTATGGATCAGTCTGGTTCAGATGGTATGGATACTACAGAACAAACATTGTCTTCTTTAGAAGCTAAGCTTCAGGCTGTTACTTTTGATTTTGATAAATTTGAAATCAAATCTAGCATGCAGTCTAATCTTAACACTAATGCTGCTTTAGCAAAGGCAGATGCCTCTGCTTATAATGTTAAACTTGAAGGTAACTGTGATGAGTGGGGTTCTGATGAATATAACTACGCTCTTGGATTAAAACGTGCTAAGGCTGCAAAAGACGCCATGATAAATGAAGGTGTATCTGCTACACGTATTACTATGGTAAGTTTTGGTGAGAGTAATCCAACATGTACTGAGCAAACTCAAGACTGTTGGGCACAAAATCGTAGAGTTGACTTTAAACTTCTTCCATAATGAGAAAACTTTTTACGCTAGGCCTTTTGGGCCTACTTCTTCCTCTTAGCTTATATGCAGAAAAATCTGCATTTGGAGCAGGAGACCTTGATTCCCCTAATCCTTATGGTCTTACAAAAGCAGAAAAAAAAATCCTCGATAATAAACAAACTATTGGAAACATCAAAGGCACTTCAAGTAAAAACCGATCTCGTATTGGAAATGTAGAAGAATCTGTTTCAGGTATGCAAAGTATTGTTGAAGGTTTAAATGAAAATGTACGAAAAAACACAATTCAACTTCAAGAACTAAAAACACAAATAGTGGGAATTCAAGAAACATCAGGTACGATGAACACACGTCTTGATGAAATTGTTTTAACGCATGAAGAACATATCAGCCAACTTAAAGTGGTTATGGGTGAACTTAGTACCTTAATTGATACCATTAATACACATTATGTTAGTAAAGAAGAATATAATAAGCTTGCTAATGAGATTAATAGTTTTAAACTTGAAGTATCTAAACAGTTAAGAAAGATTGCAAGTTCTGGTAATAGTGTTTATGATAATAAAAGCAGTGCTAATGTAGCCAATGATGCCTATGCTTTTTTTAAGGCAAAAAAATATGCTGACGCAATTGATGCGTATGAACACTTGATAAAAAAGAAATATAAACCAGCACGAGCTCATTATTATATAGGAGAAAGCTATTTTCTACTAGATGAATATACTAATGCGGTTGCTTATTTCAAAGAAAGTGCAAAGCTTTATTCTAAGGCAGATTATATGCCAAACCTAATGTTCCATACCGCTATTTCTTTAAAAAAGACAGGTGATGACGAAGGCGCAGATCAGTTTTTTGAAGCTTTGGTCGTTAAATATCCTTCTTCAAGTCAGGCAAGAAAATCAGAGAAATTTCTTAACTAGATTTTCTGTCTGCTTCCTAACTTTCCCCATTTCCTAGAGATATAAAAATACTCTAAGTGTTTAAAAGGCATATTTTGGTAGAATATCGCAATTTAAATTAAAGAAGATTATTTATGGAAAAATTATGGGCTGGTCGCTTTTCTGAAGCTTCATCAACACTTTTAGACGAGTTTAATGCTTCTATTATGTATGATAGAGAATTATATGTAGAAGACATAGAAGGTTCTATTGCGCACGCAAATATGTTGTGTGAACAAGGTATTTTAAATCAAGAAGAATTAACCTCTATTAAAAAAGGTCTGTCTCAGGTTAAAGATGAGATTGAAGCGGGAACCTTTGTTTGGGAACTCTCAGATGAAGATCTTCATATGGCTATTGAAAAGCGTTTAACGCAGATCATTGGTGACGCAGGTAAGAAACTTCATACGGCTAGAAGTAGAAATGATCAAGTAGCTGTTGACTTTCGTCGTTATGTACTTAGAAAAAACAAAGAAATCATGTCACTGACACATGAATTAATGACAGCGGTACATACTGTAGCAAGTAAACATTCTTCTACTCTTATCCCCGGTATGACACACTTGCAACACGCTCAACCTACCAACTTTGGCTTTCACTTAATGGCTTATGGCTCTATGTTTAAACGTGATTTTGAACGATATGAAAGCTCATATAAAAGAAATAATATATCCCCTTTAGGTTGTGCTGCTCTTGCTGGAACACCTCATAATATAAATCGTAAAAGTACCGCAGACCAACTTGGCTTTGACTCCGTTAGTACCAACTGTTTAGATACGGTGAGTGACAGAGATTTTGCTATAGAAATCTTATTTAATATTTCTATGTCAATGATGCATATTTCACGTCTTGCGGAAGAGATGATTTTATGGTCTTCGTATGAGTTTAAATTTATTACCTTTTCAGATGCCTACTCAACAGGTAGCTCTATCATGCCTCAAAAGAAAAACCCTGATGCAGCAGAACTTCTTCGCGGGAAGTCGGGTCGTGTTTATGGAAACCTAATGAGCCTTCTTACGGTTATGAAAGGACTTCCCTTAGCTTATAATAAAGATACTCAAGAAGATAAAGAAGGTGTGTTTGATAGTGTTAAAACTATAGAAATCTCTTTGAAAATTCTAAGAGAATCTCTTCTTACATTAACAGTGCATGAAGACAATATGGCTTCAGCCTGCAAGGTAGGGCATTTGTCTGCAACAGATCTAGCAGATTATTTAGTAGAACATTGCAATATTCCTTTTAGAGAAGCACATTTTATTACAGGTAAGGCGGTTGCTAAGTCTGAAGAATTAAATATTGATCTTTCAGATATCTCTTTTGAAACATTACAAAGCATTGATGAAAGAATACAAGAAAATGTAATGCCCTATATGAGCGTTACAAATTCTATGAATGCACGAACCTCTGAAGGTGGAACGTCTACAGTAAGAACTATAGAACAATTAGAAAAATTTAATCAATGGCTAAATGAAAATAAGTAATTACTTAAAAGAAAGTACCCTTACTGCTTAATGAGACGGGGACACAGCATTAACCATAAAATAATCAAGGACTCAACATGAACGTAAAAATAACACATCAAGATGGTATGAAATTTGAAGCAAAGACTTCTAAATCGTCTTTTATAATTGATTGCCCAAGCATCAGCCCTATCGAATACTTTTTAGCAGGTATCATTTGTTGTACAGCGACAGATATTATCATGGTTCCTAAAAAACAAGGTATTGAAGTAACTAATTTAGAAGTTGATGGAGACGTTGTACGAGCGGAAGAGATGCCACAAAAGTTTGACTCACTTCATTTAAGCTACAGTTTTAATTCACCAAGTGAGGATGATATAGTAGTGAGATGGGTTATGGCAAGTATAGAAACATATTGTTCAACTTTAAATACTATTAGAGGTGTGACTAAAATTACTTACTCTATTACACATAATGAAAAACTTATTCGTGATAAGTCTGAAATTATTTCAGGCGAAACACCAACAGACTTTGGTAAACTTGAGGGATGTTGTCCTTCATAGTTTTAAATATAGGACTTAGTAAAGAAACATTACCTTGTATGTACCTTACTAAAAAAGTAATAAAGTGAATAACAATGGAAAGAATTTTACTTGTAGAAGATAATATATCCCTTTCAAAACTCATTTCTTTAAAAATATCAAAAGAACTTCCTTTTGAGGTTGATATTGCCCATACGTATAAAGAAGCTCAACTCTTTATGCGTCAGTATAAATACTTTGTAGCCCTTTTAGACCTTAACCTTCCGGATGCACCTAATGGTGAAATTGTTGATTACGTGATTGAACAAAATATCCCTTGTATCGTTGTGTCTTCAAGTGTAAATAAGACTTTTAGAAAACAGATATTAGATAAAAATATAATTGATTATGTTGCTAAAGGGGGTATAGAAGATATTGACTACACGATTTCTATCCTTGATAGACTTAATAAAAATCGCCAACACAAGGTTTTAATAGTTGATGATTCCATGGTTTTTAGAAAAGCAATGCAACGAATGATGAAAAATTTATTTTTTAAAGTATTTGCCGTGGGTCATGGGGAAGAAGCCTTATCTATGCTAGAACAAAATCCTGATATTAAAATAGTACTAACAGATTACGCCATGCCTGTTATGGATGGACTTGAACTCACTAAAGAAATTCGTAAAACACATAAAAAATCAGACCTAAGTATTTTAGCAATTTCGTCTAATGATGATGATGAAATTTCTGCTATGTTTTTAAAAAGTGGGGCAACAGACTTTATAAAAAAACCATTTTCAAAAGAAGAATTTTCTTGCAGGATAAACAATGCTATTGAGGCCTTAGAAAACTTAGAAACACTCACAAATCACTCCAAACGAGATGTCTTAACGGGTCTGTATAATCGTCAATACTTTTTATACAAAGCACAATCTTATTTTTTAAAAAGTATGGAGGTAGAAGAATCTTTTTGTCTCGCTAGGATTGATATAGATAATATATCAAAGCTTAAGGATAGTCTTGGATCGGAGATAGTGAATAATCTTATTGTGCATTTATCAGAGCTTTTGATTTTTCAGCTTAATGAGGGGGATCTTGTATCACACTTTGGAAGTGAAGGATTTTGTGTATTATTAAAAAACATTTCTAATACTAGTGCTCAAATCCTTTTAGAAGGAATACTCCATAAGATGCAAGTCTCTCCTTTAATCTTAGAAGATGAGTCGGATTTGAATTTTACGGTTTGCTTAGGAGCAGTGTCTCAGGCTGAAGAAAGCTTAGAAGCAACGCTAGATCAAGCTGATTTACTTCTTTATAATGCAAAAAATGTAGGAAGTAATACACTTATTCTTGAATGACTTTCGGTTAGATTCATTCTCTTTTTTTAAGTTCTTAGATAAAAATAGTAGCTTGAATTAGTAAAATAAATTTAATACTTTTGAGGTTTAAATTCTATTCTTAAAGTGTATTTTCATGAAGGACTCTGTTAAAACCTCCCTGTGCTTTAGCCCTAATCTTTTTTTCATAATCTTTATAATAAAAAACAAGTTTTTAGCTAAAAAAAACTAATTAATTTACAATATCTTTACTAATTAAATGTAATATCGCTTATACTTAGAAATAGGTTTAAGGGAGAGAAAGTGATCTATGTTTTTTATGTAATGATAGTGTTGATATCTGTGTTCTTTATCACAGAAGTAAGAGACGCTTTTAAAAGAAGACAATGGGGTGAAAATCCTTAAATCTCTTTGGACAAGCTATTGTCTTTCTTCATCTAAATTTTTAAAATATTAAAGAAATTTACTCGATTGCGCGTCTGTAAAATGACCCCAAGCTAATTTAGCCCCACCCAAAACATGCCAATGAAGATGCTTGACCTCTTGACCACCATTTTCACCTACATTGGTAATAACTCTGTATCCAGACTCTTTAATCCCAACAATGTGTGCTACTTCTTGAATAAAGCTTGTCATTGCAGCCATAGTTTCAGGTGTCACCTCATTAAAACTGTCAACATGTTGTTTAGGGATAACTAAGATATGAGCAGGTGCCTTTGGGTTTAAATCATGAAAGGCCATGAAGTTATCATCTTCTTTCACTAAGTTAGATGGAAGCTCTCCATTTACAATTTTACAAAATATACACATGTTTTATCCTCTTAGGGTAGTTTAAATTAATTATAACCTAAATATTAAAAAGTAAGGAATAAAATCTATTAAAGCCCTTTGTAATGGATATTTGTCTATAATCGCGAAATTATATATTAAGAGCACTAAGCTCTTATCGAAGGAACTACTTTGACCGAGTGGATTGAAAAGATTGAAAAAGCGGATTCTACTTCAGCTATAGAAGAGATTCGTGTTGGTATTTTTGGAAAAAAAGGCGTATTGGCTAAGGCCTTTGCTGAGATGAAAAATGCTGCGAATGAAGACAAGGCTAAGATTGCTAAAGAACTTAATGAGCAAAAATTTAAGTTAAATGCGCTCTTGAATGAGAAAAAGATTGTTCTTGAAACAGCAGCACTGCAAGAAGCTATGAAACTCGAAGGTATAGATGTTTCTTTATTCTCACCTAAGTCTGAGCGTGGAGCAACCCATCCTGTAATGGATACTATGGATAGAGTAATTGAATATTTTTCTAACCTTAACTTTTCAGTTGAAACAGGACCTATGGTTGAAGATGATTTTCATAACTTTGAAGCATTAAATCTTCCCAAATATCATCCTGCACGTGATATGCAAGACACTTTTTATTTTAAAGATGAAACACTGTTGCGTACCCATACCTCTCCTGTTCAAATTAGAACCATGTTACATACAAAGCCTCCTATTCGTATGATAGCTCCTGGTTCAGTATTTAGACGTGATTTTGATATTACGCACACACCAATGTTTCATCAGGTTGAAGGACTTCTTGTAGATGAAAAAGGGAAGGTTTCTTTTGCTAACTTGAAGTTTATTCTTGAGGGATTTTTACATCATATGTTTGGAGACGTAAAAGTGCGTTTTCGTCCTTCATTTTTTCCATTCACAGAACCTTCAGCAGAAGTTGATATATCGTGTATCTTTTGTGAAGGTAAAGGATGTAGAATCTGCTCTAAGACAGGTTGGTTAGAAGTCCTTGGTTGTGGTATCGTTGATCCGAATGTTTTTGACGCGGTTGGATACAAAGATGTGAGTGGATATGCCTTTGGCTTAGGAATAGAGCGTTTTGCAATGCTGATTCATCAAATCCCTGATTTACGTTCTCTTTTTGAGGGTGACATGAGACTATTGGAGCAATTTTAATGATAATTACAAAAAGCTGGTTAAACGAGTGGATAGACATTGAGGCTAAAAGCGGAGAAGAACTTTGTAAAACCTTTAATTCTATTGGTCTTGAAGTGGACAGACATGAAGTCTATAACGTACCTGCTAAAATTGTTATTGGACATGTTGTAAGTTGTGAAAAACATCCTGATGCGGACAAGTTAAATGTTTGTCAGGTAGATATCGGTACAGCAGTGCGTCAAATTGTGTGTGGGGCGTCTAATGTTCGAGCAGATATCTATGTAGCAGTAGCAACTATTGGGGCACAAATGCCAGGTGGACTTAAGATTAAGCCTGTAGAACTTAGAGGGGTTGAATCTGTTGGAATGATTTGTTCTTCAACTGAATTAGGTCTTCCTCAGATGGAAGATGGGATTATGGTTCTTGATGAGAGTATCGGTACGCTCAAGCTAGGTGAAGCCTTATGTGAAAATCCTTATTTTAATGATGAGCTTATTGAACTTGAACTAACCGCTAACCGTGGAGACTGTTTAAGTATAAATGGAGTAGCAAGAGACCTTTCAGCGGCGTATGATATAGAGTTAAAAGAACGTCAAAAATCTGTAGCAGAAGAAAAACAAGTGGGAATAGGGCGTATCTTACAATTAATTCATCCTAAAAAGACTGATGTAAGTTTGATGTATAAGGCGGTAAAGCAAAACACTTTTAAGCTTCCTCTCCTTTTACGTTTAAGACTGTCTATGATAGAAGAAGAATGCAAGTCAGCTATGGATGCTCTTTTGTTTTACGCAACGTATTCTTCAGGTGTAATCTTAAGAGCTTATGGGTATTCGGCCTTTCCTCTTTCTCAAGATAAAGCACAAATCACATTAGATACAGATGAAAATGGGTACTCAATTACAAAAGGAAATACTAAGATATCAACTATTGGCATTATTCAATATGATGAATCACGAGTACAACCTGAAGATGAAATTGTAATTCTAGAGGCCTCGTATATTCATCCTGATACTATTTCACGTAAGATGGCTGAAAAGAAGATTGAGAATGGTCCTTTGTTTTACCGTACTTCACGTGGGTCTGAGCCAAATCTGGAATTTGGTTTGGAATACTGTCAAGAATTGTTTAATACCTACGCTAAAACAGAAATATATGGTGGTAGTTTAGAATTAAATTCTTCGTATGAAGAAACAGTGTTGCATATGAGTATAGAAGAGATTAATGATATTATTGGGATGGATGTTGAAAAAACAAATGTAACTCAAGTTCTTAAAAACCTTGGATTTACTATGCTTAAGTCTCAAGCTGGAAAAATTGTTGTGGGAGTTCCTCAGTTTAGACATGATGTATCTCATTCCCAAGATATTGTAGAAGAAATAGTACGCCTTATTGGAATTGATAATATTCCTTCTAAGCCTTACTCTTTTACAGAACAACCTCATGGAAACGATGCAAGCGAATTTTTTGCTAAACGTAAATTTTATCGTCAAAAAGCTGCTTCATGTGGCTTCTTTGAAACGGTTCATTTTGTGTTTAATGAAAGAGCTAAACTTAAGAAATTTGGTTTTGATGTCGTGGAAGAAGCCTTAGACTTAGTGAATCCAATTGCAGGAACACTTGATACTCTACGTTCAACCTTAAATCTTGGCTTACTTGAAGCTGCTAGTTTAAATGCTAAGGTAGGTCGTAAGCAGATTAAGCTTTTTGAAGTGGGTTCTGTTTTTGACGCGCTTCGTCATGAAAGCATTCATATGGGCTTTATATTTTCTGGTCAAGAAACATCGGAAAGTATTGAAAACCATGGTAAACCTACTTCTATTGGATTTGAAAAGTTTGTACAGACGGTTTCTAATGTTATTGGGGACTTTGAACTTCGTCCTATAGACATTACACACAGCCTTGCACATCCTTATCAATCAGCAGAAATTTTTGTTAATAATAAGGTCTTAGGTACGCTTTTTAAATTACACCCTAGTATTGCAAAAGAATATGATTTAGAAGACACTTATCTTTGTGAGATATCTTTCGATAGCTTAGCCTATAGCCTAGAAACCTTTGATGCCTATTCAAAATTTCAAGCTTCTTACAGAGACTTATCTCTTGTTATTCCTAAGTCCCTCAGATACTCGGAACTTAGATCTGTAATAAGTGAATCTCAAAGTGCTGAGGTTATTCGTTTTTATCCTGTTGATACTTATGAAAGTGAGGAACTTGGAGATACTATGAGTTTAACACTTCGTTTTATGCTTCAATCCCAAGATAAAACTCTTGAAGAAGAAGATATTACTTCAAGTATGGACGCAATCCTTTCGGCCTTAAATGAAAAACTCGCGATTGCATTGCGATGATAAGCACAGCCACGGTTTATAGTATTACACAAGGATTTACTCTAAGATGCGATAGTATCGCTCCTGATAAGTCTATTTCTCATCGTAGCGCAATGTTTTCTTTATTAGCCAAGGGTGAATCGGTGATTGAAAACTTCTTACGAGCAGAAGACACTATGAATACGCTTCAAATTGTAAAAGACTTAGGCGCAGAAATTGAAGATGATGGACACATTATTAAAATACGTTCTAATGGAATCCAAGAACCTTTTGATATCTTAGATTGTGGAAACTCAGGTACAGGAATGCGTCTGTTTTGTGGACTTTTAGCCTCAGCAAAAGGGCATTTTATATTAACGGGTGATGAATACCTTAAACGTCGTCCTATGAAAAGAGTGACAACTCCTTTAAAGGATATAGGCGCTTTTTTAGATGGAAGGTCTGAGGGCGATTTAGCACCTCTTAGTATTAGAGGAGGCTCGCTTAAAGCCTTTAACTATAAGTCTAAAATTGCCTCTGCTCAAGTAAAGTCAGCTATGATTTTAGCGGCCCTTTCAGCTGATGGTGAATGCTCTTACGAAGAGCCTGAACTCTCAAGAGACCATACCGAAAGAATGTTAAAGGGGATGGGCGCAAAGCTTGAAGTTGATGGCTTAGTGACGAAGATACAACCTTTAAAAGGTCTTTTAGAACCATTAATTATTCGTGTTCCTTCGGATCCTTCGTCTGCTTTTTTCTTTGCAGTCGCAGCAGCTATAACTCCGGGGTCTCAAGTTGTTATTGAAGGGGTTACCTTTAATGAAACACGTATAGAAGCATTTAAAGCACTTGAAAAAATGGGCACACTAATTTCTTATGAACTTAAAGATGAAAAGTATGAACCCATTGGAAATATTACAGTTACGTACGCCCCTTTAAAAGCGATTACTATAGAAGATAATATTTCATGGTTGATAGATGAACTTCCTGCTCTTTGTATTGCTATGGCGTGTGCTGAAGGCACATCTGTTGTTAAAAATGCACATGAACTTCGTGTAAAAGAAAGTGATAGAATTTCAACGGTAGTAGACAATTTAAAAAACTGTGATATTAAAACGACTGAATATGAAGATGGATATACGGTAACAGGGGGAACTTTGCAACCTGCTCTTATTAACTCCTTTGGAGATCACAGAATTGCTATGAGTTTTGCAATTGGTGGACTTAAATGTGGAATGAAAATAGAAGATATTGAGTGTATTCAAACTTCATTTCCAAACTTTTTTGATATTTTAAAAGAGATAACAAAAGTACAAATTTAGGATTAAATATGAATGTTAAATTAGCTGAAAATTATGGATTTTGTTTTGGTGTAAAACGCGCTATTAAAATTGCTGAAGAAAATATTGGTTCATCTACGTATGGTCCTCTTATTCACAATGGAAAAGAGATAAATAGACTTCAAGAAGATTTTCAAGTATCTTTAGTAGAAGATATTTCTACCTTTAAAGAAGGCGATAAGGCGGTTATCCGTACCCATGGAATTCCTAAAGATGAGTTAGCCTTACTTCATGAAAAAAAGATAGATGTTATTGACGCGACCTGTCCTTATGTAACCAAGCCTCAACAAATTTGTGAAGAGATGAGTAATGAAGGTTATGATATTGTTATTTTTGGAGATGTTAATCACCCCGAAATTAAAGGTGTAATGTCGTACGCAAAAAAAGGTGTAACGGTGGTTGAATCGGTAGAAGAACTTGAAGGTAAGTTCTTTTATGAAAAAATCGCAGTGGTTGCTCAAACAACACGTAAGGTGGATGAGTTTATGAAGGTGTGTAATCACTTAATGCGTTCTCATAAAGAAGTACGTGTGTTTAATACCATCTGTAATGCAACCTTTGATAATCAAGACGCGGTTAAAGCCTTGGCAAATGAGTCGGATGTGATGGTGGTTATTGGTGGAAAAAATTCTTCAAACACTAAAGAACTTCATTCTATTTCTAAGGATAATTGCAAAGATTCATATTTAGTTGAAGGCCCTGATGATTTAGATTCTGCTTGGTTTTTAAATAAGAAAGATTGTGGTGTCAGTGCAGGTGCTTCAACACCTGATTGGATAATTAAACAAGTGACAGCAAAGATTAAAGAACTTTCTTAAAAGTCAAAAATATCATCCGTTCCTTCTTCCATTGGAGGGGGCACAATGAGTGTGATAATCTGCTGAATACTTAAGGCCGTTGGTTCATGTATATGATGAATATTTTTCATGGCAAGTGACTCAACTGAAAACCTGTCTACATACCTTTCCATATCCGCACTCACTGCGTCAAATAACATAAGAACGGATTGTGTATCTATGGTCATTATTTCAATGAAAATATCAAGATTATTTTCTAAGGTTACAGAGAGTTCGGTGAAACTTGTAGATAATAAATCTAAATAGGGTGAATAATAAATAAGAACGGAAGCTGCCTTTGAAATCAAACCAGAAATTTTGTGGACTTCATTAGCAGTAGGATCTTCGGCGTAAGCAGAAATTATTTGAGGAATTTCAGTAAAAATTTCACTTAAGTCAGCACAATGGTCGGGGAGGAAAAGGATGTTTTCAATACCTTCATCAGTATCTTCTTCAAAATATTTATTTAATACATCTTTATCTACGGAGTCAGGATGTGATTGCGTGACCACAATATCTACTTCATGGGAATTTTCAATTTTCTTTTTCTCTTGTATAAGTTCACCTAGTTGCTGATGCTTGGTTTCTATCACATTACCTGAGGTACGTAATTGTTTATTTTGAAGCTCTAATTGTTCGTTTTTTTCGTTAAGTTCATTGACCAATTCGATGTTTATGATTTGAGTATACGCATCTCTACAAACAGGGTATAAGGCTACAATAAGATCATCCATATGCATAGGCTTAAGTATAAATCCATTAGCCCCGGCCTTGATTAAGTCCATAAGAATAGAAGATTCATCATGCGCGGAGACTATAGAAATCTTTTGTTCAGGATTGATTTCTTTGATTTTTTTACACATTTCTATACCATTCATATTAGGCATGTTTACATCAGAAATAATAAGGTCATAAAAATTGTTATTGTATTTGTCTAAGCCAATTTGGCCATCTTCGGCGGTATCTATCTCTTTGAATAACATTTTAAATAAGGTAGTGGTTTCTTCTCTTAGGTCTTTATCGTCTTCAACATAAAGTATATTGAGGTTTTTAGAATATTTATGTAAGTCTTTTATAGTATACATAGCTGCTACTTTATGTTAAAAATTATTTTATTTATTCTAGCAATCAAAACTATAATTTAAGCTTAGAAGATTAAATTAAGAAGATAATCTGAGTTAACTTATAAGATTTATAATTTATACCAATTATAAAGATTATGAAAGGAAATATGGGCTATAATTTGCAAATTTTTATTTGAGGCGGTCTTAAAGACTGTCCGTAAACAAGGGATATTTGTATGGCTCAAGAGCTCGAACCAATGGAAGAAGAAAACTTTGCGGCGATGTTTGAAGCATCAGAAAAACGATCTGAAGAATCAAATCGTGTAGCTGATGGTATCATCGTAGAGATCCAAGAAGACAAAGCACTCGTAGATGTGGGTGAAAAACTAGAAGGTATTTTATACCTAAACGAGATTCAAGATGAATCAGGTGAATTAACATATAAAGTTAATGACAGCATTAAAGTAATGATTACAGGCTTTCGTAATGAACGTCCACGTATTTCTCACAAGAAAGTTTTAGAGCAATTAAAAACTCTTGAGTTTATTACTGCACATAAAGATGATTATGAAGACTTAATTGTAGAGCCTACTGTAACTAAGAAGAACCGTGGTGGTTATATTCTTGAGTTAGATGGTGTGGCTTTCTTTATGCCTAAGTCTCTTGCAGCACTTAAAGATGATGACAATGTTATCGGACGTAAGGTTAAAGCAGCCGTTATTAAGATTGATGAAGCTGAATCTTCAATCGTTCTTTCTCGTCGTAAACTTCTGAACGAAGACCGTAAAAAGCGTAAATTAATTATTGACGCGCTTATGGAAGAAGACGTTGTTGTTGAAGGTACTATTAAGAAAATTACTTCTTACGGTATGTTCGTAGACGTTGGTGGTGTTGATGGTCTTGTTCATTATAATGAGATCTCTTATAAGGGTCCTGTTAATCCTTCTAAGTACTACAAAGAAGGCGATGTTGTTGAATGTAAGGCAATTTCTTATGATAAAGACAAGCGTCACCTTTCTCTTTCTATCAAGGCTGTTATGTCTGATCCATGGGAAGAAGTTGAGTCTGAATTAGATGAAGGCGATACGATTACTGTTACGGTTTCTAATGTTGAACCATATGGTGTATTCGTAGATCTTGGTAATGATATTGAAGGTTTCTTACATGTGTCTGAGATTACTTGGGACAAGAACATTAAGTCACCAAAAGATTACCTAGAAGTAGGTGCTGAAATTGATGTTGAAGTTATCGAAATTGATCCTCAAAAACATAAGTTACGTGTTTCTCTTAAGACACTTCTTCCTAAGCCATTTGATGAGTTTATCAAGGTCTCTAAAGAAGGCGATATCATTACAGGTACGGTAACTACTTTAACTGACTTTGGTGCGTTTGTACGTGTTGGAACAGTTGAAGGTCTTTTACATAATCAAGATTGTACTTGGGATAAAAGCTCAAAAGCAAAAGAAATTTATTCTGTAGGTGACGAGGTTGAAGTTAAAATCGTTAAAATCAACCGTGAAGAAGAGAAAATCTCTCTTAATCGTAAAGCACTTCTTGAGTCTCCAGTAGATAAATTTGCTAAAGAGAACAAGGTAAATGATATTGTTAAAGGTAAGGTTCGTGATGTTAAAGACTTCGGTGTATTTGTTTCACTTGAAGGGGACATGGACGCACTTATTCGTAATGAAGATCTTGAGCCTTTAATAGCTGAAGAACTTAATCCTGGTGATGAGATTGAAGCGGCGATAGCTGTAATTGATGTTAAACGTGATCGTATCCGTTTATCTGTTAAGAAGCTTCAACGTTTACAAGACCAAGTTATTTTAGCAGAACATAATGCTCAAAATGACGAAGGTAACTCTTTAGGTGATCTTATTAAAGATAAACTTAAGTAAGTCTATATGCATACCATACTTGCAAAATGGCTTTTTCCAGCAATATTTGTTGGAGTAGCCTTCTTTTTGATTCTTTTTTTGGTTCAAGTTAATCAAAATGATGCAAGCATATATGCTGATAAGGCAGATATCCCTCAAGCTAAAGACCTTCTCCCTATCCCCAGTAAAGAAAAATGGATAGAACGTTTTTCTGAACATGAGGATGAAGGCTACTTTTATCCCGTTTCTGAAATCTATGTGGAAGTTGATCTTAAAGATCCTCCTAAAAAAACAATGATATATCAGTTAAAAGCGGGTGATTTAGATTCGTATCAACTTTTTTGTTTAAAAGAAGTTTTGAAACAATATAAAGTCAAATATTTGTTTGAACAAAAAAAAGAAGATATGAAATTGATTATATACTCTGAAGATATAAGTCAATTAAAAAATATAGTAAAAACATTAAAAAATTATGCTATAAATGCAAGAATAAAAAAGATTATCAGATAATTAAAGTACTCAGAAGAGTTTTTTAATTATTATTTTAAAAGGAAAATTATTATGTCAAAACAAGCCGAGGCGGTCAGTGCAACTGATGTTTCCCGAAAGCCAAAAGTAGTAGTCTGTGACCACATCCATCAAGCGGGTCTTGATATGCTTAAAAATGACGACCAAATTGAGTACATTTTTGCTGCGGATATTGATAAAGTAGCCTTACTAGATGTTATTGCAACAGCAGACATTGCTATCACACGTTCGTCAACAGATGTTGATGATAAGTTTATATCTGCCGCTAAAAACCTTAAAGCTGTTATTCGCGCTGGTGTTGGTGTTGATAATGTCGATATAGAAGGATGTTCAAAAGAAGGTATCATTGTTATGAATGTGCCTACAGCTAATACTATTGCTGCGGTTGAATTAACTATGACACATATGCTTTCATGTATGAGAATGTTTCCATATTCACATGATCATCTTAAAAATCAAAGAATCTGGAAACGTGAAAAATGGTACGGATATGAGATGAAAGGTAAGAAACTTGGTGTTATTGGTTTTGGTAACATTGGCTCACGTGTAGCTATTCGTGCAAAAGCATTTGAAATGGATATTCTTGCATATGATCCGTATATTTCTTCTTCTAAGGCCACAGACCTAGGTATGGAATATACAACTAATTTTGATGATATCTTGAGCTGTGATATTATCACTATACATACACCTAAAAATCAAGAAACATTAAATATGTTAGATGAGGCCGAAATGGCTAAGATGAAAGACGGTGTGGTTTTAATTAACTGTGCTCGTGGTGGTCTTTATAATGAAGAAGCACTTTTTAATAACTTAAAGTCTGGAAAGATTCGTTTTGCAGGTATTGATGTATTTAATAAAGAACCTGCTATCAATCATCCTCTTTTAGACCTTGATAACATTGTAGTTTCTCCTCATCTAGGTGCTAATACCTTTGAATCTCAATATAACATAGGTACTCAAGCTGCTGCTCAAGCACTTAATGCAGCAAAGGGAATAGAATTTAAAAATGCTTTTAATCTTCCTATAGATGAAAATAAAATTCCTGCCTTTGTTAAGCCATTTTTAGAGCTTTCCCAAAAGACAGCTTTTTTAGCCGCACAAATAAACAAGTCTCCTATTAAGTCAATTAAAATTTCTGCGCAAGGTGATATTGCTGCTTATCTTAAATCATTAATGACCTTTGTAACGGTTGGCGCTTTAACGGAGTCCCTTGGTGATAATATTAACTATGTTAATGCAGAGTTTGTTGCAAAAGACCGTGGTGTATTATTAGACTTTGAAGAAGAAGCTAATACAAGTATTTATAAAAATAAGATTACGGTTAAAATAACAACTGAAAAAAGATACGGTGTCTATTTGTTCAACTATTTTTGCTGAAGATGTACAACGTATCGTAGATATTAATGGCTTTGACTTGGATATTGAGCCTAAGGGAAATCTTATTATTTATAAGAATACAGATGTTCCAGGTGTTATTGGCCAAATTGGTACCACCCTTGCAAAACATGATGTGAATATTGCTGACTTCCGTCTTGGTAGAAATAGTAACCAAGCCTTAGCTGTTATTATTACTGATTCAGATGTAGGTAAGTCAACTCTTAAAGAATTGTCTGAACTAGACGCTTGTATAAGCGTTAATTACGCACGTTTATAATATAAATTCTACATATATAAGTTTCGTTTGCTACGAGGCTTATACTCTCCTATTTTTAAGAACGACTATGCCTTTTTAAAGAAATTAGTTTTGTAAACTCAGTATTTAAAGAAGTTAAACAAGTTTTGGTTTAGCTAAATAACTTCCTTGAAAGTATTTAATACCGGCTTTTTTCAAGCCATCTAAATGCTCTTTAGTTTCTATATTGCTGGCTATTATTTTAATGTCTAGGCTTTCTATTAATATTTGAAGAGCATTGTTTTTTTGACCTTGTTTCCCTTGGAGCATCCCTAATAGATAATTAGCATCAATTTTTAAATAACTTGGCTTAATCATTTGTAGATAATTTAAATTACTACCTTCTTCAATGCTAAAGCGGTCAATCCCAAAATTATGTCCCTTGGATCTTAGTATGTCAGAAAAAGAAAAAGCTTCACTCAAAGAACTTAATACGTTGTGATTAGATATTTCAAAGTTTAAGACCTTTGTCTTATCTATACCAGCTAAACGCTCTTTTAACCATTGTGTGGAATCTTGATCTTGTAAAAAACGTAAAGATAGATTGATTGCAATAGATCTTGTATCCAAACTAGGCTCTTTGAGAGCGTAGTTAATAACATTTTTATCAAGCCTTGTATCGAGCTTCATCTTATGTACTAAAGGAATGAATTCTACAGCCTCATGTACATTTTTCTTATCATCTAAAAGCCTTACATAGGCTTCTGAATGAAGAATATTATTGTCATTATCAAAAACATCTTGAAGAGCGAGAGCAATAGAGTTTTCTTTCATTCTGTTTTCTATTAATGATTTTGCTAAAGCGTAGTCTTGTGTCTCAGATAAGGTTAAGTCCGTAATCGCGTCTTTTTTCGCCTGATCTAAAACCTCTTGTATATTTGAAAATATTTTTTTATTTGTATCTTTAGCACTGTAGTTAGTTATTATAAGCTTTATACAGGTGTCTGTAGGGTGTAAAGAAGCCTTTTCTAAGTGCATAAGACATTGGGCTAAAATATTGTCGCAGAGCTCTTGTATATCTTCGCTAAAGGTACTAGGAAAAATTAAACAAAACTTACTTCCATCCGTGCGAGCGCAAAATGCATTTTCTTGGCCTTGAATCTCTTTAAAAATAATTTTTGCAATTTCTTGAATAAGTTGGTTTACCTTCTCATGTCCTATATCTTTATTTGCTTGAACCATTCCCTCTAAATAAACGGTTAATATACAACCACTAGCATCGGCTTCTTGTGAAGATAACAAGTCATTTAATTTAAGCTCAATAAAATTTCGATTTGAAAGTTTAGTTAAGGGGTCTGTATAAAGTAAATCATGATATTCTTGAACGGCCTTTGCCTCTCTTTCAAAAATATTTTTTACCTTTTCAACCATTTTATTCATAGCCAAGGTGACTTCTTTAAATTCCTGAGTTTTTGGAATGTGTTCATTAATGATGAAATTATTATTACTAACGGCTTCTGCTTGGGTTGTTAGACGTTTTAAAGAAGATAAAATTAAACGAAGAGTAAAAAATAATAGGGTAAAAGAAAACAAAGAAATAAGGGCAAAACTTTGTAAAATATTTAAAAAGTTTGTATACAGCTTTTGATGAGCAGTGTCTTGTAAAGGAATGACTTGTATACTACCAATTGGATTCCAACCTGAAGAAACGGTAGCTATGGCAGGGGTCGTTTGAAAGGTATAAAGAGACAAAAACCATTTAGGAATGTTGGATGTTTCAGTTTCTTTGTTTTGTCCATAAATTAGAGTATCTTTGGTGTCCACTAGACGTATACTTTGAAAATAACCACTATCAAAAATTGCGTTAATCATTGTGGACATCTCAGAAGTTCCCCCTTGAGCTTTTGCAAGGGACAAACTTAGATAGGTAGCTGTGTTTTGTGCATTATTAGACATCTCTTCTTGGGCATATTTTTTAGCAGATTGAAAATTTAGATAAATAACACTGGTGAAAATAACAAGTAGAAAAAGTGACATAATGAAGGTTATTTGTTTAAACAGACTCATAATTTATTCCTTTGGACACGTTTATAAAGCTTTTCCCACTTTTTGTGGGTACTGTGTTGGCTTGGTTTTGTTTGGGGACTTGAAGAACTTGGGCTGAAATTATAAACAGGGCTAAGATCATCTCTGTCCTTAGCACTTAAAATATTGGGATTGAAATTATCTAAGATAAAAGGGTCCGAAGAGGGGGTTTCAAAATAAGAAAGAACCATATGCGGTTCGTTCCTTTCTTTTGAGGTGACATAAGTAAAATAAAGTTTTTTAGTATCTACGCCTGAGGTCTTAAGGGCAAAGTACTTAGCAATAACAAAGTCTTCTGAATCCCCCTTTGCACGAGATAAAAACTCTAAGGGGGTGGCCCAATAATCTTCTTGCTTCCAATTTTCTATATCTCTGACATAAGGTACTTGATTAAAAAACTTATTTACAATTTTCAGTTTATTTCTTTCATCAAGGGGCTTTATTTTAGCAAGTAGCTTATTGTATTTTAAAAAGCGATTAATCACTTTTCCTCCATACTTCCGCTCTGCTTTTTTCATGATTTTTTCTGAAATTGGTCCATTGTTAAATGCATTTAAATGTATAGTTAATAAAAGTATAATAAGAAGTCGTAATATAAACATAAAATATTTTAACATTTTTTTAGTATATTTCATAAAAAATCGGATTAAATTTTGATATTTATTTTGTGGGCGCGCCTAAGTGAATAAAAGATACAATACACATATGAAAATATTAGTAGAAAATTTACGAAAAAATGGGCGCATATATAAGAGATTAGAAGAAATTTCTCCACGTGATTTAAAGATTAGAAATAAGGTGAAGTTGTACGTGGCCTTAGATTTAAATCGATATTATAATGCGATAATAATCGTCTCACAAAAAAGCAGACTTTTAATGAAAGATCTCGTCAAATTTGAAGAGATTGTTCAGAAAATGGCTCTATATAGAGATCACCAATTTAAAGGCAAAATTTTAATTTTAGATGCACCTTTATGCTCTAAGGCAAAAACTGCTTTTATCAAGGCTAAATGGAAGATTATTGAACAATAAATTATTGTGTGATATCGGAAATACAAATTTTTCATTTTCTGATGGAAAGAAAATTTCAGTGGAATATTTTGACATTGCATCAATAAAAGAAAAAGTGTATTATATATCTGTTAATGATTATTGGGAAAAACGTTTATCCATGCAAGAAAACTGGATTAATCTTCGTGCTCACCTTGATATGTCAAAATATTATAAGACTATGGGCATAGATAGAATGATGGCTTGTGAAGCCAAAGAAAATGCACTTATAATCGATGCAGGTTCTGCTATTACGGTAGACCTTGTTAAAGACTTCAAACATATTGGTGGATTTATCTATCCAGGATTAAGAGCATTAGAAAAATGTTTTAAAGATATTTCTCCTGCCTTAGACATTTCATTTAACTTTGATATAGATTTAGATAAAATGCCAAAAAATACGAAAGATGCCTTGAGTTATGGAGCAATTGCTCCTTTACTGAGTCATATTCGTGAAATTTCAAAGAACGTGCCTGTTTTAATAACGGGTGGAGATGCCTCAACTATAGCACCTTTAATACCAAATGCAAAAATAGAACACGACTTGGTTTTTATGGGAATGAAAAAGATATTAGAAGGAAAAAAGATATGTTAACAGTAGCACTACCAAAAGGCCGAATTGCTGAAGAAACACTAGAAATATTTGCCTCGATATTTGGCGAAGAATTTAAGTTTGATGATAGAAAACTTATCTTAGAAACAAAAGACTTTAAGTTTTTATTAGTTCGTAACCAAGATGTTGCTACTTATGTATATCACCAAGCCGCCGATATAGGTGTGGTTGGTTTAGATACCTTAGAAGAACAAGGACTTGACGTTATCCGTTTACTAGACTTAAAACGTGGCATTTGTAAGGTTGCTATTGGAATGCGTAAGGGTGAAAAGCTTGACTTAAATAAGCCCGAACTCAAAGTAGCTACAAAAATGGTCAATATAACAAAAAAGTATTTTGCAGAACGCGCAGTAGCAGTAGATATTATTAAGTTATACGGTTCTATTGAATTAGCCCCTTTAGTAGGTCTTGCAGACATGATAGTAGATATTGTAGAAACGGGCGCTACGATGAAGCAAAATGGTTTAGAAGTAGTTGAAGAAATTATGACATCATCTACCTACCTAATAGCCAATAAAAATTCTTATTTTGAGAAAAAATCTGAGGTTTTAGATATATTTGAAAAAATATCAGAAGTTATTGACAAAGCCCAATAGTTTTTAGCCTGTCTCGGGGGAGGCAGAATGAAAATATGATATACTTAAAGTATAGTACCAAACGGTTGACTAGAAAACAAGAGTAATTGTGTGCTTGTGAATGATAGTTTATTGTATTAATTATAGTATATCGATTGAAATAAACTAATTGGGGGATTATGTACTTAGATATCCTTGTAAGACGTAAATATTTTTTATTTCTAATTTTTGAATTACTGCTTTTTTTGGCGCTAAATTATAAATTAGGTTTTCTTTATGAAGTCAATAAATCTATTTATAATAACATGATATCAGCTTTTCCTTCACCCATGAAAACTTCTTATAAAATCACTTTAGTGAATGTACAAGATAGTTCTATTAATGAACTTAGTATACTTTTGTCAAAAATTAGTTCGTATCAACCTAAAGCAATTTTTGCTGATATTTTTCATCAAGATAAAAAAATATCAGATTTGAAAATGCAAGAGTTACTTCAAAATAATAAAAAAATATTATTTACCTATCCTGTATTGAAATTGAGTCCTGAAGAGATTCAATACCCTTTGAACTATCTACGTCATAAGAGTTTTTTTAAAAAAAATCCTTCTATTTTTGGCTTGTATGATTTACAAAACTTATACACACAAGGTGCTTACCCTAGTTTAAATTTTGAATCTAATGTAAGTCTAGTTTCTTTAATATCGAATAAAAATAGCTCTAAAGAAGTAAATGGTTATGTAAACTATAATGGTAATTCTCTTTTTCTTAAACTGAGTGCTAAAGACATTTTAGAAGAAAATTTTATTCCGGAGTTTTTTGAAAACAAAATTATACTTGTTTCGAATTTTAATAATACTTATGCTATTTCTCCCTTAGCCGATACGTTTAGTTTGGAATTTTTACATCAAACACATATGGCATTTTTGATTAAGAGTACGTATTCTGGTAATTGGTTGCAAAAATTTTCTATTTATCAATACTTTTTATTTTTTACACTATTTATATTAATGTGGATTTTTCTTGTATATAAATTGAATAACCGTCATAGTGTGCCTTTATTTGTGGTCTCGTTCTTACTCCCTATATCCTTGTATTGGATAGCTGGTGCTTATTTTAATCTTTTATTTCCTTTAGTAGAGATGATTATTATTACGATTACAATAGATTTTTTATTGTTTAAGCATTGGCAGAATTTGAAACATAAAGATGAAAGTAATCTCCTCATTAATATTGCTAATCGTCTTCAAGAAAAGATTGTTCATAAAACATTTTTTAATAGTGAAGAGTCTTGGAAAGATCTTAGTACTTTAATAAATCAGCTTTTTAATCTTAATAAAAATATACTTTTTGAAAAAGTTAGAGGTGATACCCGTATTAAAGAGATTACATCATATAATTGTGATTTTTCTGATATCCAAGAAATGCGACGTGATTATACGCGTGAACCTTATACTCAAGCAATTAAAAATAAAAAAATCACCTCTCCTAGTAGAAAATTTTTTACCACATTAGAAAAAAATGAAAAAGAGTTTATAGTTCCGTTGATTTATAATGATAAGGTGATTGGTTTTTGGGCCTTTGTCTTGGACCAAGAAGAGATTGTTGAAATGGATAACTTTGAGTTAGTTATAGATAGCTGTGCTAAAGAAGTTAGTGCTTTGGTTCATCAGCGAAATGAATTTATTTTACAAAGAGATAACGGAGAAAAAAAGCTAGAGCAAATTTTAAATGTAGAAATAAATGATGAGAATACAGGTAAACTAAAAAGAAGTTTGGCTATAGTTGAAAAAAGAATGTTATTAACAGAAACAATATTTGACAATATTCATTCAAAGGTTATTATTTATAATTTATTTGGAAAAATTGTGCAAATGAATGAGGGTATGAATAAGCTTTTAGAGGAAGAAAAGATTGCTTCATATACGTTGTCAGCAGGAGATATGCTGGCGTCAATAACGGAGCTAAATACAACTCAAGCAAAAGAACTTGTTCGAGATGTTATTTTTACAAAAAGAAGGCATATTCAGTTTGTAAACTTAAATAATAATATGAAAAAGCACCTTCTAACTATCTCGTCTATAACAAAAAACAAGATTGCCGATAAGTTTAGTGCAAACTATATTTTTGATACCTTTGGAATACTTTTTGAATTGGTTGACCTTAGTTTCATAGAAAAAAATTATAAATTTAAGCAAGGTCTTATGGATAAATCTCAGGCTAGAAGTGAAGAGCGTTTACACGATTTTGAAGATAATATTAAAGAATTATTTGAAAATAAGTCTTATTTGTCTTCATTTGATTATAAGGGCAGTAAACTTGAAAAGAGTGTTCATGATATTGTTTTTATGAAAAATAAACTTAATAATTTAAATGAACAGGACCTTGATGAAGATGATGATCTTTACCCTGTGGATATTATCAAAAATCTTGAAGAGCTTATAAATATATTATCGAGTAAAAATGAAGAAAAACAGATAAGTTTCAAACTCTTAAAAGAAACCAACTCTTTATTTGTTTTAGCTTCTGTGCATAACTTAGAAATGCACCTTTACAGCTTGATGCTTTTTTTAATTAATGATTGTGAAGAAAATGGATTTATACATATTAATGTTAAAGAAAAAGGTGAGTCTGTTACTATAGAAATGAAAAGTAATGGGTATGGCATACCTCAAGAGCAGTTTTCTTCTTACTTAGAATCTACAACAGCACCTTACCCTTATACTAAGCTCACCTATATAAAAGATGACATTCAAAATTGGTTTGGAAGCGTTTCGTATTCAAGTAGATTAGGGGATGGTATTGTTATTAAGCTTTCTTTTTTAAGAGTAGACCTTTAATATGCTTAATGTAAGAAGCTTAAATGTTTGATGTTTACCTGCCCTTACTCCCTTCGAGTTATCTTTCGCATTCTGTTATTACAACGATTTGGATTGGTATTTGGGTTGTCGCTTTTTTCAATTTACGTTATGGATGGGTTTTTACAGGATTGATTGTTCCAGGATACTTAACGCCATTACTTCTGATTAAACCCTTGTCTGTAGGAGTGATAATTTTTGAAAGTATTATGACCTATTGGGTCGTTTATATGATTTCGGAGTTCGCAGCCAAGCGAGGGTGGTGGACGAATTTTTTTGGTCGAGATCGATTTTTTATGATTTTATTGATGAGTGTTGTTGTGCGACTATTTTTCGATGGATGGAGTTTTCCTTGGATCGTACTAAGTATTGAGAATGAATATGGAATAGTGATAGACTATGATGATAGTTTTCATAGTTTTGGGCTTATTATTGTTGCCTTAATTGCTAATCAGTTATGGAAGCCAGGAATTCTTCAAGGTTCTTTTCAACTCTTTGTTACACTGGGCATAACCTACTTAATAACACGTTATATTTTTGTTGAATATACAAATTTTTCTCTGAGTAACATAAGTTACATGTATGAAGACATTGCCGGTTCTATTCTTGCTAGCCCTAAGTCCTATATTATTTTAATTGTTACGGCTTTAATTGCTTCTAGGATGAATTTGTTCTATGGTTGGGAATTTAATGGTATTTTGGTGCCATCTTTGTTAGCATTGCAATGGTATCAACCGACTAAAATTCTAACCTCTTTTGTTGAAGCTTATATTATTTTATTTTTTGCGATGATGATTCTTCGACTTCCTTTTTTACGACACTATAGTATGGAAGGGGCTCGAAAGGTTTTACTTTTTTTTAATGTTGGATTTTTATATAAGATAGGGCTTTCTTTTTTCATCATTTATTTTTTTCCAGAACATAAAGTGTCTGACTTTTTTGCCTTTGGATACTTACTGTCTACGCTTATTGCCATTAAGATATATGATAAGGTAAACATGGCCTTATTTACACGAGTGACCTTACAAACTTCTTTGGTTTCTATTGTAGTAGCTACTATGATAGGATACTTTTTGACTGTTTTACCTGATTCAACCTATACCTATGAAAAAACAGAGGCAGTTCTTCCTTCTAGCTTTGAACTTGAAAGTGAAGCCAAGTTAATACAGTACATTGTTGAGAAAAAGATTAATCTATATGGGAAAGATGAAAACCAGAAGTTTCGTGCGCCTAACCCTGTTGAAATTGATACCTTTAAAAGTGTCTTGCAATTATGTAAAGAATTTGAACAAAATAAAGAACAGATACATGCTCTTTTGAAAAAACTACATTATAAAATGAAAATTGTGGAAGGTCATTACCTTGTTTTAAACCAGTCACATGAGTATTATGGCTGGGGTATGTATATTATTGATTTATCTGAAAAAGGTCATCATCTTATTGAAGTCCCGTACCCTCTTGAAACATGGGACATTGTTGAAAGTGCTGTTGTTTTAATGAAAATGTCTAAGGCTAAAGTTATGTCCATTAGTGGAACGCCTTTAGAGATAGAAGGAAGACTTCTTTCTTCTCCTTTTAATGGTTATTATAGCTTATATCATGCCTTTCATAAGTATTATGCTAAAAATAGTGTCCTTCAAGTTAGGGCTTTAACCCCAATCATTAGAAGCTCTTTTTTACCTTTAAATAAGGCTGATAAAGAAAAATCTCTTCTCTTTATTAAAGGCTATCTTCCTAAAGAACTTAAGCTGAAAATTCTTGAGAAGCAGTTGGGAGATTTGGAAATTAGGCTTGAAGATGAAACGGAAATGTCTATTCAAAAGGAGAGTATGAGAAATGGATTTGCAGAACTTTATTTATCTGAAATACATCGAAGAAACCTTATTTCATCCCAACTTTTATTTGATAAAGACAGTTTAGAACACGAAGTTTCAGTCAACTCTATCGAAGGCCTTTTACAATCTTGGCTTCTTGATAAAAAACTTGAGATTAATGATAAAAACACCGAAAGCTATGTTAAGCCTACTGTTCAAGAATTATTGTTTTTTGATAATGTTATTTTAAAACCTCTTTATAAAACTTTGCAAAAATATAAAGATCAATCTTTAGATGAAAAAACTTTAAAAAGAGAATTACTATCTCTCGTTTTTTCTGCCAAGTCATTAGGCTATGAACTGACGCATTATACGGATACATCCAAGGACAAAGACTATATTATTCTTCATGAACTTGCGAATGAAAATAAACGTTTTTGGGGGACATATATTTTTGCTATTGGCTCATCTAAAAATATTATGATTCAAGTGCCAAGACCATTTTATGAGGCACAAACCTTTGAATATAGCCTTCAGCTTTATTCCCAACTTGATGCTAAGGTTCTACTACTTAGTGGTTCTCATCCTCTTGCAAATAAAGATAGAAGTTCAGACCTTATGTTGTTTGAAAATATACAAAATGTGTTTAACCTGGTATCGCAGGTAATATATAGAGAAAGTGCTCTTGAGAGTATGAATGTTTTACAAGTACGAGGGATGCAACAAGTACTTAACTCTCAATCGTCCCCTGCTGTTTTAGCCTTAGATAAAAGTTTAAACAATATGAATAAAGAACAGAAATATATTTATGATTATGTAAAAAAGCATATGCCAATGATACTCAATGAAGGAGATACGTACAGCGCTGGATATGATGCTATTACCATTCAATCTTTATATCTTGAACAATCTATAGGCGATACATTTAATGTTTTATGGCTACCCTATAAGCTGAGAAATCAATATAAACAACTCGGTGACAATGACTTAACCCTTCAACAGTTCCAAAGTTTAGGGATTGATGTTGTTAAAAAAGATTTTAAGGTAGAACTTTTAAAGCTTAGTAATACCACAGATGAGAAGGGATGTCATCAAGAGCTTTTTAAACATATAGAACATTATCTTAATAGTCGAGATATCACTGAGTTACAAAGCATTTTTGAATATAAGGATGTGTCTATAAGTCTTTTAATAGATAATAATAGCAATCAGCCTTACATAGTTGTACAAAAAGCTTCTAAAGACACCTTTATTGGTGCCGTTAAACTCAATGCTCAACCTCCATATACTTTAAATATCAAACCATCTACACAAAGTTTAGAAGAAGCCTTAGATGTATTTAATCAGAGTACATCTACAATCTTGAAAATGGATGAAAAATGCGAAAAATAATTCGTAATATATTCTGGCTAATGCTTATTTTTGGGGCACTGTTTTGGTGGATAAAACCAATGCAATACTTCTCTACAATACAATTAAAAACACTAGAGAATAAACATATAAAAGAAAATACACGAAACAGTCTTACGTATATTCTTTCGGGTTCACGATGGTTGACATTTTCTATACCCTCCTTTTCTAACGAACTTAAATTCTTATATACGGCAAATTTATATAAGAAAGAAATAGAAAACATTGAAGAAAATCCGAATATACGTTTTAGTATTGAATATGAACTTCTTGATAGTACAGGAAAGATGATACATTCAAAAATTCATCATTTTAAAACGTCGTTTATAGTCTTTAAAGATGAGAATCAGAGCCTTCAACAAAAAATATTTTATGTAGATTCAAAATTACAAGCCACCATGAGTGAAACCTTACATTTGGATCTTCATAAAAGTAAGGCATTCAAAATCCGTATGAAACTGCATACCTATGATTCTCGTGTGGCTGATATTGGTGTTCGATGTTATCACCTAGAAAAGGTTTCTCAATACAACAAAAAAGTTATTTGGGAACGATTACGAAAAGATAGACAAGATTATCTTTCTCGAGGAAATGTATTTTCCTCTAGCTACATCACTCAAACAGAAAAAGATAACATAGTTTCTAGTTTATGGAAACCTAGTGGTCCTTTAGGTGTTGAAGATAAAGATTATACTTCCCGTCGACTCTATTTTCTTAATGATGTTGATAATCTTCATATGTATATGCAAACGGTCCCAAGTTTATATGCACGTGCTAATTTAAATGTAACTAGATATTTAAAAAAAGGTTCTTATAGCCTTTTGTTTACTCCCGATTTAGAAGAAGTTTCTTCTCTTGTCCTGAATTATTATCATGATAAAAAATTATTATCTCATGAACAGTACACGTTAGAAGGTAAGAAAAAGACTATTTCCTTTGAATCGTATGAAGATGGTATTCTTGAGATATTAAGTACGAAGGGTGTTGCTATTGAGATTAAAGACGCAGTAAGTAAACAAACCTTACATCTTCCTGCCTTTATTTCAGGAGATTATTATCATCTGGATGCAAATAGTAGTTTGCAATACGATTTTTTTTCACCTAAGAAACGTTTGCTTCGTATACAATGTCGAAATACTCATCTGAAAGACACGATGATAGGTATTGAAATGCGGGATGCGCAAGGTAGTCTTGTTGATAACGTAGAAAAAAAATTAAAATTCCTTCCCTCAAAGTATGACTATATGGAAGGCTTTATAGCTCAAAGTGAAGCTTCTTCTTTTTACTTAGATATAGATAAAAATGTCTCTTCTGTTGTTTTTAGCTCGAGTACATCTGTATCCTTACGTGTTTCAACACAAAGTCAAAAAATTGCGTTTCCTTTATATTCATTCTCATCACAACAAAGACCTGATTTAAAACGTTTGAATGGATGGTTTAGTATTCGTCCTAATAACTTTTCTGAACTTAAGTTTTTGCAAAGGTATAGTGTTGTTTACAAGCAAGTAAAAATACCCGTAATTAAAGACTCTATTAAAGAAGGGACGTACCATTATGAGCAACTTGAATCTCTTAACTCCGTACCTTCTTATGAATTTTTAGTACCACGATCTCTTGGAGATAAGTTTATTCGTTCACAAAGCTGGTCAAGTTTTTATTCTAAGATTCAAACTAATAAAGCGTTCATTCTTAGTTTTAAAGCTGATATAGGCCTTAATTACGTAAAACCTAAGGTTTTATATTATAATAATATAGGTAAAAACAATCAGTTAATCGTTTATGTTGATAAGGTAGTGACAGTGGACAAAAATATTTTTTCAGCATCTGGTATGATTAAGCTTCCAGAGCTTGAACTTAAAAAAAGATATCTGGTACAGGCTAAGGCAGATAAAAATATTGACTTATATATAAGTAATACTCAAAATTCATCACAACTTTACATCAAAAGAAAATTTAATATTTTCACAAGGCCAATGCAATTTGAGTTTATGAAAATGGCAAAAGAAGAAACATTAGGATTCCAACTTGTTTCAAGCAGTATCACCGGAGATAAGGCACTTACATTTAGAGTAAAAATTGAAGGTAAAAAAGATAAAAAATCTTTAGTTTATGATAGCATAACCTTTAAACACTATGCCCTGTCAATGAAAATATCAAAAGAACCTATAGATAGTATTGGTTCTGTAAATAAGGGGCTTTTCCTTAGTGACTCTATTTACATAAGCTTAGGGGAGGACTTAAAAGAACGTCTTTATACCATTACGGTCTATCCTCCTGAAAACTCTAATAAAAGCTATGTGTTTATTAATCATATAAGCTTGGATAAAAGAGCTTCGACTCGTCTTAGTAAGGAAGTGATATGAGATATATTGTCTTATTATGTGTTAGTTTTTTTATTTTAGAGGCAAAGTCGCATATGCACAACACATATAAACAAAGTAAAACAAAAGTATATACAGAAGTTTCATATGAAAAGTATCAAAGTGCCATAGAAATATTTATAGCCATACTTAAAAACCCTTCATTAAACATGTATAAATTTTCCAAAGAGCTTTCTTCTTTAGGGCTTGAAGTCCTAAAATTTAAAAATGGTTTTTTCTGTATACTAGATAAGACAAATAAAGGTGGCGGGTTTTATATAATTAATGAAACAAGCACCTCTGGTTCAATGCTGAGTGCTCCACACCGTTTTCATGACTTTAAAACAGGCTCTATATCGTATAAACTAATGATAAAAGGAAACTATAAAGCGGCTGCTTTTAACACGGTGCATAGGAAAATTATGGATGCGGCACATACACAAGTCACACTCTTTAATGCATTTCATATTGCCTTTAGCCGAACATATCCACAAGAAGCCATCTATCAACTTCATGGATTTTCAAATAAAAAACGTTCTACTCTTGCGGGACAAGAAGCCGATATAATTATCAGTAATGGATCACGTTATACAAATAAAAGAATGCAAATAATACAAAAATGTTTAATTAAAACAGATAAAAAAGTCGCTTTATATGGAAAAAATATTTTTGAACTTGGCGGAACAAAAAATATACAATATAAAACTTTGAGTCAAGAGTCTTACCGTAACTTTGTACATATAGAATTAAATCTATATACACGTAAGGAAATTGTTTCACAAGCAGAGTTAATTGAAAATATCATAGGCTGTTTGCCATGATACGCATTTGTATTTCTTTATGTTTACTTGCCTTATCACTTCTTAGTAATGTAAATCCCTTAGTCGTTTTTAATACACAGACCTTTATAAATCAAAATAAAGTCATCTTTTTACCTGATGAGCAAGTGATTAAAGGACAGATACATGATTCAAATGTATATAAGCTTTCAAAAGATGAAATTATATGGGTCTTAATAAAGCCTTATGAATATCTTTATATAAGAGGAACTAATGATAAAGCAAAAAGTATTAAGGCAGAACTTTCTTTAGATGCTAAAGTCTTTGAATCAAAGGCCTTAGAAATAAGTAATAAAATATATAAGCTGTACAATAATCATGCATCTTTACTTGCAGTTAAATTAAGAAGCCAAGAAGAGATGAAGATTTCTTTACTCACAACGCTAAATAATTCAATTTTAAATCAACTCAGTTCTACCAAAGTAGCTCTTGATGGCAAGGCTACTTATGTCTATTCTAGAGACAGGAAGTCAAAAGAATTGTATTATCAGTTGCACAAAGAACAAAACCTTTCTTTTAATCTACAAGGGCCAGGAACACTTTGCTTAAGTATGCGCGATACAATGCAAGAAACTAGCTTAACTGCGTACAGAAAAAGGATTTCAGTGTCTATAAACAAGACAAATGAACACGTTTTGGAATCTTTGAACGGTGTGAGTTACGACCGTATACATGCAGAAGTGGATATCCCTGTTTCATCTTCTTTTTCACATTATATTAGTCTTAAAGAGGGTGACAATAATATTTCTATTCAAAATTTCAGTGAGATTCTTTTACGGGCAGAATTTTTTCATAAAAATGTACTAAATCCTATGAACGATACAAACCTTAGTTTTACAGTCGCTGACGATTTAAGTTCAATTAACCAACCGAAATGGTTAAATACAAATATAGACGATGGTCTAAAAAGAATGGCCTTTATACATACCCAACAAGACAAAATTATTGATGTTATTCAAAAAAAAGGTTTAGAAGGTAGTGCAAATAAAAGCACTCAAATGAAGGAAATATATCCTACTCACATACCTATAGGTACCTCCATTTTAAATGCATATTATGCAAAAAAATCTTTGTACATTAAAGATGAGGTTAGTTCGGTGTCTTCAATGATAAATGATAAAAATATCTTGCTATACTTAAATAAGTTAAGAAAAGGGAGCTTTTATGAGGTTCCAAATGATAGTGTTGAAAATTTAAGTACAAAGCATGTTGTTATCTTAGAAAAGCTTTATTTTAAAACACGTCAGTATAAATTAGATAGAGCGTTAAGAAGAGAAATAAAAAAGATTTTACATACACTTAAAAGTTATGAAGAGATACAACTATATGGATTTACAGATACACGTGGAAATATAAAAAGTAATGAAAAACTTTCTTTAAAACGTTGTGAAAATGTAAAAGAAGAATTGATTGCCTTGGGTGTAGCGTCTGAAAAAATTATTATATCTGCTTATGGAGAATCTAAAAATGCTGTGAATACAGAAGATTCGGTAAAGGAAATATCAAATAGACGCGTAGAAATACGTGTAGTACAAAATGTTTCTGCGAATAAAAATCTTTTGTATTCCTTTGAAAAACCTTTACAAAGAGATACAAAGGTTTCGCTTACTCTTTTTAGTCCAAACCATGAGGACTTAGCCCTTTATATGCACATTGATGGTGAAGCAAAGCTTATATCTTATAAGTCAGACCTAAGTGCCAAAGAATTTTCTTTTAGCCCGGGAACGTATGCCTTTAATTTGGCGAATGAACATGCACACATTGATACTAAAAAAGCTTTAAATACCTTGAAAAATAGTGTCGGGCTTAGCTTTATCAAGCAAACAGGAACAATTTCTTTGATCTTAAAAAAAGGCACACGAGAATTAAAGTTTACACGGGTAAAAGGAAGTCCAACATTTAACATTTCTTTATCCCAGCAGGTGAATGCCCCATATCAGGACACTCCTTATTCATTAGCCCATGATTATAATGGTAGCTACCTCAGGTTTTCAAGTTCATTAACTGAAGGTTTACCTTTAAATAAAAGCTTTGATGCTTGGTATCAGCATACTCATCCCTTACGTTTGTTTATGCGTTCATCAATACAAGAAGCCCATAAAAATCTTAATTCAAGACAAATACCTACAAGCAAAGACCTCGATTATGCCCAAGAATTGATGGAGTCTAATGAACGAGTAAGTGCCTTGGAAATTGCAAGACATGCACTTATTTTAAGTGAGGAAAAAACAGTACAAAAAAGGGCTTATAATATTTTATTAAAATTAAGTACCACAACAAAACAGGCTTTAATGTGGCATAGTGTTTATTTTTCTAAGATGCCTTCTTCGGACAATCTTAAAAAGGTTTCGAAGCTATTAAGAGATAATGGACAGTATAATTTAGCCCTTACTGCGCAACTTTTATTAGATAAAGACCTTAGTTATATTCAAGCCAGTTCCAATTTAGCCTTAATTTTAAATAAGACACTCTTACGCCAGACATTATTGGGCTTAAGTGATTTTGATATAAATGGGTCTATAAGCAGTGATGAAAAAGGTTCTTTAGATTCAGTAGTGGAAGAGAAGCTAACGCTTTTAACTCATAATAATTATAAATACAATCGTCGTGTTGATAGTACATCTGTACGTCAAGCCGCAGGTCTCGTTAAAATTCATTCTAAAAATACAAAAAAGATTTCTTTATTTTATAGGGCTACTTGGCAACAACCTCTCAAACTTCAGGTTCAAGGGCCTATACAATTAGATTTAGATATTCGAGTTCTTTCGTCGATTAAGAGGTATGAATGGCTTCGTCTTGAGCATAATAATAAAATTTACCACTATCCCCTAATGAAGGTAAATCCTTCGGCATTTTTAGAAATCGTACCAGGCCAGTCACCAGTAGGGGTGAATAACCATTTGCGTTTAGACTTAGGTGAAGGAAATCACACCTTGTTGTTACATGGATATGATGCACCTTTAGCACATAAGGTATATAGTAGAAAAATTGAAATAAGTACCGTGAAAAAGTTAGAAGAACAAGTCTTATTAACATCTGATTTTAATGCATCAAAATGGACTGAAAAGAGGGCTGAACCGAGTCTTGTTTATGCGAGTGCTTTGTTATGGAATTATACATATTCTATTTATCAGCATCGTTATCATGCTCAGGCTCAAGCCTTTTTACTTCAAGGTGAGACCTCAGACTCACAAGTGCAATCTATACTCAGAGCACTTCGTCTTTACAGTAGCTTTTCATTGTATCCATCTTTACATACACAAGCAGGTTTTTTGGATATAAAGGTACCGACTTGGTATCCTCGCTCTTTGTTACAAAAGAGTAGAAGCCCATTGCTAAAGGGACTTAACACATACAGTTTTATACTTACAGGATCAGACTATAAACTTATACACACACAAGGAAATCAAACTCTAAGAGTGGACGTGCAACAAATTTATCCTAATTTTCTTTCAAGCAAGGCTTTAGCCTTTGCCGTTTCTATTGACTCTGAACCTGAAGAAGTAGTACAGTTTTTTCCTAATAAAGAAAAATGGAGCAAGAACTTTATCCTTACTTCTGGTGAACATAGCTTTAAAATACGTTTACTAAAGCCTTTGTCAACACATTACTTAGGGGTTAATATTTTTGAGGATTCTAAAAAATTAGATGTAGATGTATCTACAAGGTATTATATTTCAAGAAAAAATGCTCCCATAATTTTACATGAAAAAGGCCCAAAATTATTGCGTATGGACTATAAGTTTGAAGATGGTTCTTTAGAAAGTTCTTATTTGTATCTTAATGAAAATAAACAATATCATGAAGAAGTCTATCCTACTAAAGGTGAAAAACAAAGTTTGATATCTATGTCTGAACTTATTTTTGACCCTTTACAAAAAGCTTTTGAAACTTTAAAACCTATTGTGTACTCATCTGTTTTGCTTACAGATAAAGATAAAAATATATCTCAACTTTCTAAACAAAGCTTAGAAAAAGAAATTTTTGAAAGTTTTGATGCCTCTTGCAGTTTAGAGTTTGCTGTTAAAAGTGTAGAACTTTCTTCAGATGATAATCCTAATTCAGTTGCTAAAAAAGTCATTGAGATAGGACAGTATTGTAGAAAACGAATGGCAGATGAACTGTATATACGTCAACATTATTATAGTAGATTATATGAAAATCCTTTATTAGCATTAACCCATAAAGTATATGCGAAACTTCCCCTTGAAGATGTGTGGTTTAGGGCAGAGGCCAATTTTTATATGCAAGAGAGTGGTTTTGTATTTAAAAATCTTAATTTGAAAAGTGAAGTTTTCATAAAAGAAAAACTATGGCCTCAATGGCGACATCAATATGGGGGGAGCTTGTTTAAAAATTTTCTTGATTATGACAATATAAGAAGTAATCCCTTAGACCCTCTTGTTTACAGTCGTTATAAGAGAGATCATCAATATGGAGGAACACTATTATATGATATATATTATCGCATGTTTGAAGATACTGAACTTGTGTTGGAATCAAAAGTGATATCTAATGAGTCTTTAGCAATTGTAGATAATATAAGAGTAAAACCTATGCTGAGACATCTAGCATATCCTTTTTATATGAGTCTGTATTATGATAGTAGACGCTATTTTGAAGATAGAAATAGACCTCAAAGTTACAGTATTAACAGACTTGGAGCAAAACTTAGGTATGATGATTTTTTTAATATGAATAGACTGCAATTGCAAGCAGGGATGATTTATAAAATTGAAAGTTCAGATATGCAGTTTTCTATGCAATTTATATGGCACTTTAGTGATAATAAAAGATATTATAATTTTATGCCAGATGAAAATATTTTTAATAATTTACGATTGAGACTTGACGATGAAAAATAATATGACATTAGAATATTTATTTAGTTATAAATTATCAAAACTATCTGTATATGTGGATAAACAGCATTTAGATACCCTCCAAATGACTTTTTCTAAAGAGATTATAGGAAATAAAGATTTTCTTTCTCTTAGTCACCTTGATCGTTTGATATTTTTTCTCTTTAACAGTATTCGTATTGATATTGAAGAAGCAAAAAAGAATACGGCTTTAGTACATGAACTTCGTAAACAACTCTCTTATTGTGCGAGTGATTTTGAAAAAAAGAATATTATTTTAGATTATGCTTATCGATTTGACCCTTCAAAAAAACAGCGTCAAAAAGATGAATTAGCCTTTAAAAGGTGGTTTGATGAAGATGCCTTGTTTGAACGAATAACATCAAAAATATCTTCCTTGCATCGCCGTGTTATTATTGCTTTGGACCGAATCCAAAGTAGTGTTGAAATATTGCAAGAGGAGCAAAAGCTAAGTCAACTTCAATGGGATAGTTTTGACTTCAATACGAATTTTTTAGAAATTTTACAATACAGAGAGGTTGATTTACTGACGGATAAAACATTTTCAGTGCTTATTAATGTGGTGCAATATTTTGGAATAGATGAAAATTTTTCTTTGTTGGATGAAAAACTTTTTAGGTTTATATATAAGGTCTCTTTGTCAACGAAACAAAATGTGTGGATTCAAAATCATGCGATAGAATTTTTACGTAACACCCAACTTGCATCATTTATATCTATTGTAAAAATCCGTTCAATTGTTTATGATTTAGACGATTCAATTTTTGTACGTCATAAAATTATAGAACTAATTGTTAGTAGTCTTAGTGAAGAAGAAGAACTCATTGAAATTCTTAATGACGTTATTCTTAAAGACCCTAGTTCTTATGTTAGACAAGGTTTGGCTAAACAACTTTGTAACCTTGATGCAAGTACATTTGATAAACTAAAAGAAGAACTTATTCTTCATGATAAAGAAAAAAGTGTTAGAGCCTTGGCTGTGCTTCAAATAATCGAGTCTTTTAAAGATAAAGATGCTTATCAAAGGTTTAGAATACTTTTTTGGAGGAGTTTTGAAAATGAGAAGGAGAGCTTTGTTCTCAAAACAATTCTTTTTTCTATTCGAAGTTTGGCAGAAAAAACTATGGATTCGAATCATCCCGACACTAACTTTTTAAATGAAAGTTTTGAGAGACTTTCTTCTTTTATTGTGGAGCAAAATGATGTTTCTTTAAAACGTTATGCTGCGATGGTACGTGAATTTATATGGGTTTGTATGGAAGGTGAACGATATACAAGATATACAGAACTTTTTGAATTTGTACAAAACATATCTCCAAGCAAAGGACAAATACTTCCCACACAATATAAAAAAATACCGGTGGATGAGTTGTACCGTATATTTAGTATTGTGGCGCAAAATGATTTTTCACTTGAATTAAAATATGGTTTTTTTGGACGGGTTATTGTATATAGATCGGAACGATTTGGCAGAAGATTATGGCGGATTTTGTATGAGTTTTTCAATCCATCTCCAGATAAACGGCAAGCTTTTTTACATACAATCGCTCGTGTTTTTGAAGGAAATCACCATTTCCCATCAGCAATTTTAGCCGAACAAGCTCCTACAAAGGTTCCTGGAGAACCCTATTACATACCTGAAGAAGAAAGTTGGCGCCCTTATTTACCATTACTCGATCATTTCCTATCATCTTTAAAACAACCAAGTCTTCGTATTCATCCTTATGAAATATATTCGAGTGATGGTATAACAAAGATTGAAGTTCCCAAGCTATTTTTAAAACGATTTAAAATGGAACTAATATTATCTTGGAATTATGCTAAATTATCACGATTACGTAACTGGCAAATAAGTTCTACCCAAACAGCTTCATCTTATATATCACAGATGCAAAAACTTGGATTTAAGGTTTCCTTTAAGCCTTATGTAAAAGACGATAAGAGTACAATGCAGTTTTTTCCAGTAGGCCTTCCTTTTCTTTCTGCAGATTTTCAAGAGTCATTGGGAAATTATTTTGTATCCGCTTATGAAAACTCTTTGAGTGATTTGGTGCTTTTTCTTGGACTTGTATTTACTGTTTTTTTTATGCGACACTTTATTCTTTCTAAAAAGATAAAAAAAGCACGAAAAAATATTCCTTTATCTATCGGGGGATGGGGGACACGTGGTAAATCAGGTACAGAACGTCTAAAAGCTGCCTTATTTAATAGTCTGGGATTAAGGGTTTTTTCTAAGACAACAGGTAATGAGGCGATGTTTCTTCATTCCGATAGTTTTGAGCTAATGCGTGAAATGTATTTCTTTCGTCCTTATGATAAAGCCACAATTTGGGAACAAGCTAATGCCGTAATGCTAGCGCAAAAGCTTGGTGTAGATGTATTTTTATGGGAAAGTATGGGGTTAACACCTTCTTACGTAGAAATTTTACAGCAGCAATGGATGAAAGATGATATAGCTACTATTACCAACACTTATCCTGACCATGAAGACCTTCAAGGCCCTGCTGGCATTAATATTCCACAAGTAATGACGAAGTTTATACCTGAAAACTCTATATTAATAAGTAGTGAAGAGGTGATGTATCCGATTTTAAAAGCACACGCAAGGAAGGTTCATACTTCGAGTTATCAAGTAGGTTGGTTAGAAGCAGGACTTATTTCACCGGATATATTAAATAGATTTGAGTATGAAGAGCACCCTTATAATATTGCCTTAGTCCTAAGAATGGCAAAAGAACTTGAAATAAATGAAGATGAAGCACTTAAGGCCATGGCGGACAACATCGTTCCTGATTTGGGTGTTTTAAAAGCCTATCCTTCATCTTGTATTGATAATCGTTGGCTTGTCTTTATTAATGGTATGAGTGCAAATGAGCGTTTTGGGACACTTGGAAACTGGAAAAGAATAAGTATGGATAAGATAGATGATGAAAAGGAGCCTGAGGTGTTTATTACGACTATTATAAACAATCGGGCAGACCGAGTATCCCGTTCGCGTGTTTTTGCTTCTTTGATGATTGAAGATATTGTTGCCGATTGTCATATTCTTATAGGTTCAAACCTTTCAGGTCTTAATAATTATATAGAAGAATCTTGGAAAAATTATCAAAAAAAACTTTCTATAATCAAAGATGAAATAAATGGCTCGCAAGATAAACTAATGCAGTATGCAAAAAAGTTTCGTCTGATTAGAAATGATAAACAACTTAAAAACCGTCTTCGTATTATGTTAGATTCAAAAAAATTACAAAATCAGTTTAAGGATGATGTCCTTACTGCTTATATGGACATAGATAAATTGCAGAGTCTTCTTGAAAAAGAACCTGAAATTTTTTCTTTTTATAAGGATATGAAGCTTCAGTACAATGAATTGCTTGAATTATATTCCTATATCTCTCAAAACAAAGATAATGGCACTTTGGATAAAGTATTTAAAGAACAATTATGGAAGTGGTTAAAACGTAGAATTGTTACAGTAGCCGATTTTAATGCTAGTGGAAATGAGATTATTCATGTTATAAGTCAACATACTCCTCCTGGAATGATTAATAAAATTATGGGTATGCAAAATATAAAAGGCACGGGATTAGATCTAGCGTATCGTTTTGTTGCTTGGGATCAGTGCTATAAAATGTGTATGAATATACACAGTGACGATAGTAAGTTGATTCGTCAAGGTATTGATGCCTTAGCAACATTTGATGAACATGGCCCTTTGACTTTTTCTTTGGTAAGTGAGAGTATTGAAATTGCTAAGTCTGCTGTGAGTACACAAAATGAGTTGTACCAAGCTCAAATAAAACTTATTGAAGAAAGAGTAGATTTGTCTAAAAAGTACTTTTTAGGAATAGACAAACAAAATGTTTATAAGGTTTCTTCATCTAAATTTTGGCATCAGATTTTATACCTTGTTGAATCTTTTTTAGATGCAGGGGATGCCGTAAAAAGACGAAAAGAATCAAATCGTATATATGAAGACCTTGTATCACACCAAATAAGTCATAAAAGAGCAGCTCTTGCCTTAAAAGAGATTACAAAAAGACAAAAGGGTGGCTGGTTTACTCAAAAATTTGAGAAGAAAGGGTTTTAAAACTAGCCTTAATTATCTCCTATTTTTTAAGGAAGGTATCGGCTAAATTTTAAGGATAAGGTATACCTTCCAACTGGACCTGAAAGTTTTAAAAATTCCCGTGCATGAGGGGTGCTTAGTGTGATGGATTCTTGTGTGGTATTAGTTTCTTCCCAACTGATAATGGCAAGATCATCCACGTAAAGGTGAGCACTTCCTTTTTGAGTGCTGTTCATACGAATATAAAACTTCAGTGCACGAGCATTCTCACTTAAATAAACTTTAGGGTCATCTGAAATAACCTTGTCCTTTGGCATAGGAATGGAAAAATCAAGTTTTTTCCAATCAAAAGTCCCCCCTTGTGATTTAAATAGAAGGGTGTTTCCAAAAGTTTTTTCACCAATACTTGCAAAATAACGTGATTCAATAGAAAAATTTTGACTATCAACACCTTTAAAGTATCCTAAAAAAGAAAGTTCTTTAGTGGATCGATTTCTTGCATCTCCGATTACTCTAATTCGTTTTCCAAAGTATAGTAGAGCATCGTCTATGTGCGATTCATCTCTAAGTAAATGAGCCGAAGCTTTTCCCTTATAAGCTGTTTGACTTGTAGCAACAGAATTCCCAAAGTTCCAAATACTATTTTCAAAAAAATTATCATCCACATGATCATCTTCAAAAGAGCCAAACCATAAGAGATCTCTTCCCATACTTATTTTAAGTGCATTACTATTTACAGTAGCACTAGATAAAGAATATTCAGAAGACAGAAGGTGACGCAAATCAAGTGTCTCATATCCTTTTGATGAAATACTTACATTAAGCTCAATGTTTTTAATTTCTTTAGTATAGGTGTCATTTAAGATTAAATATTCTTTATATTGATAAGGAAAGAGAAGAAAATCTTTTGTGTATTTTGTCTCATTAAGAGTAGAACCATTCCTAGAAGCTTCAGAAATATGTTTGATAAAAGTATTTGCAAGATCGCCTGTTAAAAATTTTGGAATATAATCTTCGATATATATGGGATATCCTATGGCACGAGTAACACCACTTTCATTAATGTCACAAACAAGTATATGCGAAAGTAAGGTATCAAGTCTATCTTGGTCAAAGATAAAATTCCCCATTCCATAAGCCATTAGAACACCTTTGTACATGCCATATCCTTGAGCTGTATGGGGATGATGGGAAATGACTAAAGAAGCTTTATTGTAAATAGCACTTTTAAAACGTTTTAAGGAAGAATAATTTGGCCCATAAGTATATTCTATTCCTCCATGAAGCTGATAAATAGGAAAATAATCAGCATAATCTTCACCTCGCAGGGTGGAAGCGATTTTTTTTGTGTCTCTGGCATCGGCTGCTCCTCCTTGACTTATGTAGGAATCTGAATTTATGATGTCTTGTTCGTGTGCAACATAAAGCAGTTTATGTTTTTCTCCACGAATAGAGGTCGCGCCAATAAAAGAAAAGTTCTTTCCCTTTATCTGTGTTCTATAAGGGGCAAAGGCTTCATCTACGTTTTTACCCGCTCCGCTATAAGGAATCTGATTATTAATAAGTGCTTGGATAGTGTCCTTTAATCCTATGGCATTGTAATCATAAACATGATTGTTTCCTAATGTGACAAAGTTTATAGTTAAATCTTTAAGTAAAGGTACCGATAAAGAATCAGAGTAAAAAGCATAATCTTTTGTTGGGTGAATCTCATTTAAAGTCTGCTGGTAACTTGTTGCTATTGATTCAAAATTTAAGATAGAAAAATCAGCGCTATCAAAAAGAGGTTTAATTGGATTAATAATATCTTGACCTGTTCCTTGTATATCTGATATTTTCAACAAAGCATTATCTTGGTCTTGGGTGATTAAGGTATCGGTTCTGTCTTGACTAGATGGATCCATATATCGTCGAGCAAAAGAGGTGTCACCAGCAAATATTAATTTAACGGTATTTCCAGAGTTGTTATTTAAAATAAAAGGAGCTAACTCTTGTTTGTTAGTAGCATAATAAGAATAAATGCCATCATAATAGCCCTCTTTCTTCATGAGTAAAATATCATTTTTAGAGACGATATTTGAAAAAGAAAACCAACCATTAGCATCACTATTTGTAGAGATATCATGATGTTTCAAGTGAATGCTTACTCCAACTAAAGGATTTTTTTTTGCATCGTATACATGACCTGATAGTGTAGTATACTCGATTGTCACATCGTTTAGGGCAATGGTATCTTCTTGATATGATTCACTACATCCCAAAAACATGAGTGATATCAAGATATAAATATTTTTTTTCATGAACCATTTCCTTATCTACTTTTTACTCATTATAGTCTAAACTAACTTTTTTTATTTCTATTTTATTTTCTTAAGTTTTGCAAGAAATTTGATTAATGGTTATACTTTCAATAAAACGTAAGGCATAGTCATGAGTTTAGATTTATATTCAAAGGTTGAACACCTCTTAGGAATACAAGAATCAACGAAATATCTGCATACTCTTTATACAGAAGTGCTTTATAATTATGAGATTAAGACACTTTTAGATGTGGGGTGCGGACGAGGGGACTTAATGCAGACCTTTGATAAATATGATATTGAATGTGAAGGGATAGACCTTAGTTCACTTATGGTGCAAAAGGCTCAGGCTAAAGGCCTAAAGGTAGAACATAAGTCTATATGCGAGGTGAACAAGCAGTATGACGCTATTGTAGCAGTGTTTGATGTTCTAAATTTTATTCATCCCAATGAACTCAATGATTTTCTTTCTTGTGTGCACGACTCTTTAAATGAAGAGGGTATCTTTGTCTTTGATATAAACACCTTGCATGGTTTTTCTAATGTTGCTGATGGAACTATGATGGCGGAAGAAGGAAACATGTTTTTATGTGTAGATGCCTTGTTTGAAAACAATCAATTAGATACCAAATTCACCTTATTTACTGAAGAAGACTCTAGGTATACAAAAGAGCAAGCCACTCTTTCTCAATACTTTCATTCCCTACAAATCTTTAAAAAATTAAAAGACTTTAAGGTAGTGAAATCCGCTTATTTAGATATGTATGACACAAAAGACAAGGCACTAATCGTGCTAAAAAAGGCCTAATATGCAAGAAGATAAGCAACGTTGGAATGAAAAATACCTTGTAGCCCCTATGCCTAAAGAAACATCAGAAATTTTAGTAGAAAATATTTTCTTAGCCTTAAAGGGTAGGGCCTTAGATATTGCGTGTGGTATGGGGCGAAATACGCACTATTTAGCAGACAGTGGTTTTGAGGTAGATGCGGTTGATTTGTCCGATTATGCTTTGGAACAGGTGAAAGACGCAAAAAATATTACTAAGATTGATGCAGATTTAGATACCTATGTCTTTGAAGAAGATATCTATACCTTAATTTTAAAGGTAAATTATCTTGATAGAAAGATGTTTCCAAAAATCATAAAAGCTCTTAAGAAAGAAGGCTTGTTTATTTGTGAGACCTTTGTTAAAACGCCTACTTCTCAAGGTTATCATAACCCGACCAATCCTGATTTTCATTTAGACTTAGATGAATTGCCTAAGGCTTTCTCATCCTTAGAAATCATCTCGTATGAAGAAAAAGACGCCATTAACCTTAGAGGTGAAAAGGTAAGGATTGCTTCTTTTGTAGGGAAAAAGATTTAGCCCTTAAGGATAAGGTTTTGAACTCTTTGGATAGTATCGGATTTAGATAAGCTTAAACGAATAATTGAATTTTTAAGAGCAAAAAGTGAGTGGGCTATATTAGCTTCAAAAACAGCAATCTCACCTTCTTGCATAATATGTGTATCGTTTTCGCTTTTAAGCTCTATACTCCCACTAAAAAGCTCGATAGTGATAGGGGCTGGTGCCTTATGCTCTTTCATAAGAGCGTCAACTCCCATACAAATACGAATCTCTTTTGAAAAAGGGGTTTCACCCATAGATGTTATTTTTGCGGTGTTTGTAAAGTTTAGGTCTTCTTGAAGTTTAAAAAGTTTCATAATTTTCCTTTTTTAAAGTATATGAAAAAAAGAAGTGTCTTGGTATGACATATGTCAAGAAATTTGCAACGGTATTAAAAGAAAAATTGAAGACGTAAGCTAATGCTTACTTTGTCTCAATTCCTTGGCCTAATTCTTCTACAGAACTAATCGCTTTTATATCTGTAATAATATGATCGTTTACAGATACAAGGATGATTTTTTCACTATCTTGGCCTGCTCTATATCCTGTAGCAATATTTTCATCATCTATCACCAAAACTGTATGTTTAAAGTCTTTAAGACCAGGCATAATAAACATAGAACGAATAACAGAAGGCGCAGCACTCACATCAGCAATAAATATGGCATTGTTGTCTTCTAAGTAGGTGTCACTCTTAGTAGCAAAAAAGTCATTACAGGTATGACCCATCTCTTTAGAAAAGGCAAAAATCAAGGTTTTTGTATCTTCTTTTATAGGGTGGGCTTTGTCATGTTGATCTTTTAGATTAAAAGACTCTACACTTTGATTAATAACAAGTTTAGCTACTAAATCTTTTGGATCAACTTCTTTTGAGTTACACCCTATGAATACAAGACTTGCTAAAAGCCCTAATAATATTTGTTTCATGTTCTCTCCTTAGGCATTAGCCAATTTTTTTAGAATAATACAGCATTGCTTTTGTGCTTATGTCATGAAGTTAAATTAATATTTTTGATTAATAAAAACTTAAAGAAATAATATCTGTTAGTTGGGTCCTAACAGCTACACCTAAGTTGTGCTAGAGGTGCACTATATTTCATTGTGTTTACTCGGCTTAACTAAAAATAGAGCAATACTAGCAATAAGCATAAAGCTTAAGAAAATGAATATATTAGCACTTAACTTATACGAAATTATTGCAAATATAGTTGAACCATGTGGTACTAACATGAAAAATCTTTTTCCATTTTTCTCAAACTTTTTTAAAAGTTCATCACTTTGGGGTTGAAGAAGAAGTTTATACAGATGACGGCGATAAAAGACAAGATATAAAATACCAAGTTCTAAAACCTTATAAGTAAGTAAAAAAGCAATTATATACGTATTGTTTTTTTCTTCAAAGTACGAACTAATGGGTATATCAAAGGTATAATCAATAATCAAGGCTATAAGTGTAATGCACACTAAAATATAAAACATGATTTTACGTCGTTTGGATAGATTGTCTAAAATATTCTGCATTAAGTTCCTTTACGACATTTTATCAGTAGTTTGATTAGAGTTAGCCTTTAGGGCACCTCTAAAAACATTAATTATTGGTTGTTAAATTTTAAGTTTGCTTGGGTTTCACTTGAATATGGAACTAAAAAAAACTAGTATTAAGGCTTTTCTTTTAGCTTATGTGAATATTTACCTTATATTTAACACACTTCGCTAAAATAATAAAAAAAATAGGGTTTTTAGAAATTCTCTTTATTTAAAAGGTTCTCTTGATAGTAGATATTAAACAATTATTATCTGTTTTATATACAGACAGAAAGCTTTTTGAAGCACTTTTTGAAAAACGAAACCGTCTTGTTGGAACGCATGAAGTTAACAGCCTGATTGCAGAAGATAAATTAGACTATCTTTTAAATGCAGAAATATTAATACAAAGTGATGATTGCATCGAACTTGATGACAGAGTTTTGAGTTTTTTTGAAGAGTTTCTTGAAACCAATGAAGATGTCGAGATTGGTGATGTGGATGAGCTTTTAATCAACCTCAAATACAATATAGAACTGTATCAAAATGAAAAAGACAATGAACATTCGCGTGAACGCTACCTTGCTAAGATAAAACGTATACTTAAAAAAATACCAAATATGATTTTAAAGAACCTTTCTCTTTTACAATTGCATATTGGCTTGACCTATAAGACACAAAGTTCGCATAAAAATAAGATTTTAGAACTTGAACATTATAAACTAAAGCTTGATAAGTTGATGAATATAGAAAGCAAGGTTCAAAGTTCCTTGTCTCATGAAGAAGGTTTTTTTAATACGGTATCCTCACATGAGAGTGTCTTACTCTCACTTCGCTTAAAGGTACGTCTTAGAGAATTACGTATTTCATTGATAGAACTTCAAAAACAAGTCATTGAGTATATCAATAAAACCCTACATAAACAGCACTTTTTTGAACATATTATCAAGCTTAAAGAGATGAAATCTGCACTTGAAATAAAAGAAAAGACAAATATATTAAGACTTTTAAAGATGGAAACGACTCCCTTGTTTATGTCAAAACCACAACGTATATCCACGCTGTTAGACACAGAAGAAGTATATGAATTTGGCTTTAGTGAGATGGTTTCTAAACTGAAACATATTATTGTGGATAAGAAAGTATTAGCGTCTAAGGCAGAAGAACTTGAGGATAGTTTTTTTGAGGCGGAAGAGCAATTAACCTACATGATAGACATTCAATCCCTTCATGATGAGTTTTTAGGCTTGTCCAAAGACTTGTTCTCTTTTATCAATGAAAAAGATTTTGAGTTTGAACAAAGTTTAGAAGATAAAATTACCTTATATTGTCAGTTAGCACTTATGTATGAGAGTGAGTATGAATTTGATGAAAACAAAAGAATGAAGGCAGAGCCTTATGAATACCTCTATATTACTCCTAAAAAAACTTCAATAAAGGAACTAAATGAACCTTCCTCAGCAATCTAAAGAGATCTTTGAAATCCTTTCACGTGGAAACTTCTTATGTGAGAACAGTCCTGTACGACTTGAAAGAGACTTGTACCAATCGTGCGAAAGAGAATTTGGCGCGCATTATGATTTTTTTGAACATCTTGGTTTTTATCTTATTCGTGAGGATGGGTATTTTTATTTTTCTAAAGAACTATCTGTTTCGGCCAAAGAAGATAAACTACATATGATTTTAGAATATATTGACTTAGTGGAATTAATGCTTCAATTTTCTTCTAGTTTTGGAGTGGGCTTTAGAACGACAGTGGGAGAACTTTCTGAGGCGGTAGCATCAAACTCTGTTTTAAAAAACTCTCTTGACAGACTCAAGAATATTTCAAAACCTCAGACCTTACATGCTCAATGTTCTAAGGTCTTTGAAAAATTTAAAAAAGGTGGTTTTATGGCTTTAGAAGATGAACATGAAGAACGATATATTGTTTTATCTTCGTATCATTACATAGAAACATTTTTAAATGCCATACAAGTGAGTGCCCATGAATCAGCTTAAAGAAGTCACCTTTATTAATTCCGCAACCCTTCCTTTTGCTCAAATAGATGTAGGTGCTAACACCTTGTTTTCAGGTGGAAATGGCGCAGGTAAAACAACTATCCTACGTTCAATATTGTATTTTTATGGAGCAGGACGTTCTGAAAGTTTAGGTATATCAAGAAAGAAAAAACGTTTTGAAGAGTATTATTTTGCCTCTATAAATTCGTATCTTGTGTATAGGTTCCAAAATCAAGATTCTGAAATTTTAGCCATTGTGTATAAGGCAGGTGGTCTGAGAGTTAAGTATCGTTTTGCCATTGAAAGAAACAAAGAAGAGATGAAAGAACTGTTTTTTGATGGAAACTCTGCGCTTGAGCCCAAAGACTTATGGACAAGATTGCTTGAAAAAGAATACGAACTCAGTCCCGTAATGAATTCACCCAAAGAATATAAGTCTGTTTTATATGGTCAAGATAAAAAAGCTTTCACAATTTTCCTTTTTTACAGCAAACACAGAATATGAGCAAATTGCAAAAACCTTGTCTAATATTTTTATCAATTCTAAGCTGGACTCAGGTTCTATTAAAAAGTCATTAGTGTCTAGTATCTCTGGTTTTGAGCCACTTGATTTAAACCATATGCGAAGAAACTTAGGTGATTTTAGGGTGAAGTATGATGACATCAGTTCATTTTCTAAAAATGCTTCTGTGATTAATGAGGCGGTAGTAAGTTTAGGGGTATATGAAGACCAAACAATCACACTTCATTTCTTAGCCGAGTCCTTAGGAGCTAACACTAAAACAGGCGATAAGGCACTAAACTCTTTAAAAGAAAAAAGCTTAGCCCTTAGTAATAAACTGAACCTTTTAGATAAAGAACATCAGAAACAAGAGCAAGAGTATCACGCCCAACATGATGCGTCTTTAAAAGAGCAGGGTGTTTTAGAAAAAGAAATTACTGATGCTCGCGCTAAACAGGCTGAATATGAACGTTTAAATATAAAAGATAAGTTAGAACTCTGGGATAAAAAACCCTTATTAAAAGAGGTCCTTATAACCCTTGAATCTCAACTCAGTAAGCTCTTAGACTCTCAAAGCTCTTTATCAGAGCGTTTCGAACATATGCGTGAGCGTGAACATAAAAGTTTTCAAGATAATGAACAAAGACTTCTTCGAGATATCACAGAGATAGAGCAAGAATATAATAGGCTTCATAGTATATATTTAAAAGAAAAAGATGAAAGAATTACAAAGCATAGAGTCGATGCCGATTTCAAACTTCAAGGTCTTACACGAAACCTTTTACGAGCGAAAGAAGAAGCCTTTAGCGCGAGTTCTACGGAAAAAATCCTACAAAATAAAAGTTTTGATAAAGAAAAAATAGAACAAGCCAAAAATGAATATTACAAGGCAACAAAAACTTTTGAAGAGGAAAAGACCAGGCTTCAACTTTCTCAATCTGAGCTTCAAAAAGTAGCGGAACAGGTTTTCTCAGCTGAGCAGTCGAAAGAATATAAGCTTCAAAACCTTCAGCTTAAACATGAAAATGAGACACGTAACTTACGCTCAAATATACAAGAACTCATAAAGAAAAAAGATTTAAACTCAGCCTGTGTATTAGGATATATGAAAGAACATTCTTTTGAAAACACAGGGCTTCTTTCGGCCTTATTAAAAGATGAAGTCTTATATTCTCAAGAGTTAAATCCTTCTTTTATATCAGAGAGGTTGAGTCTTTTAGGCTTATGTTTAGATACATCTTCTTTAGATATCCAAGCCTATGAAGAAAGTGCTATTACGGTTTCTTTATTGGCGAGTGAAGAACGTTTAAAAAGGATGAATGTCCAAGCCCAAATAGAAAATGAAGAATTTGAAAATACAAGTAGAAATGAGATTAATGCGCTTAGACGTGAGCAAGGGAATATTAACACGCGAATAGATGAATTGGTGCGAGTATTACCAAGGCTAGAAACTCAAAGTCTTTCTTTAGCGGAGCATTTACAAAGTGTGCAAAATTTAGCTGCGAAGAAAAAAGATGAAGAACTTTCAAAGGCTAGACATGAGAGAGAGCTTAAAGATAAGTTATATACGAGCTTAAAACAAGAAGAAATACTTTTACGTGAAGATTTAAACAAGGAGTTAAGCCTTATTATAAAAGAGCTTTCTCAGCAGCAAGAACAACAAGAATATACCAAGTTAGAACGTTTAGAATATAAAAATAAAGAGCTAAATAAAATCAAGACAGAACGTGATAAACAGTTTGAAGAAATTAAAAAAGAAGAAGACGATGCCTTAGTGAAGGGTGGAGTAGATGCAAGTTTACTAAAGAAGTATCAAGGAAATATTGAAGTTAAAAAAGAAGAACTATTCAACATAGAAGCTTTTTCTGAGATCATTGCAGAATATAAGATAGATAAAAAACGTATTTTTGAATTTTTAGATATACGAATAAAAGAATTAGAAAAACTCTCTTTTACAATTAAAGAAAAAGAACAAGAACGTAAACAACTCAAAGAATGGTATGAAAAAGAAAAAACATCTTTAAGTCAAGAAAGGGACGCTTACCTAATTAAGGTGAAGGGACTTGAAAAAGATTTAAAAGAGTACCTTGCCTTTAAAGACTCCTCTTTATATACTGAGTTAAGTAGCTTTATAGAACATTCTCAACTAGAAGCCAATGAAGATAATGTTTCGCAGCTCATTAATAAACTTCGTGACCTTGGCTTTGAGCATAGTTCTTCAAAAGACAAGTTAAGAAAGAAGCTGAATAAGGCTTTTTCTTCTATGAGTCAAAACAATATCTTTAACTTATATGCTCCAAGTTCAGATACGGATACATCTATACTAGAATCCGCCCATTCTTTAAAGACCTTTGTCCTTGAAAATAAGATAGAAACGTATAAAGAACAAGTTGCTAAAGAATTTACTATGACACTTAGGCATCTAAGTTCAGAAATAGGTGAACTTATGAAGGCTGAGGGCGATATTTCTAAAACTGTGTCACGTATAAATAAGACCTTACAAGACCTACAAGGAATAAAGGTTATTCGAGGGATTGAGCTGAAATACAAAGAATCGGATAACCTTTTACTTAATGTTTTAAAGGCCATAGGACACTTAGTAGAGCAAAACCCTTATGGAAATGAGATTAATCTTTTTTCTTCACAAACTAATGAGTCTTTTAATGAAAAGGCCTTAAAACATTTAGAAGAATTATCCTTGCATTTAGGGGAAGAAAAATTAGACTTATTAACACTTGATGAAAGTTTTGTCTTAGAATTTAGAGCCATAGAAAATGGAAATGATACGGGGTTTGTGCCTTCTTTAGATGGCATTGGCTCTAATGGAACGGATGTGATGGTCAAGGCTATGGTAAACATTGCTATGCTTTCACTTGCACGAAAACAATCGTCTAAAAAAGAAGCTTCAGTGTACTTTCATTGTATCTTGGATGAGGTAGGAATCTTATCACCTGCGTATTTAAAAGAGCTTATAGCTTACGCCAACAATAAGCAAATTCGTTTTATAAACGGTGCGCCTGATGAAAAACTTGTGTCCACGTATAAAAGATTATATATGCTTTCTACCGATGCTAAACACAGAACAATAGTTAGAAAGTTAGTATCTCAGTCATGAGTTATCCCCTTGCTTATGCAAAAAAACTGCTTGAATTAGTAGACAAAAAGACACTTAATGGAAGTGCATTTAAAAATAAAAAATTATTAAATGAGTTAAAAGACTTTGGCATTGTACACATCGTATATAAAGGACAAAGAAGTAAAATAAACTTGCTTTGTGAGAGTAAACTAAACATTTTATTAGAAGAAAATTATGACATAGGGTCTTTACAAAGTTATATACAAGTATCTGAAAATAAAAATAGAACACGAGCAGATATTTCCGAAGTTAGTGGTGGGTCTAAAAGTTTAAGTACTCAGGTTCAAGCTGGATTATACTTAGCTGCTTATGAGGGCATTAATATTAAAATTGATGGGCAAAAAACGGTTTTATATACAACCGATAAAAGTTCTTTTTTTGTTCATGATAATGCCCAGCTAGAGTTCTCTGATGATATTTTAATAGTCGGAGTAGAAAATTTTGAAAATATCACTTATATACAAAAACAAAAGAAGCTTTTTAATGATGGACGAAAAAAGATATTTGTTTGGCGAAATAAATATGCTAGAAAATTTATAGAAAATTGTGTCAATGAGTACCTTCATTATGGAGACTTTGACCTAGCGGGAATTAATATCTTTTTAAATGAGATTGTTCCAAGACTTAGGCATGAAAAATATAAATTTTTTATTCCTGAAAATATCAAAGACTTATTAACTCATGGTAATTCAAATGATTATTTTATGCACAATCATAAGTACCCTAACTTAAGAGCAAAAGAAAGGTACTTACAAGACTTTATCGACCTAATACATAAAAAGAAACGCTCTTTACATCAAGAATACCTTATTAATCAAGTATAATATGAAAAAAATGAGGAAGAAATTTGAGAGACGCTTATGAAGCATTAATACCTGGATATATTTCAAAAGAAGAATTTTTTAGATTTGGATTAGAGCAAACGATTTATATTTCAGATGAAAAAGTTAAGATGGGATGGGAAGCCTTAAAGAAAAAGCTTAAGGATAATAAACCTTTGTTTATGAGAGGATCAAAGGATGCAGCGCATAATCAGATGTATTATGAATTTTATGCTCGTGTTCTGAGAAATGAACAAGCTAAAAGAGATCCCTCAAATTCCCAAACACCCACCAAAATGATGGAAGAATTAAGCGGACTAAAAAAGTCAAAAGATCTTAAAAATTATCAACTCAGTACTATATTTGGACGAAGTAAAAATGTTTTATGTTTTAATGCACCATGGAACTTTGCCTATACCCCAAATATTTTAGACCCACTTTTAGGAGTAGATGCAAGAGGACCCCTAGCCCAAGAATTTAAAAAGGTGTTTCAAGCCCAGGCTTATAAAAAATTTAAACCTTATATAGAAGAATTTAACACAATGATGACAGATAATCATTTTCTAAGAGAAACAGACGAATACCTTCATGACTTATACGATAACTCTTTACATAAAAATGAGATAGTAGAAATATTTGAAAGCTCATTACGAGACGAAATTGAACCTATTTCAATTTAGAAGGTTTCATCTATAAATGAAGGATGTTATCTATATAGCAATAATCCTTGATGGCTTTATTGCAAGGGATAATGGTGACCTAGATTGGCTTAATTGGACTAATGAAATTCTAAGCTTGATTCACATCTCTTGATTTTATTAGAGGTGCCTTTAATAGAATTAAACCTTTTCTAAAAGCTATACATTTGGTGTTTAGTAGTTATTTGTATTCTGTAGTATAAAGTTTTTAATTAAGTCTAAAAAGTATATCTCACTCACAAAAATATTTTTTAAAGATGTGTATTAAGTGTAAAAGATACAAACTATTTGGGTTCTTTAGCTTCACCTACTAAAACTTTTCTAAGGCCTTCTCGAAATCAAATTCATCAATACTCTCAGAAATAGAGTCAAGTAAAAAAGTTTCCATATCAGACAGAGAGCACTTTTGTAGACCTTTGATGATAGATTCACAAAGTTGTGGTCTTTCTTGTGTGACTGCATCTTTGAGTTGTGCAAAGAGATTTTGTCTGTCTTCTTGTGATGTGCTTAATTTTGACAGTGTTGTATTTACTTTTACTGGTAAGAGACTCTCTATCTCTTCTGTGACTACTCCAAGCTCTTTGTAAAACTGAGCTTCAATATCTTTGCTACTACTGGACTCAAGCTCTTTAATAATTATGTTTAATACCGTTGCACCAAGGTTGGCACTAAGTCCTTTAATAGTGTGTAAAACCCTTGCTCTCTCCTCATATTCCAATACTTTTAATATAATACCTTTATAATTCTTTGCAAAGTTATGTAAAATCTTCACATAAAGTTCTTTATTGCCTCCTAAATGATGCAGTCCTAGTTCTGTGTCAATATGTGTAAAATTTGGTATTTCTACACTCTCTACTATAACCTTCACATCTATAATATCTGCCTTTTTTTGCATGTATTTCAAAAGAGTTGCATATAATTTTTCAACATCTATGGGTTTGTTAAGATGCTCATTCATTCCCGCCGCTTGAGTCTTTTGGACATCTTCTATCA
>NZ_JAEMVE010000163.1 GCF_029216045.1 Sulfurimonas sp. MAG313 | reverse complement strand
ATCGGAATTTTTGCACTCTTAGCCAACAGCTCTGATTATGGTGAGTACCTTAGCTTTGCAGGTAAAAACTTGTTTGATTGGATAGACTTTTTTACAGCGTCGATACTCTTGCCCCTAGGTGGACTGATTATGTCAATTTTTGTAGGATATTTTATGCCGCGCTCTCAATTGCAAGCAGCCTTAAAAACATCTATGTCAGATACCTTATTTAATGTTTGGTATTTTAGTCTTAGAAATATCGTTCCTCCTGCTCTTATAGTGGTTATGGTAAATCTTATAGGAGGTTTTCCTTCAACATATATCATTCCTATGTTTGGTTTTGCTTACGCCATTATGGGAGTCATCATGTATATAAATAAGTCGAAAAATTAAAACACTATATAAAAATAGTATAAATTAGTTATTAAAAGCTTATTTTGAGCTAAAAAGGTATAAAATTACGAAAAAGTAAGCCTTCTAAGGCTAAAATGACTATTATCAAGGCCTATCTCGTGTATGAAAAAGAACGCTCTATCATCAAAAATAAACTAACAGAGGAACTGCTAGTTGCAAATTCCTATATAGATAAAGTAGAATGTTATTCTGCTATCACTGCACCTGAAAGTTCACTCGGTACCATTCTCAGTAAACAAAAAGATTCAGATATACAACTCAAGCGCGCTTATGTTAAAAAACGAAAGCTTCTTAACTTTTTAGATCGTCTCAATAGTGACATTAAATCTTTTTTATGTAGTAACTGTGGGGAGATTATTGATATAGAACGTCTTTTACTTATGCCTAAGGCCAGTTTATGCGAGACATGTGCCAGTGCTTAGATAAATTAAAATGAAGAGATGTTTCCCTTATCCTAATGGACAAGGAAAGTATAACTAGAATTGAATCATTCCATCAACAGGTGAAGATGCTGTTGCGTAAGGACGTTTAGCAATTCTTCCTGCTAGATAAGACATACGACCTGCCTTAATAGCATGTTTCATAGCCTCAGCCATTATCATTGGGTTTTGAGCTTGAGCGATAGCGGTGTTAGTAAGTACACCATGGGCTCCAAGTTCCATTGCGTAAGCTGCGTCAGAAGCACAACCAATACCTGCGTCAACAATAACAGGAACAGAAATAGCTTCTCTAACAAAAACAATATTATAAGGGTTTTGAACACCAAGACCTGAACCAATAGGCGCGGCTAAAGGCATAACTGCGTGAGCACCCGCGTCTTCTAAACGTTTTGCCATGATAGGGTCGTCTGAAGTATAAGCCATAATCGTAAAACCATCTTTAGCTAAGACCTTACATGCCTCGATAGTCTCTAATACATCAGGATAAAGGGTTTTTTGAGTATCGCCAATAACCTCAAGCTTAATAAGGTCAATTCCCGTAGCCTCACGTGTTAAACGAAAAAGAGTAATTGCTTCTTCTGCTGTAGTACAACCTGCTGAGTTTGGAAGAAACTTAACATTAGTTCCCTTGAACGTATCACGTAGGTTTTCTTTGTTTGGGTCTGTAATGTTTAAACGACGAACAGCAACTGTAATAAGTTCTGAACCTGATGCTAAGGTAGCATTCTTAGTTGTCTCAAATGAGTCATATTTACCTGAACCAACAATAAGTCTTGAACCTAGTTCATATTTTCCGATTTTTAAGATGTTATCCATTTGTTTTTCCTAATTATATTAAATTACAAGTGGCTTTATAGCACACAGTTTCTAATAACTTATTGAAGTAATCTAACTACTGTCTCAGGTAAGAGCTCATATTCAAGTAAATGAATACGATTTTTAAAGGATTCAAAGGGCTCATCTTTTATACGAGTAAGCTCTTTTTGCGCAATTACTAGTCCACTATCAAGTTCTTCACTTACCCAGTGAACGGATATCCCCGCAGGTTTTTCAATGTCCGCGTAACTTTGCTCAATTGCCTTCGCCCCTTTAAAGTGAGGAAGAATAGAAGGATGTAAGTTAATGGATTTTATATTTTTAGTAAAGACAGGTGTCAAGATGCGCATAAATCCTGCAAGTACAACAAGGTCCGGTTTATAAGACGATATTTTATTCACTAAGTCTTGATCAAATTCTTCTCTTGAGGCATAGTCTTTGTGGTTAATGATGTTAAGAGGTATATTATAAGCTTTAATTTTTTCAATACCCTTAGCCTCTTGTTTATTAGTTATGGTTGCTGCTACTTCAATATTCTCATAGTGTTCAAGTTTTTGGATAATACGAAGCATATTACTGCCTTCTCCCGAAAATAAAATAACAATACGTTTCATAATGTAGAAAGTCCTTTAATAATGTCTTCTGGTGTAAGTGAATAAGAATTTTTAGTTACTTTTGTGGCGGAAATAGTTTGGGCTAAAGAGGCTTGAATAGCTGCGTCTAAAGGACTATACCCTTGAGCAAGTAAAGCTCCACAAAGTCCTGATAAAACATCTCCGCTTCCCCCTTTAGCTAAAGACGAAGTTCCATGGGGATTAATAAAAAAGCTTTCATTTTTTCCAATAATAGTATTAGCTCCCTTTAAAATAAGGGTGATGTTAGTAAAGGCCTTACAAAAAAGTTCAGCATATTTAAATCTATTGTCTTGAAGTTGTGAAATGGAGATATCCGCGAGCTTGCATGTTTTTAAAATATGCACAAACTCTTTAGGATGAGGTGTGATGATAAGTTCTTTATAGAACAAGTCATAACAAATCGAATGATAAAAAATATCAGCATCTAAAATCAGAGGAATGTCATGGGCTAAAAATGAAGACAGTCTTTGTCTTTGAAAGTTTTTTCCTAAACCCATACCACAAGCGATAGCTGTTGTGTTTGAGGGCAGGTTTTCATCTTGCATAAGGCAGTAGGGTAAGGCAGTGATCTTTTCTCCAACAAGAGTAACTAATCCTACTCCATAATTTAAAGAGGCTAAAGCAGAAATAACAGCGGCTCCTTCTTTTGCTCCATGAATAAGACTTAAGTGCCCATAACTTCCTTTATGAGTGTTATGTTTATCTCGAAAAGGGGGTTGCAGATCATCTTTATCTAAGAGTTTCCATGTAGAAACAGTCTCATATAGATCTCTATGTATTCCTAAATCAACTTGAATGATATTTCCTACATTCTCTTTTGCCTTATCTGAGTATAAACCTCTTTTTAAAGCGCCCATAGTAAGGGTAGTGTCAGCAATAAAGGCATGTTGATAAAGATGACCTTCTTTGTTTAAACCTGACGGCATATCGCAGGCAATTTTTACACCGGTAAAAAGATTCATTTGCTCGAGTAAGGAAGCACTATCTTGCTCTAGGTTTTTATTTAAACCTGAACCAAAAAGTGCATCAATAATAATATCTGCATCTTCTAAGACAGTGGTAGTTTCAAGACCTAAGGCAAGCACTCGCTTAAGTTGGAGTTTTCCAATGGGGGTGGAAGGAGACTTCTGAAGGTAAAGTCGGATATCTAAACTTTGAAACAAGAGCCGTGATAAGGCAATGCCATCCGCTCCATTATTTCCAGCACCACATACAATTAAAATGGACTTAGCCTGAGAATAATTCTTTTGAATAAACTGCGCCATTGAATAAGCCGCATGTTCCATCAAGATATCTTCACTTAAATGAAAATTTTCATAAGCACGTTTATCAAGGGTGTCTACTTCATAAAAAAGATTTTGCATACGTACCCCTATAAGTTAATGTCTAATTATAACGCAGTTGCAATCAATTTAATTGAATATAAGTGTAATCATAATTTATTTTACTTATGTATAATTTTATTCTATAATATCAAGATAATTAAAGAGCACTCCTGACATACCTTTGAATAAGTAAAAGGTTTTTAGAGATGCTCTACATATAGGATTATTTATGCCCTTTAGTAAAGAAAAAAGACAAGGAACCTTCAGCGGTATTACCTTTGTTGCCTTAGTTGCTGCCGCTGCTACCTTTATATCTCAGTTAGCTCCCGTAGCAAAGCTTGGTATTTCGCCCTTAGTTGTAGGTATTGTAATTGGTATCTTTTACGCAAACACCTTACATAACAAATTCCCAACTTCATGGGAAAGCGGAATTGTGTTTTCAGGTAAAAAGATTTTACGTTTTGCCATTATATTTTATGGCTTTCGCATCACCTTTCAGCAAATAGCTGAGGTAGGGATACAAGGTTTTATGGTGTCACTCTTAATGCTTTCGTCTACAATGATCATTGGTATTTGGTTAGGTACTAAGATATTTAAAATGGATAAAGATACGTCTATTTTAACAGCAGCGGGAGCATCTGTATGTGGAGCGGCTGCTGTTTTAGCAACAGAACCTGTCTTAAAAGCAGAAGAACATAAAACGGCAGTAGCGGTATCTATGGTAGTGCTTTTTGGAACGATATCTATGTTCTTATATCCTGTTTTGTATGCAACAATCATTGAGCCAGCAACCGGTATCTTACATATGAGCCCTTCTACCTTTGGTATGTATGTGGGTGGGACTATTCACGAGGTTGCTCAAGTGGTTGCTGTGCCTGCTTCTGTGCCAGGTGCTTCGGAATCTATGGCAAACACCGCGGTTATTGTAAAGATGACCCGAGTTATTATGATTGCGCCAATGCTTATTGTTTTAGGACTAATTTTGTCTTATATGGCTAAAAAAGAAGGCAAAGGCGGAGGAAAACTTAAGCTTGTAATTCCTTGGTTTGCTGTGTACTTTGTAGGTATGGCAGGACTTAATTCTCTTATTCATACTTATACTACGACCGCTCCTGAGGATATTGCATCTCTTATAAAGATGAGCATTACGCAGATTAATATTATTGATACTTTTTTACTTACTATGGCAATGACAGCGCTTGGTATGGGCACACGATTTGCAAAGTTTAAGGGATTGGGTCTTGCTCCTATTTATACAGCAGGTTCGATGTTCATTTGGTTAGTAATAGGCGGTTTTTTTATTACGCAATGGGTTGTGGCTACATTCTAAGTAATTTTATAATTTTAACTAATTGTTATCCTTAAAATGATATAGTTAGTTTATGTTAGACTTATCCGATAAAACAAAGACTCAGTATGAATATAAACGAGACAGAGACAGAGACGTGAATGAAATGCGTCGTGTTGTGTCGACTTGGAATAAAGACAAACTACAGTCTTATGTATATAACCATAATAAAAAATATCCCTGCTCTGATGCAGGTATGGCAGCTATTCTTCATCGTTTCATTTCTAGTAGTGAATTTCAAATAGGAACTATGTCAGAAGATTTAAAAATGGGTTTTGATATTGTCTTAGCCATCTCAAGAAATAAAAAAATCTATTTTCAAACAACGGATTTAATCTTGACCTTCGTTAAAGAATATAAAGACGTTATCCAAAATTATGACAGGCAATCGGCTCAAACGTATAAACACAAACTTATGGTAGGTTATGAACAAAGTGTCAGCATGGTAAACACCAAAGTCAGCATAGAACAAGAAATGAGGCTTAAGTACTAAGTGCTTGAGCATAACCAACAACATTTATTATGCTCAGACACTTAACGACGTCTATAAGACAAGGCCTCTAAGAGATGTGTTTTTTGTATCGTAGTACTTTCTTCTAAGTCCGCAATAGTTCTTGCTACTTTTAAAGCCTTGTTTACAGAACGAAAACTTAGACCAAAGTTTTCACTTGCTTGCCTCATAAGCTCTTGAAGATCTTTATTAATGCTACAAAATTTTTCAACCTCTTCATCTGTTAGCTTTCCATTAAGGTGAACTTGATCACGACCTTCTCTCATTTTTAAGGCTGAAAAAACACTTTTATGCATTTGTGATGAACTAAGACTAGGCTTATCATCACTTGACACGGCTTGCATTTGTACACTTAAATCAATTCGGTCTAAAAAAGGTTCAGACAAGCGATTTTTATATCTTTGAACCTCAAGGTCACTGCATCGACAAGACTTGTGCTGATGCAAGAGATTTCCACAAGGACAAGGGTTCATAGCGGCTATAAACATAATATCAGTAGGGTATTCAATCTTAGTGTTGACTCGTGAAATCATTATCTTTTTGTCTTCAAGAGGTTCTCGTAAAGCTTCTAAAATATTTTTAGAAAAATGAGGCAACTCATCAAAAAATAAAATTCCACCATGGGCTAAACCCACTTCTCCAATACGAGAAGTACTTGAACCCCCTCCAAAGATACTTGCAGGAGTAGATGTATGGTGAGGATGTCGAAACGCACGTAAGGGTTTAAACTCAGGCTCAATGCCTTCAAGTGCATTTAGTTTAGCATTTTCTAGAATTTCTTGCATAGTTAAAGGGGGAAGGATATGCACAAGACGTTTAGCAATCATAGACTTACCACATCCAGGACTTCCTTCTAAGAGTATATTATGCATTCCAGTAGCAGATATTAGAGCCGCTCGTTTAGCACCTTCTTGCCCCTTTATGTCTTTAAAGTCTAGGGGATAATAGTTTTGGTAAAAAAGCTTTGTCTTTTTACTTGCTATATAAGGATGATTAAATTCTGTTAGATTAGAAGGGGGAGGTTTGATTTCTTGCCTAAAAAAGTCTATGCAGGATTGAAGGTCCCTTACCCCATAAAACTCAACATTAGGGATGATGCTGAGTTTCTTTAAGGCAGAATTTGGAACTATGGCCTTAGTCATTTGTTTGGACTGTGCTAAAGACAAGATAAGCGCGAATAAAGACGATGTTTCTTTTACCTCTCCATCCAAACCGAGTTCTCCAAATATAAAAAAGTCATCAAAAGATACTTTCTCTTTTTGTAAGGCAATTAAAAGTGCTCCACAAAGATCAAAGTGCGTGCCTTCTTTTTTTAAATCTGAGGGGGAGAGGTTAATGACAACACGCATAGGAGGAAAGGTATACTCATTAGCACATAAAGCAGATTTGATGCGTTCTTTGGACTCTTGAATAGATGCATTTCCTAATCCAACAATGGAAAAAGAAGGAAGTCCCTTTGAGAAGCTTGTTTCAACGCTGACAATTTTGGCATGGATCCCTTCAAAAGATCCAGAATATACTTTTTTCATGATAAATTGTAGGAAAAGTACGTAAAATATATTAGCAGGTATAAGAATTATTAATTTTATTTAAGTTTAAAATGAAAATACTAGTATAAAAATAAATTTCATTATAGAGAAATCCCTTAATTAGGGGAGAAAGAGGATATACTATTGGTTAAGAACTAAAAATAACATTTTATGTTAGACTGTTCTTGTCTTATACCAAATATATCTGGGGCTGCCGGTTTACTTGTGAAGTGTTTTAATCGCACAAAATAATGACATCTAAAAAATGTTAAACACAAGGAGTTATGATGAATGAAACATATCTTATGATTGGTAGTATAGTTGCATGTATAATCTTAGTTGCTTCGGCAGTTGATTTATATCAAGTGACTCATACAGAATAAAAATGAGTAATTAATCCCAATGAGGGGTTAATATCTCGTCTTTCAAACACTTCAGTTTAAGCTTCTAAATACTTTTAAAATCCCTTCAAGCTAAAAATCTTTATACATTAAGGACACCTCTAAAAACCCTATACTCTGAGTGATTATAGGGTTTTTAGAGGTGCCCTTAAACAAATAAGACTCTTTTATAAAAAGGACAAATGATTTCAGCGACCTGCTAGTCACTAGCAGGGTTTTTTTTCTGTTTCAACAATTTCTTATATTCTTTTTCGAACTTTTTTCTACGCCCATAAGGAAGTCTTTCTATAAAAAGTTTT